>JBFFZG010000235.1:0-7813 GCA_041568735.1 Promineifilaceae bacterium (SeqCode)
GATCCTGTCCCAGCCGCCGCAGGCGGGCTGAGGACGCCGTCCTGAAGGCCGCTCCCGGCCCGACCGGCGTCCGGATCGCCGCCGCGGTTAATTGTCGTGTCGAGGCCAGCTGGCGTCGATCTCGCGCAGGACGGCTTCCAGGTCGGCTCCGGCCGTCCAGTCGACGATTCCCCGCCAGAAGGCGCTCGTGCCCACGGCCGGCGGCATCAGGTCGGAGCCGTCGAAGCGGAAGGTGTTGGCCTCCAGCAGAACCTGGGCCACCTTCAGCTGGAGCGGTGAGGCGTACCAGTCGAAGCGGGCGTCTTTGTGCGGCGAGATGAAAACCCCCTCTTCCACGAAAAACCTGACCGACTCGCCAGAGGCGAGGTAGTGCATCGTCTCCCGCACCTCCGGCCGATCGTCCAGCATCACGGCCATATCGCCGCCGCCCAGGACCGGGCTGCCATAGGCAGGGTCGATGGGCGGCAGCAGGAAGAAATCGTAATCCTCCCCGTAGATGGCCTCTTCCGGGAAAAAAGCGGGGGCAAAGCTGCCCATCAGATAGAAAAAACATCCTGGCGGCTCTGCAAAAAGATGATCGGAGACGGTCTGGACGTGTTCGGCGGCAATGCGGGAGGTGCCGCCAAAGACGTAGGCATCGGTCAGCCAGATCTCGCCCAGGATGGCAAAGGCGCGCCGGATTTCCGGGGAGTCAAAGGGGAGGGCGCCCGCGGCCCAGGCGTCAAAGGTCTGTGGGGGAGCCGTGCGCAGCAGGATATTTTCGATCCAGTCGGTGCCGATCCAGCCGGAGGCGTTTCCCTCCTCGATGCCGATGCACCAGGGGGTCCGGCCGTCGGCCGCCATCTGCGCGGTCAACGCCATGAGCGCTTCCCAGGTCTGGGGAACCTGGTAGCCGGCCGCGGCCAAGGGGCGCGGAGGATACCAAATCAGGCTTTTCACCGATGCGCTTTGCCACACGCCGATCATCTGCCCGTTGAACGTGGCCGAGTCGAGCAGGGCATCGCTGTAATGGGCCCGCAAAAACGCATCGTCCATGAAGGTGCGCACGTCGACGACCTCACCCCGGCGAGCCAGATCGGCGACGAGACCGGGCTGCGGGACGAGGAGGATGTCGGGCTTTAACCCGGAATCGACCACTGAGGGAATGATCTGCTCGAAATCGGAGCCATAGAGAATGGTTTCAATCTGGATGCCTGTGCTTTCTTCGAAGGGGCGCAGCGTTTGTTCCTCGATTAAATCATCGTCCGGGAAGCTGATTCTGCCCAGAGTCACCGTTTTGCCCGCCAGGATAGCGTCCGCTGGTTCATTTTCTCCACGGCCGGTGGACGGGGCTGGCCGGCGGGTCCAGGCCAGGCCAAACAGCAGCAGGACGGAGAGGCCGAACACGACCGCCCCGGTGATCAGGGCCTGTTTGGGCGGCGGCCGCCGCCGGATGCCGGCCGGGGCTTTACCGGGATTTTCTCTGGAGAGAATGGCTTCGGCCGCTGTGGACGAAGGGCTTGCCAGGTTGGCCGGGGAGAGGATCGACGGGGCGGCGCCGGTGACGGCCCGGTAAGTTTCGTTTTGTTTTTGTTCGATGGCCGCCGCCAGGGCTGTCGTTTCCGGCGAGGGTTCGACCGCCAGTTCGGCCCGCAGAATTTTTTGGCACAGCTCGTACTGCGCCCGGGCCGCCTCGAACCGGCCCTGGGCGGCCAGGGCGGTCATCAGGGCCTGATGCCAGTCCTCGCGCAGGTCGTCCAGCTGCAGCAGCCGGCGGGCCGCCTTCTCGGCGGCGGCGGTATCACCGGCCGCCTGCGCGGCCGCCAGCCGGTGCTCCAAACCGGTTTCATAGAGGGCCCGCAGCCTTTCCCGCTCGCCGAGCAGCCAGATTTCAAAGCGGTGGGCGTCCCGCAGGTCGATGCCGGCCAGGAATTCCCCCTGATAAAGATCGAGGTCGCCCGCTTCGAAAGCGTCCACGTCCAGCCAGACATCCGCGGCAAAGTTGAAGCGGATTTCCTGGCGGTCGGCCAGGATGGTGTCGGGGCCGAGGGCTTTCCGGCACTGGGTGAGCACCCAGCGCAGGGCGGCGCGGGGGTCGGCCGGCCGGTCGAAGAGGAAATCGGCCAGGTGTTCCCGGCTGTGGGCTTTTTTGGTGAGGAGGAGGTAGGCCAGCAGAGCCAGCGGCCGGTAACCGGGCAGATTTAGTTCCAGGCCGTCGCGGCTCATATGCGGCTGTCCGAGCAGGACGATGCGCAGTGTCATCCAGTGCCTCCCGGAATAACCAATCCCTGCGCAGCATCTTAGCACAGCTGGATAGAGCTCGTACAGGGGGCGTCGTTTAATTCGCGGAAATTGCCGGCCAACGATTCCGCCAACGGCCGGCCAAACGACTGTCTGTTAGGGTGCGGTTCATGTTTGATTACTCGCTCTAGAAGGAGGTAACCCATGAGAGCAGCAGTCACGATGAGCGCCCTGTTATTGGCCCTGCTGGCCGGCTGGCTGGTAGTCGGGGAGAACCGGGCCAGCCTTGAATCGGTGAATGGCGTCGGCCGGCTGATCGCGGCCGTCAACGCGGGGGAAATCGAAACCGCCTCGAGCTATTTCGCCCCGGACGCGGTCGCTACGGTCAAAAACACCCGGCAGATTTTCGATAATGCGGAAGAAATCGGCCGCTTTCTCGAAGGCCTGCACCGGCCGGGACGGACGTATGAAATTGTGGAGATGGACCTGGCCGGCGACCGGGCCACGCTGAGGGTGGACATCGCCGATCGCGGCCATGTCTGGGGGCAGCATAAAATGGTGGTCGTGCTGCGCGGCGGCCGCATACAAAGTCTGGATATCGTCGAAACCCGGCTGACGCTCTGGCGGATCAACGATTGAATGAGGAGGGGCGACCTGCCAGGCGGTCGGCCGCCCCGACAGTGACAACATCCTTAGAATCATCCGCCAATCGCCCCTGGTTTCAATTTATTTCTTGACATCAAAAATTGGTTTCCCTATGCTGTTAGGGAGTATCAGGAGCGCCATCCCCAGAGCCTGCCATCTCACCTCTTCGGATGGCCAACCAGCCGTTACCCCTGACTGATTCAACGCCTGACGTGATTAACGTGAAAGGAGGTGGTGCCTGCCAGATTGAACGGCACAGTGAACGGACGGGAGCCGCTGCTTTGATTCGTGTTGGACCCACATCCAAGGAGAGAGAATCAAGGAGAACCTCATGACCTACGCTATGAGAAGAAACTGGCTCGCGGCGATTTTGCTCGCCCTGCTCCTGCTGCTGGCGGTCAGCCTCTCCCGGCCGCGGCCGGCCGAGGCCGCCATCCACGAGATTATCGGCGCCCTCTGCCGCGGCAGCGAAGTGGTGCCGCCCGGCCAGGTCAGGGAAGGGATGTCGTTCATTCGAGCCCTCCAGGCCTCGGGCTTCATTACGAGCATCGTCGAATCTCCGGATAATGTGACGGTCAACTTCAATCCGACGGTGCCGAATTCGAAGTTTATGGACGCCGGGATTGGCGACCTGACCATTCCGGACTTCTTTGGGCCCGGGGTCAGCCTGACCCTGAGCCCGCTCGTGGTCCCCGATCCGAACTTCCCGGCCCACGCCCACTGTCCGAGATTCCCCGGTGTTTAGCTGAGCAGGTGTATTGACTGGAAGTGCTCCCGGGCCTGTTGGGAATCTCCGGGAGCACTCCCTCCTGCCGGCGCTAACACGGCCTGCATCAAGCCATCCCCGCTGCGGCCGGCGTCCCCGCCGCGCCGCCTACCATACACCACAGGTCATCTCCTGGCCGCGGAGTTTCACCCCCACCTCCAGCCCACTTTGCTGTGGCGGGCGAAAACCTGGACCAAATCGCCCGCGGCCGTGAAATTGGGGGGAATGGGAATATCCAAGCCGCCCGTTTTCCTTTAGAATAAAGTAGAACGATCTGCTGGCCGGATCGATGCTGTCACCGCCGCCTGCGATTGGGAATTTGGAGGAGGTGCCTGATGTTCCCAAGAGTCCTGATCCGATTTGGTCTGGCGCTGCTGATCTTCCAATCCCTGGCCGGACTGGCCTATGAGGCCGGCCGCGACCTGCGGCTGATCCCGGCGCAGCCGGCCGCCTGCATCACCCTGACCGACCCCAACGACATCCCCTCCCCGTCGGTGATCAACTTCGACAGCCTGGCCGATGGGGCGGTGATCGGCACGACCTACCAGACCACCAATGGGGTAATTTTCGAGAACAGCACCATCCAGCAGGCCAGAGCCCGCATGACCGGACAGGCCCGCTCCCGGTTTAACGTGGCCACCAACGTCCCCGTGGCCCCGAACGTCAGCAACAACAACCCGATGTTGATCCAGTTTACGACGGCCAGAACGCACGTCGGCTTTTTCGTCGGCAACAGCGGCGACACCGGGCTGACAGCCGTCATGCGCGCCTTCGACGCCAGCGGCCGCGAGCTCTGCTTCTTCGACATGGAGCCGGTGCCCGATCCGCATACCCTCTTCATGGGGGTCTACGATCCCAACGGCACGATTCGCTCGGTGACGCTCGACTACGGGGATACGCCCGTCAACGAATCGATCGACGATCTCTACTTCGCCGCGGCCCCCCTGCCGCCGACCCCGACGACCACGGCCACCCCGACCCGTACCCCCACCCGCACGCCCACGGCTACGCCGACCGGCATCCCCACTGTCACCAGCACCCCGACGCGCACGCCCACGTCCACGCCGACCGGCATCCCCACCGTTACCAGCACCCCGACGCGCACGCCCACGGTCACGCCGACCGGCATCCCCACCGTCACCAGCACGCCGACGCGCACGCCCACGTCCACGCCGACCGGCATCCCCACCGTCACCAGCACGCCGACGCGCACGCCCACAGCCACACCGACCCGCACGCCCACGGCCACACCGATCCCCTTCACCGACCTGGTGGCCGATGACCTGGAGATCACCCAGGGAATCCAGAACCTGGACAACGAGGTCTTCCTGGTGGCCAACAAGCGGACCTTTGTGCGCTTTTACGCCCACAGCACCGGCGGCAGCTATCCCACGATCGCCCGCCTCAAGATAGAAAAATGGCCCTTTGTGACCGGCACTTACCTCTATCCGATTTCGCCCGGCGGTCCGTTCTTGAAAGTCAGGCCCAGCTACCTGCGCCTGATGCCCCACCACGCCTTCCTGTTCGAGCTGCCGGCGGGCTACCGCGCGGGCACCGTCCGCATCACGGCCGAGGTCAATTTCACCAATTCGACCTGGCGGCCGACGCCCAATCCGAACGAACCGACCTTCGCCAACAACACCCTGATCCGCACAGTGACTTTCAAGCCGGTGCCGGCCATGCCAGTGGTCATCGCCAACCAGCCCTACCGGGTGAAGGCGACCGGCACGGAGTACTGGCCGACGTTCACCGACCAGTGGATGACCTATTCCTGGCTGCGGCGGGCCTATCCGGTCCATCAAGTCCAGCTCTATCTGCGCACGCTGCCGGTCGCGCTGAACGCCCAGCGCAAGTGGGTGAAGGATAAAGAGGATCCATCTAAAGGAGGCTGGGCGCTGACCCTCCCCAGCTGCGATTATGTCAACTCTTATCTGGCCGTCAACCGCGCGGCCATCATCAATGCCTGGTTCTACAACAAAAACATCCGCCTGCTGGGGCTGGTCAGCGACGGCTACGCCTTCATGCGGGGGTGCGCCTGGGCGCAGACCGCCTCGGGTCCGGCCGGGCCCGGGGACTGGGGCTGGGATTTTGACGGGACCTATGCCGACTGGTACGGCGGGCACGAACTGGCCCACGCCCTCGGCCGGCCGCATACGCGCGGGGAAGAGCCGGCAGGTTGCGGGGAGAAAAACGCGGTCAAACAGCATCCGAACGGCCTCATCAGCCCGACGGCCGACATTTTCAGCCGGAAGGCGATCTACGGCTTCGATCCTTTCTTTTTAAAGACCAATCCGATCCTGGGGCCCTACTGGCACGACGTCATGACCTACTGCAGCCGGCAGTGGGTCAGTGACATCACCTATAAGGGGCTGGAGGCGATGATCCAGGTGCTCTACAACACCCCGGCGGCCGCGGCGGACAGGGCGGCGGCCGTCGACCGGCTGGCCGTCTACGGGTCGATTAACCTGGAGAGCGGCACCGTCGAGACCCTGCTGCCGCTGTCGATCTGGTTCGCCGCGGCCGACATCGAACCGCGCCTGCCGGGCCCCTACGCCATCGTCCTGCGGGGGGCCGGCCAGACCGAGCTGGCCCGCTACCCGTTCACCCCCGATCCCGCGAGCGGCGGCGCGGACCCCACGGGGGATGACGGGCCTGAGACCGCCGGCATTTCGGAGCTGGTCCCCTACGTGACCGGCACCGTCCGGGTCGACATCGAGGGGCCGGGCGGCAGCCTGCTGGCCTCGGTCAGCGCCGGTCCGGCCGCTCCCACGGTGACGCTGCTCTCCCCCAACGGCGGCGAAACCCTGGTCAGCGATCCCATCACCGTCTCCTGGTCGGCCGCCGATGCCGACGGCGACCCGCTGACGTTCAACCTGTTCTACAGCCCGGACGGCGGCGCCAGCTGGGATCCCATCGCCCTGGGGATAACCGGCACGGTGACCACCGTCCCCAACAGCAGTCTGCTGGCCAGCGGCAGCGGCCTGTTTCGGGTCGACGCCAGCGACGGCATCCACACCGCCAGCGACAGCTCGAACGGATTTTTCACCGTGCCCAATCACCCGCCGGCCGTGATGATCTTTGTGCCGGAGAGCGACGTGACGATCGCCGTCAGCCAGACCCTGGCCCTGGAGGCCTTCGCCTACGATCCGGACAGCGGGCTGGTCGACGAGGGGCTGGCCTGGAGCTCCAGTCTGGACGGGCCGCTGGGGCAGGGAGCGCAGCTGTCGACGGCCGCGCTCAGCCCCGGCGTTCACCTGATCACCGCGCAGGCCGATGACGGCCAGGGGGGTGTAGCCGCCGACAGCGTGACCGTCACCGTCGTGGCGACGCCGCTCGATCTGCCCCCCATCCCGGATGGGCTGCTTGTGGCTCCGGCGCAGGTCCTGCTCTATTCGACCGGCCGCGTGGTGACCCAATCGCTGGGGATCGACAACCAGAATCCGGCCGCTGACCTGCTGTGGACGTTGAGCTCGGACCAGCCCTGGCTGACCGCCAGTACGGCGGCCGGCTCGACCTATGCCGCCGTCACCCTGAGCGCCGATCCGGCCGGGCTGGCGCCGGGGATCCACACGGCGGCCGTGACGATCGCCCGCTCCGGTGGGGGCGGCGCCCTGGTGGTGCCGGTCACCCTTTCGGTCGAGCCATACCAGGTCCTGTTGCCGCTGATCCGGCGCTGAGGATCGCGCCCCTGTCCGCTGCGGCCGGCGGCCCAACTCTGCTGCGGCCGGTATCCTCACCGCGCCGCTTTCCAAACCGCGCCGCGCCCGCCATCCCAACCCCGCTGCGGCCGGCGTCCCCGCCGTGCCGCCACCCTTTCACCCCGGGTCATCGCCGGCTTGCAGGGTACGAACCCCATCGCCGGCCAGCCGCAACAGCCGCTCCAGCTGCCCTGCGTTCAAATCGAAGCGTATGGTACAATTTTCTGGGGTTCCACAATCGCCCCTTTCCCGGCCGCCTGGCGCGGCCGGTTCGATGAAAAGCAAACGCCGGTGAAAACTTACCGGCCAGTTGGTGGCGGTCCGCCCCCGGGAGGCTCCATGTTTCGACGCGATACATTCCTGGCCGCCGCGGCTGCCGGCGGCCTCTTTCTCTGGGCCAGGCGGCGCGCCTGGACCACCCGCTGGCTCGACCTGCCCCCGGTGCGCAACCGCGTCCGGATCACGCGCAAAATCCCGATCCCCA
>JBFFZG010000236.1:0-7804 GCA_041568735.1 Promineifilaceae bacterium (SeqCode)
GCTCCAGGGAAAGCATTTCGACCCCATTTTCCCAGAAAGAAATCGTGCTCTGGCTGACGCCGAGCCGGCCGGCCAGTTCGGCCTGGGTCCATTTCCTTTTTTCCCGGGCGACCCGGATGGCGTTGGCTAAAAAACTCATTTTCTCTCCCGGTTGACTTCTTTCAACAGGCCGCCTGATTGATCCACACCCCTTCGCCTTCGACCCGCGAAATTCGGTGCGGAGACGAGGGCACTCAGCAAATGCGCGGCAGGGGATCCCCAACCAGCATGTCGAGAACCCGCGTGCCGCCGATTTCGGTGCGCAGGAAAACCATACCGGCCGGTTCGCCGATGACTTCGCCAATGGTGCACGCCTGCCGGCCGAGCGGATGGCCGCGCAGCGCGGCGAGGGCGGCGGCTTCAGCGGCTGCCGGAATCACGGCCACCAGCTTGCCTTCATTGGCGATCGTCAGCGGATCGATCCCCAGGATTTCGCAGGCCCCACGGACCTGCGGTGAAACGGGACTGGCCGTTTCGGTGAGGGCAATACCGACTTCTGAATTGATGGCGATTTCGTTGAGGCAGGTCGCCAGACCGCCGCGGGTGGGATCTTTCAGACAGCGGGCCTCGGGGACGGCATCGAGGAGGGCGGCCGCCAGGCTGTGGAGCGGAGCCGTATCGCTGACCACGTCCAGCTCCAGCTCCAGCGCTTCCCGGGCCATCATCACCGCTATCCCGTGGTCGCCAACCGGCCCGTTGATCAGAACCAGATCGCCGCTGCGGGCGTGAAAGGTGGAGAGGTGACCCGGACGGTGAATCAGCCCCACCCCGGCCGTGTTGATGAATAATTGATCGGCGCTGCCCCGGTCGACGACCTTGGTGTCTCCCGTGACAATCGAGACGCCAGCCTCGTCGGCGGCGCTTTTTAGCGAGTCGATCACGCGCCGCAGCAGGTCCATGGACAGCCCTTCTTCCAGAATAAGGGCCACCGAAAGCGCCAGCGGTTCGGCCCCGGCGGTGGCCAGGTCGTTGATGGTCCCGTGGATGGCCAGCCGGCCGATATCGCCGCCGGGAAAGAACAGCGGGCTCACGACGTAAGAATCGGTTGTGAAGGCCAGCCGGCCATTTTGGCCCTGATCGCCCAGCGGGATGACGGCCGCGTCATCCAGACGGTCGAGAATCGGATTGGAAAAAGTCGCCCCGATGAGCCCGTCGATCAGGTTGTGCATGGCCTTTCCGCCGCTGCCGTGACTCATGGTGATGGTGTCATCGCGCAGGTAAAATTTTCCCTGCCGAATGCGGCGGACCTTTTCGATTTTTTCCAGCGCTTCGTCGAGCGTTTGCGGTTTAAAGGTCATGACCCACCTGTTCCCGGATCCAGATTCAAATGAACCTGGCGGCGTTGAGCGGCCAGGGAGAAGCGGCCGTAATTAAAATAGGCGGCGCAGGCGCCTTCGGATGAGACCATGCAGGTTCCGATCGGAGTTTCCGGCGTGCAGGCGGTGCCGAAGACGCGGCACTCCCAGGGCTTAATCACCCCTTTTAGAACTTCGCCGCACTGGCAGGCTTTGGGATCAGCCACCTGCAATCCGGGAACCTCAAACTTGAGTTCGGCGTCCCAGGGAGCGAATTCCGGCCGGAGCTTGAGGGCGCTCTGGCTGATGAAGCCGAGCCCCCGCCATTCAAAATACGGCCGGAGCATCATCGTCTCCCGCATGACTTCGAGCCCTTTCAGGTTGCCTTCCGGCCGGACGACGCGGCCGTACTGGTTCTCGATATCACAGCGCCCTTCGTCGATCTGCTTCAGGATCATGTAGATCCCCTGGATAATGTCGATCGGCTCAAAACCGGAGATGACGACCGGTTTGCCGTAGTCACGCGCCACGAATTCATAGGGACGCAGCCCGATAATCGTGGAGACATGACCCGGTCCGATGAAGCCGTCCAGGCGGAGATCGGGACTATCCAGGATCGCCTTCATGGCCGGAATAATGGTGACGTGATTGCAGAAAACGGAAAAGTTCCGCAGCCCTTCGGCCCGGGCTCGCAGGAGGGTGATGGCGGTCGAGGGGGTGGTCGTTTCAAAGCCGATGGCGAAAAAAACGACTTCCTGGCGGGGATTTTCCCGGGCAATTTTTAGCGCGTCGAGCGGCGAGTAAATAAAGCGGACGTCGGCTCCCCGGGCCCTGGCATCCAGCAGACTCCCCTGTGAACCGGGAACGCGCATCATATCCCCGAAGGTGGTGAAGATGACACCCGGATGGTGGGCAATGGCGATGGCGTCGTCCAGCCGCCCCATGGGGATGACGCAGACCGGGCAGCCCGGACCGTGAACCAGGTCGATGGTCGGGGGCAGGATATCCTCGATGCCGTGTTTGTAAATCGTGTGGGTGTGGCCGCCGCAAACTTCCATGAATTTGAAACGGCGGCTGGCGCTCAGCCGCTCAATTTCTCCTCTTAAATTTCGAACCAGGTCATTCCGCCGATATTCGTCGACAAATTTCATGTTCACTCCGTTAGCGAGGGACCCGGACCCTTCAGGTGGAATCCCGCCGTCACGATTGGGTCAGCGCCTCCTGGACTAAATGCCAGAGGGTGTGGTAAATGGTGGCCTGCACTTCCTGAATGCGCGGGACATAGGTCGATTGGACGACAAAACAAAAGTCCAGACCCAGGTCGGCCATCTTCCCGCCGCCATACCCCGCGATACCGATCGTCAGGATTTCCATGCGCCGGGCCTGCTCGAAGGCGGACAGCAGGTTGGGCGACTGGCCGCTGGTTGAAAAACCGATGAGCATATCCCCGGCCTGCCCGTAGGCGATGACCTGGCGGGAAAAGATATTGTCAAAACCGACGTCATTCCCCACTGCAGTTACAATGCCGATGTCATCAACCAGGCTCAATGCGGGCAGCGGTCGAGATCCGGTCGGTGGATGGAGAAAATCGGCGGCCATGTCCTGCGCATCGGTCGCGCTGCCGCCGTTGCCCATCGTCAGGAGCTGGCCTCCCAGGCCGAACGCCCCGGCCATGGCCGCCGCCGCCGCCGCCATCTGGCCGGCCGCCTCGTCGATGAAGGCCCGGCGAAGGGTGGCAATCTCCCGGGATTTTTGCCGCGTCGATTCGCTGACCTGGCTCAGGACAGCGGCCAGCGACCCCTGGCTTTTGTTCTCGAGAAAGGGGTAGAGGAAATCGGAGAATGGGTCGCTTTGATTCATCGAAAGCCCACGGTCCTATTCAATCCGGGCGTCCTCAGCCGCTTCTCCATGCAGGCGGGCGATGGCGAAGCCCAGGTGGATGAGCAGCTGATCGCCAACCCGGACATTCTCCACGAGATCGATGGCGATCTCCCGCTCCCCATCCGGCATGGCGGCCAGCGCCATGTTCGCCGGCAGCAGGTCGATGACCCGGCCGGGCACGCCTTCATCCGCGCAAACCGGACAGCTGCCATCGGAAAGGGGTATGCAGGCGGTCAGGTCGTCGTTTAACCCGGGATGAAATGCCCTTTTATCGTTCATTGTCACCTTCCTTGGATCCGGACCATCCGTCCATCCCTTCAGCCGGCGCTTCCGCTGGGTGTTTCTTCTTCCAGCAATCCCCGGTGCTCGAAAAACACATGAACAAGTTCCCAGAGAATGTGATACAGGGTTTCGTGAATTTCCTGGATCACCGTAGCCTCGCTGGTCGGGACCACGAAACAAAAATCTAGCCCGGCGGCCGCCAGGCCGCCGCCGCGCCCGCCGGTCAGTCCGATCGTCAGGGAATTCTGCCCGGCCGCCTCGGCGAGGCCGGCCAGTACGCCGGGATCTTCGCCAAAAGGGTCGATACCCATGACCATATCGGCCGGCCCTGTGTTCAAAACGATCTGCCGGGCAAAAGCCGCCTGCCGGTCGGCAAAATCTGCCGACAGTGCGATGGCCGGCAGCGCTCGTTTGCCGACGATGACCGGGTGAACAAACTCGACCGCCACATGCCGGGCATCGGTCATCGCGCTGCCGGCACCCAGGGCGACCAGCCGGCCGCCGGCGTGGAAGCGGCGCGCCATGGCCAGGCAGGCTGCAGAAATTTGCTCCGCCTCTCGTTCAAAAAACAGGAGGGGAAGATCGATGCTCTCCTGAAAGCGGGTTCGAGCCAGCTCGCGCAGCCGGTCCTGTCTCCCTTCGTCTTTCATTCGATCTGGCTCGTTTTCAACTGGTCCAGCTCGTCCATAAATTCCTTTCCCAATCCTTCCAGGAATTTCAACGTTCGGGTGGCCTCTTCTTCATCGATGATGCTCAGGGCAAAACCGACATGGACGAGAACCCAATCGCCGACTTTCAATCCATCGGGTAGAACGAGGCCGACATTGACATTCCGCCGGACCCCACTGACCTCAATTTTGGCGATATGATTGCTCTCGTGGACGAATTCAATGACCTGTCCCGGAATGCCTAAACACATGACCGCTCCTTTAGCTGAATATCGATATCATCGGCCTGCCCAACCCGGGCCTCCCTGAAAGAGGCGATCGCGGCCTGTCCCAGCGCCAGGCCGCCGTCATTGGTCGGGATGAGTCGATTGGCGAAAACCTCAAACCCCCGGGCTCGCAGGTGGGTCAGCGCGCCGGCCAGCAGCCGGGCGTTTTGAAAGACACCTCCGCTCAAAGCGACCCGGTTGAGCCCCCGCTCGTCGCGGAGCCGGTCGCACACGGTCCCGATTAAGCCGACCACCCCATTGTGGAACCGGGCGGAAATGCGGGAAATGGGGGCACCCCGGCGCAGATCAGCCAGGATGGACTCGAAGACGGGTGCAGGATCGATCTGCGGCAGGTCCACGGCGAAGGGATAGGCGCCCGACTCGGCGCCGTCGGCCAGCGCTTCGAGTTCGACGGCCGCCTGCCCTTCATAGGTAACCAGCTGGCGAATCCCCAGCAGGGCGGCCGCGGCATCGAAAAGGCGGCCCATGCTCGACGTGAGCGGGCTGTTAATATTCCGGTCGATCATCTGGCGCATGACGGCCCATGCTCCCCGATCGACCTGCCGGCAGAAATCGAGCGGCTGCTCGATCCATTCCGGACCGTAAAGACGGTCCAGCCAGGCGGCTGCCAGACGCCAGGGCTGTGCGATCGCCTGCTCCCCGCCAGCCAGGTGAATGGGGCGCAGGTGGGCTGCCCGATCGTAATCGTGATAGTCGGCCACCAGAAATTCGCCCCCCCAGACGGTTCCATCCGGACCGTACCCGGTGCCGTCAAAGGCAACCCCGATGACCGCTCCACGCAGGTGATTTTCCGCCAGCACCGAGGCGATGTGGGCGTGGTGGTGCTGCACCGGGACGCGGCGAACCCCGGCCACGTCCAGGGCATAGCGGGTGCTCAAATAATCCGGATGGAGGTCATGAGCCACGATCCGGGGGGTGATGGCAAACAGCTGTTTAATGTGGTCGATCCCTTCCCGCCACGAGGTCAAGGTCTCCAGGTTTTGCAGATCGCCAATGTGGTGGCTCATCAATGCATATCGCCCCTGCCCCAGGCAGAAGGCGTTTTTAAGGTGGCCGCCCACGGCCAGAACCGGTTCCCGGAATTCGAAATCGACCCGCAGCGGCCGCGGCGCATACCCTCGCGCCCGGCGGATCAGGCGTTCCCGCCCGTCGACGAGGCGGCTGACCGAATCATCGCACCGGGTCCGAATCGGCCGGTCGTGGGTCAATATATAATCCGCCAGCGGAGCCAGCTGCTCGAATACGTCTTCATCCCGATAGACGATCGGTTCGTCGTGCGGGTTCCCCGAGGTCATGACCAGAAGACGGAGCAAGCCAGCCCCGTCTGGCGGGCTGCCAGCGGCCGCCTCGTCGGATCGATCCCGGCTGAAGAGGAGGTGGTGGAGCGGCGTATACGGGAGCATGATCCCCAGCGTATTCTGACGGGGGGCAACTGCCTCGGCGATGGCGGCGCCGGGTCGACGCTGGAGCAGAACAACCGGCCGCCGGGGATCGTCGAGCAGCGCCCGCTCCGCCTCGTCGATCTGGCAAACCCCGGCGGCGGCCTCGATATCGGCCGCCATCAAAGCGAATGGTTTCTCGTAACGCCTTTTCGCCAGACGGAGACGGCCAAGCGACACGTCATTGGCCGGGTCACAGGCCAGATGGTACCCTCCCAATCCCTTGATGGCCACGATCCAGCCTTCCGACAGGCGCCGGCGGACGGCGGCAATCGGATCCTCCGCCGGGTCGATGGCCGGGGCGTCTGGCGACGTCCGCCACAGGGCCAGCGACGGCCCGCAGGCCGGACAGGCGATTGGCTGGGCGTGATAGCGGCGATCGGCCGGATCCTCGTATTCCCGCCGGCAGGCCGGGCACATGATAAACGAGGCCATGGTAGTTGATGGCCGATCATACGGAAGATCACAGATGATGGTGAAGCGCGGCCCGCAGTTGGTGCAGTTAATAAAAGGATAGCGGTAGCGGCGGTCGGTCGGGTCAAATAGTTCCCGCAGGCAGTCGTCGCAAGGGGCGATATCAGGCGCGATCAGAGTACGCCGGCCGCCCTCGGATTGGCTGGGGGCGATGGAAAAGTCGGACCAGGAGCGGCGGCCCGGGCCAGGCGGCAGGGATTCGACGGTGATCTGTTCGATCACAGCCAGGGTGGGCGGGCCGGCCGCCAGCGCCGTCGTGAACGCTTTTAACGCGGCCGCTTCCCCCTCAATTTCAATCGTGACCCCGGCCGCCTCGTTGCGCACCCGACCCACGAGCCCGGCGCGGGTGGCCAGGTCGTAGACGAACGGCCGAAAACCGACGCCCTGGACGATGCCCCTGACCTGGATCCGCTGTCTCTCGATCATTTAAACGCTCTTCCCGACCATCTGCTCGACCAGCCGGTGAATTTGCTCGACGGCCGTTTTCACGCCCAGGGCGACCGGGTGTGACAGTCCGATGGCGAAATCATCGACCAGGTCGGGCTGGCAGCCGACGATCAGGGTTTTGACAGGCAGGACGTTTAAGGCCCGGGCGAGAACGAGCGCCCGCGACGGAACGGCAAAATGCATATCGGCCAAAAAATCCCGGCGCACCTCTTCCGGAAAGTCGCCGAGTTCGGGCACCTCGGCTTCGACCACGTAGACCTGGCCCGGAGCCCCATTTCTGTCCATGGCGTCGATCAGCAGCAGCACATCGAATCCGGGCGGGGCCATTAATTCCTGGACCAGGCTGATTCCTCCGATGCCCACCTCGATGATCCGGACCTCGGCGGGCAGGGTGCCCGAATCCATCAGACGCCGGGCCACCTCCACTCCAAATCCATCATCCCGGCGCAGAATATTGCCCATACCGGCGACCAGGATGCGCGGGGAACGGCCGTTAGATCCGCTCATTTCTCTCCGAAATCGACGACCGGTGGGCGGGCGGGGACATTGGCTGCCACATGAATCCAGCTGTCCTGCACGGCCACGGGATAGACCGGCAGCCGCTCCGGGTTCCGCTTTCCCGCTGGATCCAGGCAGGCGCCGCTCCAGATGTCAAACCTTTCACCATGCCAGCCGCAGACAAGTGTTCCGCCATCGAGGCGGCCGTTGGCGAGGGGCAGCATGGAGCCGGGGCAGAGGGCGCCGGTGGCGAAAATCTCTCCCTCTTGATTGATGACCAGCACCTGGTCCTTCTCCAATGCCACCTGCACCATCATCCCGGGGGGTACCGCCTCAACCGGGATTGCCGGTTGGAAATTTGGCCCCTGGAGCAGGGAGGGAGGGGTGTAGATCTGGTCGAGTGAAATGGTGTTCGACGAGCTTTTGACGGCCGGCTCCCGGACGACCAGATCGACAAAATGGGGGAGGTTTTCTTCGAGCGCCCGGCGAATTCC
>JBFFZG010000237.1:0-7673 GCA_041568735.1 Promineifilaceae bacterium (SeqCode)
AATGCCGCCGGTGAAGATAAGGGCGTCGAGGCGGCCAAGTGGGACAATCAAAGCGGCGATCGTTTTCGCCAGCCGGTAGGAGAAGAGATCGATGGCCAGCCGGGCGCGTCTATGGCCGCTACCGGCCGCTTCGAGCAGCGTCCGCATGTCGTTGCTCAGACCGGAAACGCCCAGGAGGCCGCTTTTCTTGTTGAGCAGGTCAGTAATTTCCGCCAGGGACCAGCCAAAATTTTCGTGTAGAAACAGATGAAGGCTCGGATCGACATCGCCGCTCCGCGTCCCCATGACCAGCCCCTCCAGGGGGGTCATACCGAGGCTGGTATCCACCGAGCGGCCGTTCAGGACGGCCGTCGCGCTGCAGCCGTTGCCGAGGTGAGCGGAAATCAGGGCGGTTTCGCTGAGCGGCCGCCGCAGGATGGCCGCCGCCTGGCGAGTGACGTAGCGGTGGCTCGTCCCGTGAAAGCCGTAGCGGCGGACGCCGTTGTCCTGATAAAGCTCGTACGGGACCCCGTAGAGATAGGCCTGCGGCGGCAGAGATTGGTGGAAGGCCGTATCAAATACAGCCACCTGGGGGATGCCGGGGAAAAGCCGGGCCGCCGTGCGAATTCCAAGAAGGTTGGCCGGGTTGTGAAGAGGGGCCAGGGGGCTGCAGCGCTCAATCGCCTCCAGGACCCGGTCGTCGATCACCGTCGAGGCCACGAAGGCTTCCCCACCGTGGACCACCCGGTGGCCGACCGCCGCCAGGCCGCCGGCGAGCAGCTGCCGGGCGTTGAGCCGATCGATAATTTGGGCCAGGGCGCCTTCATGCGACCCTTCTGGCAGAGCCAGGATGTTTTTTTCGCCTTCGTCTTCCCAGACCAGCCGGGCTTCGGGCGAGTTCAGCCGTTCGGCCAGGCCGCTCGCCAGCCGGCGGCCTTCCGCCAGCAGGGCGAATTTCAGAGAGGAGCTGCCGGAATTGATCACGAGAACCGCGGTAGGATCTTTCATCAGGCTATTTTACCCGAAGGCGGCGCATCCGGGATTGACTTTCGGCAGGGAATTCGAATGACATTCGGTCGGAGGTGGTGCCTGACCGCATCCCGCCAGGATTTCCTGTAAATGGCAGATCAGAAAACCGCGACCTTATACGGTGAATGGGGCTTTTCTGTTATACTACTTTATGTAACCTATCGGCCTTCCGGTCTCATCGGCCGGACGTCCGGGTTGCGGCAACGATACGAGAGGAGAAGAAGACGGCAGGGGCGCCAAGTTACAATGGGAAATGGCCGCGTGTAAATCCGGATGGAGCCCGGGCAACGTCCGCCAAAACTGTCCGGCTGATCGCGCGAGGAGATTATTTTTCGCCCGCCGGAGCTGAAATCCAGCCGGCGAAGGCTGTTTCAATGCCATCAACCAGGTTTTAACGGTGAGCCCCACTGCCGCAGACGAATGAAACGGCTGTGGTTTATTCTGCTGGTTCTGGTCCTGCTGGGTCCGACCGGCTTTCCCGAACCGACAACCACATACGCCCAGAGCGGGACTCCGAATTTTTCCGAGGAGGCGCAGCGCCTGTTCGAGCAGATGACCCCTGCCGAACGGGTGGCGCAGCTGTTTCTAATCACTTTTAGGGGGAACCAGATTCAGGTCGGCAGCCCGCTCTACGATCTCCTCACCCGCAACGGGATCGGCGGGGTGGTCCTCCTTTCTGGAAACGACAATTTCACAGACGAACAAAATCTTCCCCGCCAGGTGGGTCTCCTGACCAACACGCTCCAGGAGCTCGTTCTTCAGGGAGAAAGTCCGGGAGTGATCGACCCATCTTCGGAGGAGGATTCCGAGGCGACCCCCGTTCCCACGCCGGCGCCGCGTCCGGGGGCTGTTCCGCTCTGGATCGGCAGCTTACTCCACGGCAACGGCCGCGAAGAAATTCGCAGCGGCGTCTCCGATCTGCCCAGCCTGATGGCGATCGGCGCTACCTGGTCCCGAGAGCAGGCCCAGCGCATCGGCAGCCTGGCCGGTCTCGAATTTTCCGCCATGGGCTTCAATTTGCTGGTCGGGCCTTCGCTCAATATTCTCGACAATCAGACGGTCTTCACGAGCAATGGGATCGGGACCGCCTCGTTTGGCGGAAGCCCATACTGGGTCGGCGAGCTGGGTCAGGCCTATCTGAATGGTCTGGAAGAAGGAAGTGACGGCCGTCTGGCCGTTATTGCGACCGGTTTCCCGGGCAGCGGCAGCAGTGACCGGCCGCTCGACCTGGAAATCGCCACCGTGCGCAAAAGTCTGGCCGATCTCCAGCGAAACGAGCTGCTTCCCTTTGCCGCCGCCGCCCGCCCGGCTAACGGTCAGGCTGCCATGGACGGGGTGATGACCGCTCACCTCCGCTACGAAGGCTTCCAGGGCAGTATTCGGGCCTCGACGCCGCCCATCAGTTTTGACCCGCAGGCGCTGGAAACCCTGCTGAACTTGCCCGAGTTCAGCGGCTGGCGGGCGCAGGGTGGCCTGGTCATTTCTCCGCCGCTGGGTGGGCCGGCCATACAGCGGTTTTTCGGCGCCACCACGGAAGATTTTCCCCACCGGCAGGTCGCCAAAGACGCTTTTCTGGCCGGAAACGACCTCCTCTATATCGACGAGTTCGGCCCGATTGGAGCCGATCGGTTGACCCAGCTGGCCAATATCGAAGACACCATCGCCTGGTTTGTGGAACGGTACGAAACAGATCCGGCGTTTCGGCAGCGGGTTGACCAATCGGTGCTGAGAATTCTCCAGGCCAAGCTGCGGCGTTACGCGGGAGATTTCTCCCTGGAAAATGTCCGCATCGATGAAGACCGCATCCCTGAAGTCGTCGGCCAGGGGCAGGGGGTCGTCATCGGGGTGGCCCAGGAGACGATTTCGCTGCTGGCACCGACACAGCCGGAGCTGGCCGATCGACTGCCGGCCGCGCCGACGGCCGGGGATCGCCTGGTGATCTTCACGGATGTCCGGGAGCTGAGTCAGTGCGCCCAATGTCCCGCCCGGCCGCTGATCGCCCCCAATGAAATCAAAGATCGGATCGAAGCCCTGTATGGACCCTCGGCCAGCGGCGAAGTCAACTCCGAGCAGATCGACAGTTTTACCTTTGCCGACCTGACACTCTTCCTGGATGCCCCGGTTCCGATCCCCGCACCGGAAGTGGAGGTGATTACTGGGACGGAAGAGGTGGCGACGGAAGAGCCGTTGCCGGAACCCCGGCCGACGGCGGTCCCGGTTGAATTTCGGGTGCAGGAAGCGCTGGAGACCGCCAGCTGGATCATCGTCGCCATGCAGGATGTCATTCCCAACACGCCGTCGACGGCTTTCAAACGGCTGCTGGCGGAGCGAGGAGACCTCCTGCGCAATAAAAATGTCATCGTCCTGTCGTTCGCCCAGCCCATCTACCTCGATACGACCGAGATCAGCCAGCTCAGCGCCTATTACGGTCTCTTCAGCACCGGCCCCCGGTTTGTCGATGCGGCCGTGCGGGCGATTTTTCGGGATCTTTCCCCCAGAGGGAATCCGCCGATCTCCATCCAGGGATTGAGCTACGACCTGACCCAGGTGATCCAGCCCAACAGCCGGCAGACGATTGAGCTCTTCCTGCTCAACACCGACGGCGAACCGCTCGACCTCGGACCGGATCCCCTGCGGCTTCGTCCCGGCCAGACGCTCAAACTGCGCACGGGCGTGATCCGCGACCAGAACAACCACCGGGTGCCGGATGGCACCCTGGCCCGCTTTACCCAGGAGGATCGCGTTTCGGGATTCTTTGACGTGATCGGCGAACAGCCGACGATCAATGGGGTCGCCACCTTTGACTACATCCTGGAAAACCGGCCGGGACAGTACCGGCTGCGGGTCGCCGCCGGTGCGGCCAACCGCTCCCAGGAAATCGACATCGCCATCGGCGAGAACTCAGACGCGGCCATCTCCCTTCTCACCCCCACTCCGGAACCCACGATGACCCCGACCCCAACGCCGACACCCACGCCGACCCCGGTGCCGACCGATACCCCGGCGCCGACGGCGACGACGCCTCCGGAAGGGAGTGCGAGTGAGGAGGAACCCCAGGTGCGCATTCTCCTCTCTGAAGTGCAGCGGATATTCGGAATGGTGGCCGCCCTTTTGAGCATCGCCCTGGTGGTCGGGCAGGGGAATGCAGCGCCTGCCCTGCGCGTGCGGCGCCTCGCCTGGGGGGCCAGCGCCGGCCTTCTCGGCTATATCTATTTTCTGCTGGGGCTGCCGGGAACCGAGGTTTTCCCTCAGGGTGGCTGGATGGCTTTCACGGTGACCTTTGTCGCCGGTTTGCTCGGGGTCGCCCTTTCCCAGATTACCCTGGGTACGGGTCAATCTTCCAGACAGGTCTGATGGAGCCTGGGGCAGGCGATCCCCGGTTATTTCCCCCCCTGGCCAGTTCGCTGCAGCGGCTCCAGCTCGACATCATCCCAGGAGGCGGGATCTTCGACCGGCTCAATGTGGGTAAAGGTCGAGAGATTGGGCACCCGTTCGCGCATTTCCTCGGCGATTTTTTCGGCGATGTCATGACCTCGCTGCACGGTCCAGCGGCCCGGTACCTGCAGGTGAACCGAAACAAAGCGTCGCTGACCAGACTGGCGGGTGCGCAGCGCGTGGTAGTCGACTCCCTCCGGATGATATTTTTTCAGCACGCCCAGCAGCTGTTCGAGCTCCTCCGGGCTGATGGCGCTGTCCATGAGGCCAAATGCCGTATCCCGCAGCAGGTTAAAACCGGTCCAGCAGAGCTGCAGGGCGATCAGGGCGGCGATCAGGGGATCGAGCCACTCCCAGCCGGTCAGCCAGAGGAGACCGATGCTGAGTGCGACGCCGAAGGTCGTCCAGACGTCGCTCATCAGATGCTTTCCCTCGGCAATGAGGGCGATGGTGTGGTTTTCCCGCCCGGCCTTGATGAGGAGGCGGGCGACCGCCAGGTTGATGCCGGCCGCGACGAGGGAAATGCCGACCCCCTGGCCGAGCAGGGCCAGCGGCTCAGGAGCCAGCCAGCGCTGAACGGCGGAAATGATGATGGCGACTCCGGCCCCAAAAATTAAGAGCCCCGTCAGCCCGCTGGCAAAATACTCCGCCTTGGTATGGCCGTAGGCGTGCTCCTGGTCTGGTGGCAAGGCGGCGATGGCCAGCGAGACCAGGGTGCTGATGGCCGTGGCGAAATTGATGACCGATTCGAGCGCGTCGGATAAGAGGCCTACCGAATTCGAGAGCCAGTAGGCCAGGAGCTTCAGGGTGATGGTCGAAACAGCCGCGGCGATCGACAGCCAGGCATATTTTTTCAGCGAATGATTCGACATGCGGCCATTGTACGTCCACTACAAACCGGCTGCACGACATTAGCCACACCCAATATTCCCAGTCTGCCAACCTAAATTTTCGCCCGAATCAGATGGGCTGGGATGGCTTTCCTGGTGAAAATTCCAGGTCCGCAGCCGGGCAGGATCCCTCTACCGCCTGACGCCTGCTGTTTTGACCCCAATCGAAGCGAGATATACTTGCCGGATGTCTGCCGCAGAACCGATTCGCATTGCCATGTGGTCCGGCCCGCGCAATATTTCCACCGCGATGATGCGCGCCTGGGAAAACCGGCCGGATGCGGCGGTCGTCGACGAGCCGTTTTACGCCTTCTACCTCCAGGAAACCGGCTTCGATCATCCGGGACGGGAGGCGATTATCAACCGCTACCCGACCGATTGGCGGGTGGTCGTCGACGCTCTCACCGGACCGGTTCCCGACGACCGGCCGATCTTCTACCAGAAACACATGACCCACCACATGCTGCCCGCCATCGACCTGGGCTGGCTGGATCGGGTCGTCAACTGCTTTTTGATCCGGGAGCCGCGGGAGGTCATCGCGTCCTACACCCGGGTCCGCCCCCATCCAACCCTCGACGATATCGGATTTCCCCGCCAGGTTGAAATCTTTCATCACGTCCGCGCCCGATTCGACCCGAATCCACCGGTTCTGGACAGCCGGGACGTTTTAGAAAATCCGCGCCGGGTGCTCACCCGCCTCTGCGAAAGAATCGGCGTGCCGTTTACCGAAGGGATGCTTTCCTGGCCGGCCGGCCGGCGGGAAAGCGATGGCATTTGGGCCCCGCACTGGTATGCCGCTGTCGAAAAATCCACCGGCTTTCAGCCTTATCGGCCGCAAAATAACCCCCTGGCGGAGGATCTCGGTGAGCTGCTGGCAGAAAGCGAACGGCTCTACGCCGAAATGGCTCCTTTTCGGCTCCGATAAACTGGTCTGCGTCCCCGATTGAGTTGCCATTGGAATCGGCGGTCCGCGGTTATCATTCGGGGAATCCCGGGTATAATCGACCCTCATGCGCCAGAAATTCGGGTTGCTCCTTTCGCTTGGCCTGCTGCTGTTGGGGCTCTGGCCGCCATCTCTTTCCCTGAGGGAAACAACCGGCGAGGAGGAACTCCTGGCGCAGCTGCGCGGTCTGGGCCAGTGGTTTTACACGGCTGTCCGCCCCCCCCTCGATCTGGCCCCGGCCGGGGATTTTTTTCGGGCGGACGGTGGGCTGCGGGGGGTTAACACCTTCCTGGAACAGGAAGTGCTCCCGGAAGTGCGCGATGAAAGCCTCCGGTTAATCGCGGCGGCCGGTTTCGGCCATATCCGGCAGCAGTTTCCCTGGTTTGACATCGAAATCCACGGCAAGAACGATTTTGTCGACCGGCGCAACGATGCGAACGGAGTCGATGCCTGGGCGAAATACGACCAGATTGTCGACCTGTCGGAGAAGCACGGCCTGGCGATCCTGGCCCGCCTCGATCATCCCCCCGCCTGGAGCCGCGGCCGATCAGACGCCGAAACCGGCCCCTTCGCTCCTCCCGATCAGGTGGCGGATTACGGGGATTTCGTGGCGGCCGTTGCCGGGCGCTACCGGGGCCGCATTCGCTACTACCAGCTCTGGAATGAGCCCAATATCTATCCGGAATGGGGGGAGCAGCCGGTTTCCCCCGAAGGATTCACCCCGTTCCTGTGCGAGGGGTATCGGCGGATCAAGGCGGCCGACCCGGAGGCGTTCGTGATCGCCCCGGCCTTTGCCCCAACCGTGGCCCTCAATTATCGCGATCTCAACAACCTCGTCTATCTGCAGCGCCTCTACGATGACGGGGCCGGCGCCTGCTTCGACATCCTGGCCGCCCAGGGCTATGGTCTGTTCTCCGGCGCCTATGATTACCGGCTGCGGCCGACGGTTATCAACTACCCCCATCACTTATTTCTGCGCGACCTGATGGTCAAAAATGGGGATGCAGCTAAACCACTCTGGGTGACCGAAATGGGATGGAACGCGGTGCCCGAGGGGCTGCCGGAACCCTTCGGCCGGGTCGACGAGGCCCTCCAGGCCCGCTATACGCTGGAAGCCTACGAGCGGATGTCCGCCGAATGGCCGTGGGTTGCCGGCGGGACCGTCTGGTTTTTTAAGCGGGCGGCCGATTATGAGAAAGACCAGCCCTTTTACTACTTTCGCCTGATGGAGCCGGATTTCACCCCCCACCCGGTTTACGAAGCCCTGGCGGCGCAGGCGCCCGAACGGCCCGATCCCAGGTGGGCCTGGCTGCTCGTCTGGAATGCCTGGCGCCGGTCCCTGGTTTTGGCCGGGGGTGGGCTGCTTTTCTTCCTGCTTCTTAGCGCCTTACAGAACC
>JBFFZG010000238.1:0-7512 GCA_041568735.1 Promineifilaceae bacterium (SeqCode)
GAAACGATGACGACCGCGAGGTCAACCGACATGAAGAAATCCTATGAAAGACGAGAGGTTTGGCTCGAACGGGCCATAATCAACGAGCTGCCCAGGAGGCGGCCGGGCATTCTAACACAAGGACGAACGCGGTTCAATCGATGCGCCCGCCTGAACAAACGCACCGCGCCTTCTGATCCGAAGTATAGCCCGAAAAAACGGACGATACCTGACGCAATCAACATGAAAGGACGATTTTTTGACGCGATTTTATCTATCCTGGCCGGGGTGCTGCTCTTTGGCGTTGGCTACGCCGTCGGGCAGTCCCGCTGGGCGCCGCTGAACCTGATCGGCTCCGCCGGGGAAACACCGGAGTCGGCACGGGCCGACTTTGCCCCTTTCTGGCAGGTCTGGCACCTCCTCAACCAGGAATACGTCGATCGGCCCCTGGAAGCGCCAGCGCTGATCGACGGGGCGATCCAGGGGATGCTGGCCACCCTGGATGATCCGCACACGGTCTATCTGACGCCGCGGGAGCAGCAGGCGGCGCAGGATTCGATGAGCGGGCAGCTGGAGGGGATCGGCGCGGAAATTGAAAGCGTCGAGGGGGCGATCACGATCGTTTCCCCATTCGACGGCTCTCCGGCCGCCGAGGCCGGGCTGCAGCCGCGCGACATCATCCTGCAGGTCGACGGGGTCGACGTAAACGGCATGGATCTGAGCGAGGCGGCCGGGCTGATTCGCGGCCCAGCCGGCACTGCGGTCGACCTGGTCATCGACCGGGCGGGGGAGACGCTCTCACTCACCATCGTTCGCGGCCTGATAAAAATTCCAAGTGTGACGCTCATACGGCTGGAAGCGCCGAATGACGATCTGGCCTACCTGCGCCTGAGCCGTTTCAGCGACCGGACAAATGAAGAACTCAAGCAGGCGCTCGAAAGCGACCTGGTGGCCGGCGCGGCCGGCCTCGTGCTCGACCTGCGGCGGAACCCGGGAGGGATGCTGACGGCGGTCGTCGAGGTAGCCGATCAGTTTCTCGAAGACGGCGTCATTCTGACCGAAGACTTTGGGGGCGGCCGGGAGGAGTCCTACGAAGCCGGCAGCCGGGGGCTGGCCCAGGAGATCCCACTCGTCGTCCTCGTCGACGAAGGGAGCGCCAGCGCCTCCGAGGTGCTGGCCGGGGCGCTGCGGGATCAGGGCCGGGCGCTCATCGTCGGCCAACAGACTTTCGGCAAGGGGACCGTACAGAGCTGGACCACCCTGCAGAACGGCGGCGGCCTGCGCATGACGATTGCTCGCTGGCTGACTCCAAACGGCACCTGGGTGACCGAAGCCGGGCTGCGGCCGGATGTCGAGGTGGCCCCGGCGGCCGCCGGTGAGGAGGACATGCAGCTCGAGCAGGCGGTTGAGATTTTGCGAGGAGAAATCGCCCGCCACAGCCCCCTATCCGCCCGGGATTGAACGCCGCGGCCGGAGAAATGCCGGGGTATTGACCCTCAATTTGCGCTATAATCCAAGATGATCTTCTGTCGCGCCAAGCTGTTCATCCTGAATCGACCATGACACTCCCCAGAATCGGCGGGAGTCGCCAGGCCAGCCGTATCGCCCGGCGTCTTTCAGCTTACATTCCTCGCTCGGTCACCACCCGCCAGCTGCGGGGGGAGGCGGTTGAGCCAGGGCGAGAGAAGCGGCTGGAGGCGGCCGCCCTCTTCCTGGATATTTCCGGTTTCTCGACAATGGCCAACGAGCTGGCCACCGACGGTCCTCGGGGAGCGGAGGAGCTCAACCGGCTCCTGCTCATGACCTTCACCGCCATGATCAATGCCATCCACGGGGCGGGCGGCTTTGTCAGCCACTTTCATGGCGACGGGCTGATGGTCTGCTTCGAAGACGATGACGGGCAGGGGGCTTTTCGCGCGCTGGCCTGCGGGCAGTTCATGCAGAATCTCATGGGCGGGGCCTACAGCCGCATGGTGGCCAACCGGCCTCACAATCAGACGACCGTCTTTAACCTGTCGATGAAGATCGGCGTCGGCTACGGCCGCTGCCTGGAAATCGTCGTCGGCGAACGAGGGGAAGGGATGGAGTACGTTCTGGCCGGTCCGGCCGTGGACGAAGCGGTGGCGGCCGAGGGACACGCCCGGGCGGGCCAGGTGATCGCCAGCCGCGCCGCCCTGCTTCGCGCCGGTCTGCCGGCCATTGCCCCCTACCAGCCGCTGACAGCCTCTCTGCCGGTCCCGTTCACCCAGAACACGATTCACTGGGATGCCTATACCCTGGACGTGCTGTGGGATCTGAGCGCCCTGGCCTCGGAGTTTGTGCCGCGCTCCTTGTGGGATCGAATTGTCGACGATGCGAACAGTTTCGTGGCGGAGCACCGGCCGGTAACCTCGATATTTGTCCGCTTCGAGGGGATCGACTACGACCGGGCTGAGGCCGCTGAAAAACTGCAGGCCTACTACCGGTGGGCGCAGCGGATCGTGGCCGGCCCCGGCCGGGGCAACAGCCACATCAACCGCATCCTGACCGGCGATAAAGGCAGCCTCCTCCATATCATCTTCGGCGCGCCCGTGGCCCCCGACGCCCCGGAGGAGGCGCTGCGCTGCGCCCTGCAGCTGCAGCGGGAGCGGCCGTCATTCGTCACCCGCCAGCAGATTGGCCTGGCGGCCGGCATGGCCTTCGCCTGCCCGGTCGGCTCCCAGAACCGGCGGGAATACACGATCGTCGGCGATGTGGTCAACCTCTCGGCCCGGCTCATGGGGCACTGCGCCGACGGGCAGATCCTCCTGGATGGGGCCACAGCCGCCCGGGTTCAGGATCAGGTCGGGCTGCGGGCAGCCGGGCGGGTCACATTGAAGGGTTTCCCCGAGCCGGTCCCGATTTTCGAGCTGGTTTCGGAAAAACTCTCGAGTCCGGCCGCTCAATCCCGCTACAGCCGGGAGCAGCGGCCGCTCATCGGACGGCAAGAACAGGAAATTCTGCTGCAGGAAGCCCTGCGCCGGACGCTCGACGGCGAAGACGGGGCGGCCCTCATCACAGGCTCGACGAGCAAGGAGCAGACGCGCCTGGTCTCCTCAGGGGCCAGAACCTGGCAGGAGGCCGATGGGGAGATCTTCGTCGGCGTCGGCCAGGAGCACCTCAGCGAGCTTCCGTTCGGCATCTGGCAGAGCATCTGGCGCGGGCTGTTTGAGCTGCGCGAGGGAGATTCGCTGGAGCAGCAGGCGGCGGTCGTCGGCAGCCGCCTGGAGGTGGTCTGCCCGGAAAAAATGGGGGATCTGCCCCTCCTCGAACCTCTGCTGGCCATTCCGCTCCCGGTGCGGCGCGATTCCCTGATCGGCCTGGGCACGGTCGAGAAGCAGACCCGCCTCTTCGACCTCCTCCGCCACTGCCTGCTCGATCAGGTCAGGCGGCGGCCGCTGCTTCTCATCCTGGAAAATCTGCACTGGGCCGACCAGTCGAGCCTGGCGCTGCTGCACCACCTCGTCAATCACCTGCGGGGCACGCGTACCTTCATCCTGGCCACCAGCGGAGAGCTGACTCGCTTCAAGGAAGAACAGCTCCCGGCGCTGACGCGAATCGAGCTGCCGGACATCTCCGTCCAGCAGGGGCGAACCCTGGTGCAGCAGTATTTCAACGACCAGACCATTCCGGCCGGCCTCTACGAGCATCTCGGGCTCAGGCGAGACCAGGGGCTCGTCAACCCTCACCTCATCGAAGAAAACATCCACCGCCTGCTGGCCACCAGCACGCTGCTCAACAACGGCCGGCTGGCCCTCGATCACAATCGGCTGGCCGACCAGCCGATGAGCGGCGACCTGCACAGCCACTTCCTGACCCAGCTCGACCGGCTTTCGACCCAGGCACGCAGCTTCCTGCAGGCCGCCTCCGTTCTTGGGGTGGAGTTTGACCTGGAGGTTCTGAAAGCGACCATTCTGCCGCTGCCGGCGGCCGCCCTCGACGGCATTCTGGAGGAGCTGGTGGAGGCGGAGCTGCTCTTTCCGCAGCCGCAGAGCCAGAAATATCTTTTCCAGGACGAACAGGTGCAGGAAGCGGCCTACCACAGCATTCCCTACGGCCGGCGGCAGAAGTGGCACGCCCTGATCGCCGACTGGCTGGCCGATCGGCCCGGCAGCCGGCCGGCGCTCGACCCGATTGTCGCCTTCCACTACAGCCGCACTGATCTCCACGAGCGGGCGGTGACCTACGCCCTGCGCGCCGGCGATCAAACCCGCTCCACCACCCCGCGAACGGCCGTGCAGCTCTTATCCCTGGGCGAACCCCACCTGAAAGCCCTGGGGGAAGCGGAGCGCTGGCCGGAAGCGCTCGCCCTCTATTCTTCCCGGGCAGAGCTCTACTGGGTCAGTGAGCAGTATGAGGCGGCCGCGGCCGACGCCCGCCGCGCCGAAAAGCTCGCCCTCCAGAATCAGCAGCACGAGGCGCTGGCCCGCATCGCCAATCTGCGCGGCCGGATCGAACTGCGGCGGGGCAATGCCAATCTGACCCTGAAACAGGCGGCTTATGTCTGCGATCACCTCGCCTCTCGCATCCCGCCGGTGCTGACCGGCCAGGCGCTGGCCAACCGGGCGGCGGCCGCTTTCTACAGCGGTGAATTCGCCGCCGGGCTGAAGGCACTGGCGGCGGCCGAGCCGATCTTCCAGGATGCCGATTTTCTTCACGGCCAGGCGCGGGTGCTGCTGCTGCGGGGTTATGAATGGCTGCTGCCGCGTGGGGAATGGGAGGAAGCGCGGGGCTGCTTTACGGCCGCCGAGGCGCTCGTGCCGCGCACCGGCGAACACAGCGTGGAAAATCGCATTCGGACCCTGATCGGCCTGGCCCAGGTCGATTTTCAGGCCGGCGCCCTGGAGCAGGCAGCCGCCCACCTGAACACGGCCGCGGAAATTTCCGCTGAAAACGGGCTCCAGTGGTGGAATCCGGCGATTTTCCGCGGCCGGGCCGCCATTCACCGCGAGGCCGGCCAGCTGGCGCGGGCTAATTCGCTGCTGGAGAAGGGGGTGCGGACGGTGCGCCAGGGAGGCAATCCGAACGACCTGCCCCTGCTGCTTCTCGATCTGGCCCGCCTCATGCCGAATCCGGTGCTGCGCCTCCCGCTGCTGGAAGAGTGCCAGACGGCGCTCAACACCCGCTGCCGGGCCGTCGATCGGGAGCCCTGCCTCGCCGCCCTGCAGGAAATGGGCGTACCGCTCTGACATGCGCCTCCTGGTGGCCGGGATCGGAGCGATGGGCTCCCTGTTCGCCGCCCGCCTGGCGCCGCACGGAGCCGTGACCATGCTTGGCCACTGGCCGGCCCAGGTCGATGCCATTCGCCGAAAGGGGATTCTGCTGCAGGAGCTCGATGGCCGCAGAAGCACACGGACTGTCGCCATCACCGACGATCCGGGCGAAATCGGCCCGGTCAACGGGGTTCTGGTCCTGGTGAAAAGCACCCAGACGGCGCGCACGGCCCTCGAACTGGCCGCCCTGTTCTACCCCCCGCCGCGGGTGCTGACGCTGCAGAACGGCCTGGGCAATCGGGAGAAACTGGCAGCCGCGCTGCCGGCCACCCGCCTCACCCAGGGTTCGACGGCCCAGGGAGCCACTTTGATTCGCCCCGGATGGGTGCGGCATGCGGGGAATGGGGAGACAACCCTGGCCCGCGGCGACGCCTTCTGGGCCGACCTCCTGACATCGGCCGGTTTTCCGATTTCTCTCAGCGAGGCGATCGACGGGGTCATCTGGGGGAAACTCGTCGTCAACGCCGGCATCAATCCGCTGACCGCCCTGCTGCAAAAACCGAACGGCTACCTGGTCGAAAATGAAACCGCGCGCGCCTGCATGGCGCGGGCGGCCGGGGAAGCGGCGGCCGTCGCCCGGCGGCTCGGCATTCCCCTGCCGTTTGCGGATCCGGCCGCGGCCGCGGCGGCGGTCGCCCGGGCGACGGCCAGCAACCACTCGTCGATGTGGCAGGACCTGGCCCGCGGCGCCCGGAGCGAAATCGAGGCGATCACCGGCGAGATCGTGGCGCGCGGACGCGCGCTGGGGGTGCCGACGCCGGTCAACGAATACCTGCTGGAGGCGGTTCGAACCCGGGAGCGGGCCGGCCGGCCGTCGGCGCCGCTTGCAATCGAGGCGATCCGGGCAGCGCTCGTTTTTTAGCTGAAGGGTGGAACCCGTGAGAAATCCCGGGGCTCAGTCGACGTCGACCCAATCGGCTTCCGAGGAAACCTCGACCTGGTAGACGCCGCTGGAGAGGCGGCGCCGTTCGTCATCGTATTTGCCGCGCAGCTCATCCATCACGGTCCCCTTCCAGAGCGGAACGCCATCAGAGTAGGCCGCCCGGCCGATCATGTGGGCGGCGACCGGCGCGGTCGCCAGGATGAAGACAAAGATGGCGAAAGCACGGCTGCTGACACCCAGTTCGCCGAAAAAGACGGCCGTCCCCAGGAGCATCGAGCCGACCCCGAGCGTGGCCGCCTTGGTCGTGGCCGACATGCGGAGGAAGATGTCCGGCATGCGCAGCATGCCGATGCCGCCCACAAAAATGAAGACGGCGCCGAAAATGAGGAAGAAAAAGCTGAGAAAAACTTGCATGGTCTGGTTCTTATCCAGGCGGCCGCCGGCTACTGGCGGCGATCGATATAATAGGCGAACCCGATGGTGCCGAGAAACGTAATCAGGGCCACCACCAGGGCGACGTCGAGAAAAATGACCTCGTCCGTGGCCACGGCATAGGCGGCCATCATGCCGACCGCCACGGCCGAAAGCATGTCGACGGCCACGATGCGGTCGGGCAAACTCGGTCCCCGCAGAAGTCGCAAAAAGCACATCACGACAGTCAGGGTCAGCGCGGGGACGATGACCCAGATCATCATCAGTTCAACCCAGATCATGTGCGAAACAACTCCATCACCCGGCGTTCAAATCCGTTTTTGATGCTCCGGCGAAATTCTTCCGGGTCGTCCACCCGAATCGTATGGACATAGATCACCCGCCGGTCGGTCGACACGTCGAGGGAGAGCGTTCCCGGGGTCAGGGTAATCAAGTTGGCCAGCAGGGTGATTTCCGAATTGGATCGGATGTCCAATGGCACAGCGACCACGCCGGGCTGCAGCCGGCTGGGCACCAGGATGGCGAAAAAGACGGAGAAGCTGGCCAGAATCAGTTCTTTGAGAAAGAAGAGGGTAAAGGTGATGAAATGCCAGAGGCGAATGAACTGATTCCCCCCCCGCAGGGTAAAGTAGTTGACCTGCATGGCCCGGCCGCCGACGAAGAGCAGGATTCCGGCCAGGACGAAGCCAAAGCCGACATTGGCCCAGCTCAGCTCGCCGGACAGGGCCACCCAGATGATCATCAGGAGGACGAGCAGGGTCACGAGCCACCTCCCAGGACAACGGCGATGTAGGTGGCCGGCGTCATCAGCTGGCCGGCCGCCTCCGTGGCCAGCGCGAAGAAGGGACCGGCGAACAGACCCATGACGACAGTCAGGCTGCCGACCAGCACGGCCGGTCCCCAGCGCTGCCAGCGTTCTGACCGGTC
>JBFFZG010000239.1:0-7509 GCA_041568735.1 Promineifilaceae bacterium (SeqCode)
GAGTATCGGCTCATCGTCGGGTTTTATTTATTGGCCGATGGGCAGCGGCTCCCGGTGCTGGGGGCTGACGGCAGCCCGATCGAAGACCGGCATATCCTGCCCGGCCTGGCCGTCCCGGCGCCCTGAGGGTCAGCCCGGTGGGGGGCCGGGATCCGAGCGCCACGCGGCCCAGCGGGCGGCCAGGGAGGCCGTGTAGTCGGCCGGCCTGGCGGCGTAGAGTCCGGCTCCGATCAGCACAGCGGCTGTTTCCCGCTCCTTCTGCCGGCCGGCGAGAAAGGCCCGCAGTGGAGGCAGGGCCTCGCGCAGCATCTCCCCGGCCGGGCCGGCCGCGATCAGCGCCCACAGCTCGGCCAGGTCGTGTGCTTCCCCGAGCAGGTCGGAGAGGTGATGGACCTCCGCGGCCAGGGGTTCGAGAGTTTCCGGATCGACGGGAGTCAGAATCTCCAAATGGTGCCAGAGATATTTGACCCGCTTGCGCCAGTCGTGGTAGCGCTCCGGGCTGTCCCCGGCGGCTACCGCGCGGGCCATGCGGCGGCGTCCCTGCCGGTAGACCCGGCGCAGCCCGCCGGCCAGGAGGGAGAAGCCGCCGCCGGTGAAAGTCAGCTCCTGGAGGCCGGCGCCGATGCGGGCCAGCTCGCCGGCCGCCTGCGCCGGAATATCCTGTTCGGCCAGCAGCGCCGCAGAAACAGCCTCGAGCTCGGGCTCCAGCGCCGCTTTCACCCCCCAGAAAACCTCGGGGACCGGCTCCGCGGCCAGCGCCTCGAGCAGCTCGACCAGGGCGGCCGCCTCCCGCAGGGGGGCCAGCCGGTGGCTCAGGGCGCGCAGCCGGCCATTTTCCCGCTGAAAAGGGGCTTCCCCGATGCTGTCCCGAACGAGGTGGAGGACGGCGCGCAGCCGCTTGACCGTCTTGCGCGCTTCGTGAATGCCTCCCATCTGTTCGACGCCGGTCAGCTGCAGCTGGGCGCGGCCGTGGTCGATTTGTTCCTGGAGCAGGCGCAGGATCCCCTCCCGCACTGGTTCGTCAGGCATGAAAGAAAAAGGCATGGATCCGTTCCAAATGGGGCGATTTATGGGCAAACTGCCAGAATGGATGGGTTAGATGTTCGTAAATCTAACTAAATTTTGATACTATTCTCCCGCATTTTATTCCAGGCAGGAGGGGAAATCCAATCGATGGAGATAGCCAAAAAAATAGTCAACGTGATTGAAGCGATGAGCGAGGGATTGGGATGGCTTTCCCAGATGATTGTACCCATAACGATCCTGGTCGGCTTCAGCAATGTCGTCCTGCGCTACACCGGGCAGATTGTCGGTCTCAAGCTGACCTCCAACGTCATCATCGAGCTGCAGTGGTATCTCTATACCCTGATCTTTTTCTTCGGCTTCGCCTACATTTTGAAGCACAACATCAACGTGCGCGTCGACTTCTGGTTTGCCAACCAGTCCCATCACCGCAAAGCGTGGATCGATTTTGTCGGCCATCTGCTGGCCCTGCTCCCCTTCTGCCTGCTGGCGCTCTACGTGACTTATCAACCGGTTTTGACTTCCTGGGGGTACCGGCCGAACGGCACCTGGGGGACCTGGGAAGTTTCGCCGGATCCGAATGGCTTACCGCGGGCACCGATCAAATCGATGGTCCTGGTTGCTTTCGGAATGCTCCTCCTGCAGACGATCGCCGAGCTGATCAAACTAGGTACCATCATCCGCTGGGGTGAAGAACTCTTCGAAATTGAAGAGAGTGAAGTCCCGCTGCGCATCGAATAAACCGGCGACCGCGGCCACCGATTGGTCCCATGCCATGCGAAAAACGATTTTCCTGTTTCCCTGCCCAGACCAGCCGCGGCACCGGCGACGAACGCCGGATGCGGCCGGGAGGCAGCAAATGCAGGACGGTCCCCATTTTTTGTGTTTTAAGGAGTTAAGTCGATATGGGATTTGAATGGCTCGCCATCGTCATGTTTGTCCTGTTTCTCATCCTGATCCTGAGCGGGTATCCGGTCGCTTTCTCCTTCGCCGGAACCGCGATAGCCTTCGGGGCGATTGGCCTGGCGATGGGGGCCTTTCCTATGGCCCGCCTGGGGCTGCTGCAAAATCGCTGGTTCGGCTCGATGTCCGACTTTACCCTGCTGGCCATCCCATTTTTTGTCTTCATGGGGGCGGTCTTCGAAAAGTCGGGGCTGGCGGAGCAGCTGCTGGAAACGGTTGGTCTCTTGATGGGACCGCTGCGCGGCGGGCTGGCCCTGGCGGTCGTCATCGTCGGCACCCTGCTGGCGGCCGCAACCGGGGTCGTGGCCGCGACGGTCATCACGATGGGGCTGATCTCCCTGCCGATCATGCTCAAGTATGGCTACGACCACAAGCTGGCCACCGGGATCATCACCGCCTCGGGGACGATGGCCCAGCTGCTGCCGCCGAGCCTGGTGCTGGTCGTGCTGAGCGACCAGATCGGCATCTCGGTTGGAGACCTCTTTTTAGGCGCCCTGTTTCCCGGCCTCATCCTCGCCGGCCTCTACGCCGTGCACGTCATCCTGGTGGCGATATTCCGGCCAGAACAGGCCCCGGCCCTGCCCAAAGAGGCGCGGACTCTGCAGGGGGCGGCCCTGGCCCGCCGGGCGCTGGTGGCCGTCGTGCCGCCGCTCTTCCTGATCTTCGCCGTGCTGGGCAGCATCTTCTTCGGCATCGCCACCCCGACCGAAGCCGGGGCGGTGGGGGCGGCCGGCGCCGTCGTGCTGGCCATCGCCAACCGGAACTTCTCCTGGGCCGTGGTCAAACAGGCCTCCCGCTCGACTTCCAACATCACGGCACTCGTCCTCATGATCCTCTTCTCGTCGACCTTCTTCGGCCTGATCTTCGACCAGCTCGGCGGGCAGCGCTACCTGACCGACCTGCTGACCGGCCTGCCGGGCGGCTTCTGGGGCTTCATCATCGTGACCAACATCGCCGTCTTTCTGCTGGGGATCAACCTGGAATTTCTCGAGATCAGCTTCATCGTCATGCCCCTGTTCGTGCCGGCGATGGCCGAGCTCGGCTTTACCAACGCCCAGGTGGTCTGGTTCGCCGTCATGATGGCCATCAACCTGAACATGGCCTTTATCTCGCCGCCGGTCGGTTTTTCTCTCTTCTATCTGCAGAGCGTGGCGCCGCCGGAGGTCGAAACTAAGTCGATTCACCTCGGGGCGCTCCCCTTCATGGTCTGGCAGGGGGTGGCCCTGATAATCGTCATGATCTTCCCGGCGACTGTTACCTGGCTGGTCGAGGTCGCTTTCTGACAAGAGCACCGGTTTTCCTCCGCACCAAAACGAAGGTCTTTCGAAAAAAGAAAAGCCATTTTCTTGCCGGGATGGCGGCGATTTTGGCGGCATAATCCGCGATTGGCCCCGAACTTGAAATGTGAAATGGGGCCCTCCAGACGCTTCCTGAACCAGGTTTTAATTTGGGGGCTTGCGGATTGGCCCGTAAAATAGTATTATGTAAGTGTCATTACGGTGTCATTTTAGTATCAATTAAGTGTCCTGTGATACATTAATTCTGTCATCTCACTGGATGCCGGCACTTCGCCATTTCACCTAAGCGAAATACCTACCCACCGCCGGACGCAGCAGCGCAAGACAACCGCATCAATCAGCAAACCTCGACCCATACTCGACGGCCGGCCGGCGCTGGAGACCCTGCTGCAGGCGGAGAAAACCGACAGCCGGCCGGCGCTGAAAGCCTACGTGGCTGTCACCGACAACGCAGGGGGGGCGGTTTATATATTCACCGCCGTCGTGCCGGCCGCCGAATGGGAGGCGAGCAAGGAGCAGATGGTGGTCATGGTCCACAGCGTGGCGTTTAACGAGTGAGGGGTGGGGGAAGCCGGCCGGCTCAGAAGGGCTGATCGCTACAAATTCTTGACATAATCAAAGGCGCGGCCGGCGACCTGGAAGCCGAGCGCGGTGTAGAGCTTCTGCGCCGGCAGGTTCGGGCTTTCGGTGTAGACCCAGGCCGCCTCCATCCCCTGGGCGCGCAGGCGGTGCAGCCCTTCGGCCAGCAGCGCCCGGGCCAGGCCGATCCGGCGAAAATCGGGTTGGGTTCCGACTGGCTCAAATCGGCCGACCCGGCCGGCTTCGTCGAGCCAGCAGAGGGCAAAGGCGGCCGGCCGTCCTTCCGGGGAGACGACCAGCAGGTCGAGCTCGGCCCGGTAGCCGGGCGCGGCCATCACCCGCCGGTAGCTGGCGCCGGTGACCGCGCTGGCGTAAAAGGCGGCGTCGTGCAGGGCGGCCCGGGCGGGCGCCAGCTTCGGCCGCATCGGTTCGAAGCGAAAGCCCTCGGGCAGCGGCGGCAGCTCGGGCAGGTCGTCCAGGATCCGCCGCAGGTGAACGTAGTGGAAAGCATCCGGCCGGTACCCCTGGCGGGACAGCGTCCGGTGCCGCTGGCGGTCGGCTTCGAAGGCGGAAAAGCGGAGGGTTTCCCCCCGGCCGTTGTGGGGGAGCTCCCGGCGGGCGACCTGCTCCGCCCAGCGCACCATGCGCGGGCCGACCCCGCGCCCCCGCCAGCCGGGATGAACCTGCACGTCGACCCCGTTGTGGCTGCTGTAAAACCAGGCGAAGCCGACCAGCTCCCCATCCGGCGCCTCCCAGAGATGGATATGGCGGCGCGGATCAAAGGTCAGGGAGCGGTTCATGCGCCAGGAGAGATCGCCGGGGTGGAGGTAGAACAGCGGCTTCCCACTCTCCCGGGCGGCGGCCTGGACAAAGGCGCGCATGCGCACCAGGTCAGCCTCCCTCTGGAAAGGGCGGGAGACGATCTGGCTGAGGGAAAGCGATGGGAGGCTGCTCTGCTGGTTCATGAAGTGTACTGGAGAGGATCAGCGATCCGACCGCTTCCAGATGATGAGAGCCACGCCGGCAACCGCCAGAAAGATGAGACAGCCGGCGCCGCCAAATAAGCCGATCAGCAAGAGGGAGGACATTTTTACAATCCCTGGGCGCGCCGGAACCGGCGGGCAGCCGGCCCCGGCCGAAATTAAAAGCCTTCGATTTCGGTCAGATCGACGATACCGGCCGCCAGCCCGGCGATCCGCTGCAGCAGGGCCAGCCGGCTGTGGCGGACCTCGAGATCGTCGTCCATGACCAGCACGTCCTCGAAAAAGCGGGTGATAGCCGGCTCGAGGGCGCGCAGCTGGTCGACGAAGCCGGCCAGCGACCCATCGCCGGCCGCGGCCGCCTGCTCGTAAGCGGCCAGGAGTGCCTGCTCGGCCGGCAGGGCCAGCCGCTCCGGCCGGAGCGGGTAGCTTTCGCCAGCGGCCCGCGTGATGCGCACGCAGCGGGCGTAGGCGTCGAGGAGCGGCGCCCAATCGGCCGCGCCGGTCACCTCTTCCAGGGCAGCGGCCGCCAGCCCGGCCGCGTAGGGGTCGTGGGCCTGCTCGTTGAGCACCGCCCGCACGACCGTCGGCCGCAGCCCTTCTTCCTGGAGAATGACGTTCAGCCGGTCGGCGATGAAGGCCAGGGTTTCCTGGCGGCGGCTGGCGGCCGGCCGCACCGCTTCGGGCAGCAGATCGGCCGCCGCTTTCAGCCCGGCCCGCAGATCAAAATGCTGCCGGTTGGCCCGCAGATTTTCGATGATCTGAATAGCGGCGCGGCGCAGGGCGAAGGGGTCATTCGACCCTTTGGGGGCCAGCCCGGCGGCGAAGAGACCGGCCAGGCTGTCGAGCCGGTCGGCCAGGGCCAGGGCCAGGGCCGGTTGGCTCCGGCTGACGGCATCGTACTGGCCGGCGATGGCCGCGGCCACCGCCTCCGGCTCACCGCTGACGCGGGCGTAGTGGCCCCCCATGATTCCCTGCAGGGAGGTCATCTCGACGACCATGCTGCTGGCCAGGTCGGCCTTGGCCAGAGCGGCCGCGCGGGCGGCGGTCGCCTTCTCGCCTTCGGTCAGGCCGAGCATTTCAGCCACGATCGGGACGAGCCGCTCGAGGCGCTTTGTTTTATCGAGCATCGACCCCAGGTCGGCCTGGAAGGTCAGCTTGTCGAGCTCCGGCAGAAAGTCGGCCAGCCCCTGTTTGCGGTCGTTGCCGTAGAAAAAGGCGGCATCGGCGAAGCGGGCGCGGATGACCTGCTCGTTGCCGTGAATGACCTGGTCGAGGTGATCGCTGCCGCCGTTGCGCACGCCGATGAAATAGGGAAGCAGCTTCCCGGCCGGGTCATAAACCGGGAAGTAGCGCTGGTGCTTGCGCATGACCGCCACCAGGACTTCGTCAGGGATCTGCAGGAATTTTTCCTCGAAGGCGCCCATGAAGACGGCCGGCCGTTCAATTAAATAGGTCACTTCTTCGAGGAGTCCCTCGTCTTCGGGAATCACCCCATTTTTTTCCGCGGCCACCTGGCGGGCGACCGAGGCGATGATGTGGCGCCTCTTTTCCGGGTCGAGCACGATGTGGTGGGCCGCCAGGAGCTTGAGGTAGTCCTCGGCGCAGTTGATCGTGAATTCCGGGGAGCGATCCGGCCGCAGGCCGCGGCTGACCCGACCGCTGGCGACACCGGCGTAGGTGAAGGGGATGACATCCGGACCAAAGAGGGCCACGAGCCAGCGCAGCGGCCGGCTGTAGGCCACGTTGGTGCCGTTCCAGCGCATCGACTTGGGGAATTTAATCCCGGCTATGAGATCAGGCAGCGCCGCGGCCAGGACTTCCTGCACCGGCCGCCCTTCTTCGAAGACGGTGGCGGCCACATAGCGCTTGCCCCCTTCCTCGATGACCCGCAGGTCGGCCACGTCGACCCCCTTGCCGCGGGCGAACCCTTCGGCCGCCCGGGTGGGATTGCCCTCGGCGTCGAAGGCGCGGTCGGCCGGCGGCCCCTTGACTTCGCTGCGCAGGTCGGCCTGCCGGGCCGCCAGCCCATGGGCGATGACGACCAGCCGCCGTGGGGTCCCCTGGATTTCGATGCGATCGAAAGCCAGCCGCAGCTCCTCGAACAGGGTCGGGACGGCGCGGCGGAGATAACTCACCGCCAGTGGAACGTCGGCCGCCGGCAGCTCCTCGCTGCCGATTTCCAGGACGAAGGTGCGCGGCGTGCCGGCCGTGATTTCCAGCGCCGGGGCTTTGGCCAGGGCCGGCGGCCGCCAGCGGCCGTTCTCTTTCAGGGGATAGCCCATGTTTTCCCGCTGCTGGACGTACTCCTGGGAGATCGCCCGCGCCATGTTGCGCATGCGGCGGAAATAGTTGGCTCGCTCCGTCACCCCGATCGCCCCACGCGTGTCGAGGACATTGAAGAGGTGGGAGCATTTCAAATTGTAGTCGTGGGCGGGTGCGACCAGGCCGGCTTCCAGGCAGCGGCCCGCCTCCCGCTCGTAGATATCGTAGGTCTGGCGCAGCGCTTCCACGTCGGCCACGTTGAAATAGTAGTCGCAGTGCTCGATTTCCGACTGCAGAAGGACCTGGTCGTAGCGCACCCCGCCGCCGAAGTCGATTTCCCAGACGCTGTCGACCCCCTGCAGGGTGGAGATGATGCGATCGAGGCCGTAGGTGATTTCGAC
>JBFFZG010000240.1:0-7396 GCA_041568735.1 Promineifilaceae bacterium (SeqCode)
CGGGCCGGCCGGCTGCCGCCCGGGCAGCGGCTGACCCAGAAATTCCCGGTTCTCCACGTCGGCCGCATCCCCCCGTTTGACGAAGCCACCTGGCGCTTTCGGATCTGGGGAGAGGTGGAGCGGCCGCTGGCACTGACCTGGGGCGAATTTCAGGCCCTGCCGCGCACCACGCTGGTGTGCGACATCCACTGCGTGACCCAGTGGAGCAAGTTTGGGACCACCTGGGAAGGGGTGGCGCCGGCGACCCTGGTCGATCTGGGACTCCTCCGGCCGACCGGCAGCGCCCGCTTCGTCCTCCAGGTGGCGGCCCGGGGCTACACCACGAATCTCCCGCTGGAAACCATCCTGCAGCCCAATTTTCTGCTGGCGACCCATTTCGAAGGACGGCCGCTCACCCCGGAGCACGGCTTTCCCCTGCGGGGGGTGATCGGCCACATCCCGGGCCGGCGGGAGTTGACGGACGTTTATTTCTGGAAAGGGGCGAAATGGCTCGAGGGGCTCCATTTTGTGGCCCGGGATCAGCCCGGCACCTGGGAGCGCGGAGGGTACCACAACGAGGGGCATGTCTGGGCGGAGGAGCGCTGGGGACGCCGTTTTTAAAGTCTCCAGGGGGCGGGCGGCCGGAGGCGCCGATTGCCTCTCCAGCGGATGACATTTGTCACTGGCAGGGTTTCGGACCTTTCAGTACGCTTTACTCGAACTGCAGCGGCGGCCACCGGCGCCCGGACACGCGCTGGAAAACATCTCCCTGGCCACAGGGGAACCCGTCCGCTGACAACGGGTGAATCAATGAGACTGAATTTTCGCCGTGCTATTTTCACGCTGACCCTGGGCCTGCTGGGGTTCGGGCTGCTGGCGGCCTGCGCGCCCGCTCCCGCTGCCAACACCACCGCGGCTGACGGGCAGCAAACCCCGGTCGTCAAGGTGTTTAAGCCGCCCGCTTGAGGGTGCTGTGGCGACTGGGTCGGGTACCTGGTAGAAAACAAGTTCGCCGTCCAGACGGAGGATGACAACAATCCGCTGGAGACCAAGACGAAATATAAAATTCCTTCCGACCTCTGGTCGTGCCACACGGCCATCGTCGATGGCTACATTATTGAAGGACATGTCCCGGCGGCCGCCATCCAGCGGCTGCTCGTCGAACGGCCGGCGATCGCCGGCCTGGCCGTGCCCGGGATGCCCCCCGGCTCCCCTGGCATGGACGGACCCGGCTACACGCCGGTGCCGTATGATGTAATCGCTTTTGACACCTCGGGTAAGACGGAAATCTATGCCAGCTTCCGCCCCTAGTGGAGGCTGGTCCCGCTGAACATCGGCCGGCTTTCGCGAGGAAGCCGGCCGTTTTTTTTTGAGGAGCCCCGCCGTCTCCAGCCGCCGGAGACAAAACTTTTTTCTGGCCGCTCGCGTAAAGGGTGCCGGCGGCGGGTTCAACGCTCGCCGCTTCATTTCATGCGATGGCCTCTAAAAAAGGTTTATAATGAAATGGTTCACCCATCAGCCTATATTGAGGAGTAGTCCAAATGAAAAGCCACGTAATTGATTACAAGATATTTGGCGATGACATGCAGTTCGTCGAAGTGGAGCTCGATCCCGCCGAAACCGTGATCGCCGAAGCCGGCACCATGATGTACATGGAAGAGGGAATCACCTTCGAAACCAAGATGGGCGACGGCTCCAACCCGAATGAAGGAATGATGGGCAAGCTGCTCAGCGTGGGCAAGCGAGCCCTGACCGGCGAGTCGATTTTCATGACCCATTTTTCCAACCGGGGGACCGGCAAGCGGCACGTCTCCTTCGCCGCCCCCTATCCGGGCAAGATCATGCCCATCGACCTCGACTCGGTCAACGGCACTCTGCTCTGTCAGAAAGACGCCTTCCTGGCGGCCGCCCTTGGCACCCGCATCAGCATCGCCTTCACCAAGCGGCTGGGGGCCGGCTTTTTCGGCGGCGAGGGGTTCATTCTGCAGAAGCTCCAGGGAGACGGCCTGGTCTTCATTCAGGCCGGCGGCACGATGATCGAACGGCAGCTGAACAACGAAAAGATCCTGGTCGATACGGGCTGCCTGGTCGCCTTTGAAGAATCGATCGACTACGACATCGAACGGGCGGGCAACCTGAAATCGATGGTCTTCGGGGGCGAGGGGCTCTTCCTGGCCACCCTGCGCGGCACCGGCCGGGTCTGGCTGCAATCGCTCCCCTTCTCCCGCCTCGCCGACCGGGTTCTCCAGGCCGCTCCGGCCGCCCGCGGCGGCCAGGGGAAAAACATCGACGGCGGCTCCATTCTCGGCCAGATCGGCAATCTGTTGGAACAATAGCGGAAGATTTGAAAAGCCGTTGGCCTTCAGAGAAACTTGGGGAAACAAGTTGAAAGTGAAAAGTGGAAAGTCGAAAGTCGCCGTTCCGCACTTTCAACTTTAAACTTGAGACTTTCCACTCAGAGCTCCCATGGCCCATCTCCAAGGACCCCAGCGCGCCCGGTACGTGCGCGATATGTTCGCCGGGATCGCCGGCAGCTATGACCGGATGAACCGGCTGATGACCTTCGGCCAGGATATCCGCTGGCGGCGGGTGGCCATTGAAATGGCCCACCTGCCGGCCGGCGGCCGCCTGCTCGACATGGCCACCGGCACCGGCGACCTGGCGGCTGAAGGGCTGCGGCAGCAGCCCGACCTCCAGGCGGTCGGCGGCGATTTCACCCTGGAAATGATGGCGGTCGGCCGGTCGCGCTACCCGCAGCGCCGGCAGATTCGGTGGGTTGGGGCTGATGCCCTCGCCCTGCCGTTCCCCGACAACTATTTCGACGCGGTCACCTCCGGCTTTCTCATGCGCAATGTGATCGACGTCGAGCAGGCCTTCCGCGAGCAGCTCCGGGTCACCCGGCCCGGCGGCTGGGTGGTGGTTTTGGAGACGAGCCCCCCCAAGGACAACTGGCTCAAGCCGTTTATCCTCTTTCACCTCAACGTCGTCCTGCCCACCCTCGGCCGGCTGGTGGCCGGCAGCAGCGAGGCATACACGTACCTGCCCAGTTCGACGAAAATGTTCCGCAGCCCGGAGGCGCTGGCCGCTTCCATGCGCGAGCTCGGCTTTGACCATGTCCGCTACCGGCTGTTTATGCTCGAGACGATCGGCATCCACGCCGGCCAGAAGCCGGGCGGCTGAACGCACGCGGAACGAGGAGACGCGATGAAAATCGGTATTATTGGCGCCGGAAATATCGGCCGCACCATCGGCAAGAAGTGGGCGGCCGCCGGCCATGACATCCTGTTCGGGGTCCGAGACCTGCACAGTCCAAAGCTGGCCGATCTGCCGGGCCGCCTCGGCCAGACGGCCGAGGCGATCGCCCATGGCGAGGTTCTGCTGATCGCCGTTCCGGGAGCGGCCGTGGCCGGCCTGGCGTCCGCCTTCGCCGCCGGGCTGGACGGCAAGCTCCTGATCGACGCCACCAACAATCTCGCCGGTCCCGAGATGCACGGCGTATCCGCGCTGGCCGCCCGGGCGCCCGCCGCCCGGATCTTTCGCGCCTTTAACACGCTCGGCTGGGAAAATTTTGAGGAGCCCTGGCTGGCCGGACAGCAGATCGACCTCTTTTTCTGTGGTCCGGATGACGCGGATCGGGCGGCGGTCGAGGGGCTGATCCAGGCGGTCGGCCTGCGGCCGGTCTACGTCGGCGGCCGCGATCAGCTCCCCCTGCTCGACAACCTGACCCGCCTCTGGTTCACCCTGGCGATGGGGCGCGGGCACGGCCGGCGGATCGCCTTTAAGGCTTTGCTGAGCTGACCGGGCTAAAATTCGTCCCTCGCCCGAATCCCCGTACAATACGGGTCCCGGCGGGCCGCAAGAGCCAGATCGAAAATTGAGCAGCCCGGCTTTCCGCCGGCGATAAGTCAAATTCAATCAGGAGAAAAGGTATGGCTGTGAGAAAATCAGAGGCCGTCTGGAACGGCACATTGAAAGAAGGAAGCGGCACGATGAAAGTGGGACCCGGCCACTATGAGGGGCCGTACACCTTTGCTTCTCGCTTTGAAGAAGGGGCCGGGACGAATCCGGAAGAGCTGGTTGGGGCGGCCCACGCCGGCTGTTTTTCGATGTTCCTCTCGTCGCTGCTGACGAAGAACGGCACCCCGCCCACCCGCGTCCACACCTCGGCCGTGGTGCACCTGGGCGCCGGCCCGCAGATTCACAAAATTGAACTGAACTGCGCGGCCGTCGTCCCCGGCATCGATGCCGATCGATTCGCCGAACTGGCCGCCGAAGCCAAGGCCGGCTGCCCGATTTCCAAAGCGCTGGCGGCCGTTGACGAGATCGAGTTAAACGCCCGGCTCGTCTGAACCGGCCGCCGAGCCAGGCGCCGGCTCCCAATCGGCGACCAGAATAATAAACCGCCGGCCGGCTGCCGGGTGGTCAAATGAAGCGGCCATCCGGTAGCCGGCCTTCTGGCAGGCCTTCAGGGCTCGTTCATTGAAGGCGGCGACGGTCGCCCGAAAGCGAGTCGCACCGAAGGAGTCGTGGGCGAAGCGCATCGCCGCCCGCATGAGAAGCGGCCCCCATCCCCGGCCGGTCAGATCCGGCCGCATCCCTCCCCCCATATCCAGCCGATCGTCGTCGTAATGGCCGCCGGGCACCCGCGCGTCCACGCCAAAACAGCGGTAGGCGATCAGTTCACCGCCATCCGGCGCGCCCGCCGGGAAAACGGCGTGGTAGCGGTAGTCCGGCCGCAGAAAGGCGGCCTGGAGCCCGGCGAGCGACCCACCGGCGCCCGGATTGTACAGATCGTAGGGGGGCGGATAGTGCCAGGTGAACAGATGGGCCACGTCCGCGGCCGTGATCGGGCGGAACAGGAAGCCGTCGACCGGCAGGGGCGGAGCGGCCAGCTTACCCACCGCGCACGCGGCCGCGCTTCCGCCGTGGCCACATCTGGCGCCGGAGCTGGCCCATGATCCGGGACCAGGCGTGGAGCAGGTCGCGTGCCGGCTGCCAGCTCTCCAGATGCAGTGGGGGATAGGCCATGGGATTTTCTCCTCGATTCGCGGCCGGCGGGAGCGGCTCTCAGTATTCACGGTTTGGCCGCCGGTCAGGGGGGTGGAATTACCCGTCAACCAGGGCCTGGAGGGCGATTTGAATCTCCGTCTCGATCGCCCGGGTGACGATGGACCGATCCGGTTTGTAGTCTTCCATGCTTTCGGGCACCGACAGGACGTTGCCGTCGACGGCCAGGATGGCCGCCGTGACAATGCCCCGCAGCGTGCCGACGACGAAGAGGGCGGCCGCTTCCATTTCTACGGCCAGCACATTGCCCTGGGCTAGCAGCTCATAGCTCGGGGTGAAAATCGTACTCAGACCGCTGTAAAAAACGTCGCGGGTGATGATGATGCCGCTGTGGATGCGGCCGCCGATGGGAAAGGCGGCCGCTTTTTGCTGGAGGCAGACCGTGAGGGCGGGATCGGCCACGGCGGGGAAATTCGGCGGCACGACATCCCGCACATAACCGATATCGGCGATGGCGGCCGTGGCGATGACCAGGTCCCCGGGTACGACCTCCGGTTTGATCCCCCCGCAGGTGCCGATGCGAATCATTTTGCGCACGCCGGCGGCGATCAGTTCTTCAAAGGCGATGGCCGCGCCGGGGGCACCCACTCCGTGCGAGCAGACGAGCAGATCCTCTCCCTGAAAGCGGCCGGAATAGATGTGATATTCCCTGTTCTGGGAGAGGAGGGCCGGCGCTTCCAGGTAGCCGGCCGTTTTTTCGGCGCGGGCCGGGTCGCCGCAGACCAGGGCCAGTGGAGGAGCCTGGTTGGCGAACAGCTTGGTGATGGGGAGCTGTTGGGACATAAGTGACTGTCGTTTTTACCCGATTTTCTTTGCGCGCGGAATGGCCCATCTGTCCTCTGCTGCCGGCGGCTAGCCGATCTGCTGGAGAGGAATCGGGACAAACAGGAGAAAAAAGAGGACCATCGTGAAGATCGCCAGGGCGCGGCGGGTCGGGTCGAGGGTGGTAATTTCGTCGAGCGGCTGCTCCTGGCGGTTCCCGAAAAAGAAGAGCAGCGCCGCCCAGACAAACCAGGTCGGCGTGGCGGCCAAGAAGCCGAGGGCGATCATAGCCAGGAGGATCGGCCAGAAGAGCTGCTTGAGAACCCGGGTGCCCACGAGCACCTGAGCGACCCGGCCGCCATCGAACTGACCGACCGGAATCAGGTTGAGGGCGGTCACCAGCAGGCCGACCCAGCCGGCCCAGGCGACCTGGTTGAGCGAGACGTCCCGCGTGGCGCTGGGCAGAAATTCTCCGAACAGGACCGTTTTGAGTGTGGCGTAGAAGATCGAATTCCCTTCCAGAATATAGGGGCCGGCCGGCAGCGGCCCGACGGTCGAGGTCGTGAGCCCCAGGATGAGGATGGGCACGGCGAAGACGAGACCGGCCAGGGGGCCGGCCGCGCCGATGTCAAACTGCACCCGTACGTTTTTGCTGGGGCCGCGCTGCAGGATGAAGGCGCCCATGGTGCCGATGATCGAGAAGGGAAAGGGAATAAAATAAGGCAGGCTGGCCGGCACCCGGTGGTAGCGGGCGGCGAAGTAGTGGCCCAGCTCATGCGCTCCGAGAATGAGCAGGATCGAAACGCAGAACGGCCAGCCACGCCACAGATTCATGAGCAGAATGCGGGTCTGCTCGGCCGGTTCGGCCGCGCTGCTGACCAGCGCCCCCACGGCGGGTTCCCCGAGAACGCCGGCGAAAAGGGTCGAAAAAATGGTGGCCACGAAGAGCAGCAGGTTCAATCCCCAGCGGACCGGCGGCTCGGCCACGACGAACGGATAGCCGTACAGGGCGATCCGCCCCTGCTCCCGCCGCAGAAATGGGGTGTAGCCGTAGCGCTCGAAGATGGCCCGCAGCCGGTCAAAACCGGTCGGATCGTCCGCGCCATACGTCGGCTGGCCGCGGAAGCGAAAATGACCCGGCTCGGGATGATCGAGGGTCGTATCGATCACATCAAAAAGCGGGCCAATTTCATCGCGCAGCTGCTCGACGGTCTCCATGCTGGTGGTGTCGGGTTGAGAGAATTCCATGGGAGTGAAAAGGGGAAAGTTAAAGTGGAAAGTTTAAAGTTTAAAGTGGAAAGATGGCATCTTGGAGGGCTACGGTTCCCCGTTCCCCGTTTCCCGTTCCCCATTCTCCTCATCTTCCTCATCGCCCCAGCTGATAATCCAGATGCAGGCGCCGGCGACCAGGGTGGTGATGATGATCAGCCAGAACCACTGGAGTCCCTGCAGGCCGACATCGCGGGCTTCATAGACGAGAATGGCAACCATCCCGACGGCCAGGACGATCCAGGCGCTCAAGTTGGGGTGGTTGGAGATCCAATTTTTTAAACCAGTCATCGGTATTACCCTTCCTGTTGACTTCAAA
>JBFFZG010000241.1:0-7379 GCA_041568735.1 Promineifilaceae bacterium (SeqCode)
AGGTGCCAGGCGGTGCTCAGACCGTGCACCCCGGCCCCGATGATCACGTATGGGCTTCTCTCGGGCAGCTGCATGGGATTCTCCTTGACTTGACTTGACCTGATCGGACCTGAAATGAAATGAAATCAGCAATTAAACCGTCATGGCTTCCAGGGCCTGCCGGCCGACATGCCGCAGACCAACGTCCCGGCCGGCATCCAGCATGGCCCGCCACAGATAGGGGCCGTACGACCGGCCGCCGCTCAACAAAAAGGCCGGGACCCTACCCAGGTCCCGCCGGACAATGATCTGGCGGGTTTTCGCCACGCTGCCGGCGGCCGCCGTCCAATCGGGGAAAGTGGCCGGGTGAAAGTCGAGGCCGCACAGACGGCTGAGCAGCCCGGCGCTGAAGCGGCCGGCCACGAGCAGGCCGGCGTGACCGTCGGTCAGGTCGGTGACGCTGACCAGCACCTCCCGCTCCACCGCGGCCCGCTCGAGCAGGGAAACCAGATAGCTTTCGGATCCGGCCGGCCCGATCAAAAAATATTGATCCCAGCGCAGCCGAAAAAGGTCGCTCTCGGACGCCCGGACCCCCCCACCGATGGCCGGAGGGTCCAGACCGAACGCCGTCCGGATTACGGCCGTGGCGGCCTTGCCTTCCCCTTCGAGCAGGACGCGGGTCCAGTCGGAAACATCGGCCAGGCCAACGCCATCGCGGAGCAGGGTGATTTCGTCGTCGAGGTGGCCAACCGTCTGTACGACGAGGCGGCCGCCTTCTTCTTCGATGGCGGCCCCGACCTGGTGGGTCAGCGTTTCCAGTGGACTGCGTTTGCTCATCGGTTTCTCCCCGGCCGGCTCATCCTTTCAACCGGCTCCCTTCCGGATCGACAAACGGGCCGTGATGAACCCGGCCGGTCACCAGCCCTTTCCCCCGGCGGATGGTGAAGGGAGTCCCCGGCCGGTCGGCCAGCGCGGCCGGCAGCCAGCAGAGGCCGATCACCTCGCCGAGCGTCGGGCTGAAGCGGGCGGACGAGATCCAGCCGATAATTTTCAGCCCGAGCGGATGGGCCGAACTGCGCGGGACCGATTCCACGATCTGGAGCCCTTCTTCCGGGAGGAGGCCGGGCCGCTCCATTTTGAAGCCGACCAGCCGCCGGCTAATCTCGCTGTCGGCCAGGCGCAGCAGCGAACGCTGGCCGATGAAATCCGATTTGTCGAGCTTCACCGCCCATCCCAGGCCGGCGCTGAACGGATCGCTCAGCGCGTCGGTGTCCTGTCCGACGATCAGGTGTCCTTTTTCCAGGCGGAGCACCCGCTGGGCCTCGACGCCGAACGGCCGGATTCCGTCCTCGGCCCCGGCCGCCAGCAGCCGCTCCCAGAGCGTCTGGGCTTCCCCGGCCGGCGGATGGATCTCAAACGAAAGCTCTCCAGTGAAGCCGATGCGCAGCAGGCGGCAGGGAATGCCGGCCACTGCCAAATGGCGCACCCGCATGTAGGGAAAGGTCCGGTCGGCCAGCTGTTCCGGGTCGTCGACCAGCCGGGAGAGGACTTCCCGCGCCCGCGGGCCGCTCAGATTCACGGCCGCCAGCACCTCGGTCACGTCGGTCACCAGAACCCCCTCACCCCAGCCGGACTGGGCCCACCATTGGATCCACTCGAAGACCGCTTCCGCGCCGGAGGACGTCGTCGTCAGGTACCAGTCGTTTTCGCCGAGCCGGGCGACCACCCCATCGTCGAAAATCACCCCTTCGCTGCTGCACATGACGCCGTAGCGGGCGCGGCCGATCGGCAGACGGGCCATTGAATTGACATAAAGTCGGTCCAGCAGGCGCCCTGCTCCTGGCCCGGTCAGCTTGATTTTGCCGAGCGTGCTGACATCGATCAGGCCGACCTGCTCGCGGACGGCCCGGACTTCGGCGGCCGGATCGCCGTAGTGCTCCGGGCGGGTCCAGAGCCCGGCTGCCATCAGGTGGGCGCCGTGAGCGACGTGCCAGGCGTGCAGCGGCGTCACCCGCTCCGGCTCGAGGATCTGGCCGGCCAGGTGGGCCAGCTTGATCGGCTGCAGCGGCGGCCGGGCGGTCGTGCGGCCGAGCGCCGGCACCGGCTCCCGGCGAACGACCGAGACCAGGCGCAGCGCACTGATCGACGACCATTTCCCCTGCGACGGCCCCATCGACAGCGTGGTGTACCGCTTGAGCAGCTCGATGCCGTCGTACCCTTCGGCCAGCGCCTGCCGGATATCCCGATCGGTGACATCTTCGTCGAGGTCGACGAAGCGCTTGCCGCCGGGGCGGCCGGCGGCGTAGAAACGGCCGGAAGTGCGCCCCGGTTCCCCGGCCCGCAGCTGCGCGAGAAGCGCCCCCTCGCTGTCGGGCGGCGCCTCGCCCAGATCCAGATAGGCCAGCGCCTGCCGGCCGGCGTAATCCCCTTCGTCGATCTGCAGCGCGGCGCTGTGGGAGCCGGTCACCCGGCCGGCCAGGAAAACGCCGGGGGGGAGGTCGGTCGGCCGGAATTCGTGATAAGTGTCATCATAGGCCGCACGGCCGCCGGCCAGGTAGAGCAGGCCGGCGCGGGGAGCCCAGCCGGTGGCGACGGCGATCAGATCGCAGGCGATCACCCGCTCTTCCCGGCGATCGCTCCCGCGGCGCTCCCCGGGGATGGAGCGCACCACGGCCCGTTCAACCGTGCTCCGCCCCCGGGCGGCCGCCACCGTGCTCTGCCAGAAAACGGGGACATCGGGCAGATGGCGCGCGCCGGCCGCTTCCGCCTGCGGCCGCTGGTCGACGACGGCGGCCGGCCGCAGCCCGGCCGCCTGCAGATCGGCCGCCAGCTGCCAGCCGTCCTCGTTGGCCGTGACAACCAGGGGCTTCTTCCCGGCCGCCACCCCGTAGAGATGGAGCAGCCGCTGCACGGCGCTGCCCATCATGACGCCAGGCAGGTCATTCTGGTCGAAGATCAGCGGCTGGTCCTCCACGCCGGTGGCGATGATCGTGGCCCGGCCCCGAATTTTGTAGAGCTGGCGCTCGCGCACGGCGAACAGCCAATGATCCTCGAACCAGCCCTGCACGAAGGTTCCGGACCGGTATTGAATCCCCGGGCTGCGGCGCACCGCCTCGGCCAGCTCTACCCGCTCCCGCTCCCGGCCGCGCTCCCAGCGCCAGTGACCGCCGGGCTCATCCTGGTCGTCGAGCAGCAGCACCCGCGCTCCCCCACCGGCGGCGGCCAGGGCGGCGCTCAGACCGGCCGGCCCGGCCCCGATGACCACGACATCGGCGTGGAGATGTCGCTTGAGATAGCCGGCGGCCGGCGGCGCGTCGAAATCAACCCGGCCGAGCCCGGCCGCCCGCCGCAGCAGCTTTTCGTAATACGGCCAGGCCCAGCGCGGCCGTATAAACGTCTTGTAGTAGAAGCCAACCGGCAGAAAGCGATCAAAAAAGCGGGTCGCGCTGAGCCAATCCCGCCGCAGAGAAGGCCAGCTGTTGACCGGCCGCACGTCCATCCCCTCGACGACCGGCTCCAGCCAGGCGCTGACGCTCGGCTCCGCCCCGACCTGGACCATGCCGTTCAGGCTGTGGCCGTAAGCCATCAGGCCGCGCGGCCGGTGATATTTAAAGGAGCGGCCGAGCAAACGGACTCCGTTGGCGGCCAGAGCCGAGGCGATCGTGTCGCCGGGATGGGCTCTGTAGGTCCGGCCGTCAAACGTAAAGCGGATCTGCCGGGTGCGGTCGATGATCTCCCCGGACTGCCGCGGCAGCCGGAATGGGGCTGAGGAGGCTTTTTTACGGGCCATGGCTGGCGCTAGTCCCCTTCTCCAGCATCCGGCAAGTCCTGATCGAGAGGCAGGGAAACCGGCGCCCAGAAATAGGTGCGCGCGATCTCGTTGGTGCGGGTGTCCCGCTCGGCCAGAAACCAGCGCTGGCAGCCATCGCGGTGGAACCACCACTCGGTCTGGGGCCCGGCCCGGTTGCGCCGCATGAAAACGTAGCCCGCCCAGGCGGCCGTCGCCGTTTCCCGGGGCCGGGCCGGCCGCGGGTTGATCTCGCCGCCGTAGCGGAACTCTTGAACGCTGCGGCGGCCGCAGTTGGGACATTCAATCAGCATCATCCTTCCTCCTGAAACAGTCCTGACCCCCCGCGGGCCGCCCCTCAGTGGCCGACCGCGGCCGCCCCTTTTTCGCCGACGAGATCAAATGCTTCAAAGCGGGACAGGCGGAACGGGGCGAGCAGCTCCGGGGTCTGGTTGGTGGCGATCAATTCGGCCATCCGTTTGCCGCTGACCGGGGAGGCCTTGAACCCGTAGGTTCCCCAGCCGACATCCACGACAAACCCTTCGACCGGGGTAAAGCCCATAATCGGGCTGTAGTCCGGGGTCATGTCGCACAAACCCGCCCACTGGCGCAGCACGCGCACGTGACCCAGGGCCGGAAAGAGCTCCAGGATGTGAGCGGCCAGCCCTTCGGTGAAGGCCAGGGAGCCCTTCATGCTATAGCCGGCAAACGGATCGACGGCCGCCCCCATGACCAGCTCGCCCCGGTCGGACTGGCTGACGTAGACGTGCAGACTGCCGGAGACGACGATGACGTCGAGAAAGGGCTTCAGGGGTTCGGTCACGCAGGCCTGCAGCGGATAGGTCGTCACCGGCAGCCGGACCCCGACCATGTCGGCGATGGTGGTGCACCAGCCGGCCGTGGCGTTGAGGACCATCCGGGTCTGAATCGGGCCGCGGGTGGTTTCCACGCCGGTCACCCGGCCGTTTTCAACGGAAATGCCGGTCACCTCGGTCTGCTGGTGGATGGCCGCCCCCAGCCGGTCGGCCTGTTGGGCGTACCCCCAGACCACGGCGTCATGGCGAATGATGCCGCCGGGCGGGTGGTAGAGGGCTCCCAGGATCGGGTAGCGCGGGTGATTGCTGACGTCGAGTGTGGGGCAGAGGTCGGCCAGTTCAGCGGTGGAAATGACCCGGGAGTCCACTCCCTGGATCTGGTTGACTTCCGCCCGGCGGCGCATCGTGCGCAGCGCCCCGTCGGTATGGGCCAGGGTCAGGTGACCGCGCTGGCTGAACAGGACGTTGAAGTCGAACTCGGTCGACATTTCTTCGTAAAGCCGGACGCTTTCGTCGTAAAAATTGACCCCTTCCGGCGTCAGGTAGTTGCTGCGAATAATGGCGGTATTGCGGCCGCTGCCGCCGGAGCCGATGTACCCCTTTTCCAGCACGACCACGTCGGTGATCCCGTGGTTCCGGGCCAGGTAATAGGCGCAGGCCAGCCCGTGCGCCCCGCCGCCGATGATGACCACATCAGCCCGCTCGGGGAAGGGGCGCGGGCGGATCAGCGGCCGGGGACGCGCCAAACCGAGTCCCTGTCGAATCAATTTCCAGGACAAAGAATCCCTCCTGGGGCGGCCCGTTCCGGCCGCCCGGCTACCCCATCCCGGCCAGGGCCGGCGGCAGCAGGATTTCAAAGCGCTCGCGGATGGCCCGATCGACCGGCGGGTTGAGCCGCCGTGGTTCGTGCTCCTTCAGGATCTGTCGCACCCGCCGCCGGGCCGTTTCCCGCATCGACGGCGATCCGCTCGCTTCCCAGTCCCCCCGGCGGCGGCGATCGGCCGTGTGGGGATAGTAGTACTCCGAATGCATCAGGTCGATGCTCTGCGCCGTGCCCAGGTAATGCCCCTCGCCGAAGCAGACCTCCTCGATCAGGTCGACGGAGAGGGTGTCATCGGTCACTTCGATGCCGCGCACGCAGCGCATGATCGACCCGTTGATATCGTCGTCGATGACGTACTGCTCGTAGGCGACGGTCAGCATCGATTCGAGGAAGCCGGCGCTGTGATGAATGTAGTTGGCGCCGGCCAGGGCGGCCGCCAGGCTGGTGATCCCCTTCTCGTAGCCGGCCTGGATATCCGGAATCTTCGAATCGCTCAGGCCGGACGAATTGTAGACCGGCAGGCCGGCGTGCCGGCCGAGCTGGGCCACAGCCGCGTTCATGAGGGCGAACTCCGGGGCGCCGCCGACAAAGCTGCCGGTGCGCAGATCGGCCACCGAGGGCACGTACCCGAGGACGACCGGGGTGCCCGGGTTGACGAGCTGGCAGTAGGTAATGCCGGACAGCTCCTCGGCGTGGATCTGCACCAGGGTGCCGGCCAGGGCCGCCGGACCGGTCGCTCCTGCCTGGGGCGCCGACGAGAGAAAGACCGGCATCCCCTGGCGCACGATCTCGGTCAGCACCTCGACCGTTTCCGGGGCGTACCGCAGGGGGCTGACCGTCCAGCTGGTGATGAACGACAGGAAGGGGCGGCGGCGCAGTGCCTCGGGGGATCCGGCGATCATGGCCCCCAGCTCGAGAACCTCATGCAGGGAGTCGACGGTGAAGCAGTTGCCGGTGACATGCTTGGTCGTGTTGGCGAGGGCGGCGTAGTAGGAATTGAGATCGAGCAGGGCGGGGGGGATGTCCCGGGCCACGCACGGCCGCAGGTAAAAGTGGATGTTATCGAGCGCGTCGCACAGGCGGCCGATCTGGGCCACATCGGCCAGGGTGCTTTCGCGGGCGTGACCGGTCTCGAGATCGAGGACCAGGACCGCGGCGCCGCCGGTGCCGAGGTAGACGTTTTTGCCGCCCAGGTGGAGATTCCAGCGGTCGTCCTCCCGGCCGTAAAGCGTCACTTCAGATTGCGCCGTTTCCAGCGCCTTTTCGACCAGCCGTCTCGGGATGAAGACCCGATCGCGTGCCTCGTCGACGGCGGCGCCGGCCGCCCGCCAGATCTCGCGGCACTCCGAGGGCATGACCTGGATCCCCACCCGCTCGAGCACCTCCAGGGAGGCTTCGTGGATGCGGCGCACGTCCTCTTCCGCCAGCGGCCGGTACTGCCCCCCCGGCAGGCCTGGGGCAACGGCCGGCCGCCTGTCTCCGACCGGTACTTCTGATCTGGGGCGGCGTGGGGAGCGCCGGCGCTCGCGACTCATACCCTGCTCCTCGTTGGTGCAACCTGTTAACAGCGGCGTGTATGGGAATGATACCCCAACTGGAGGAGCGAAAAAAGCCCGGCGGCCGGATCACCGGGCTCTTTGACCTTCACGAAGGCCGGCAGCTAACCTCTCCAGGCCGCTGTGCCGTCGCCGTCGTTATCACACACCCAACCGGGCCGCCTGCCGGGGACCGGGCGGCTGCCCGGTCCCCAGTCCGGCGGCGGCGCCGGCTGACACACCCACAAACCTACTGGAAGAAGTTCCCTTCCCCGAACTTGACCTTGCCGCCGACCTCCGCCTGGAATTCCTCTCTGGTTTCCACCAGTCTCAGGGTATAGGTTGCTACCTTCCCCTTGTGGATGTAGTCAGAGAGGTACCAGCCGTCCGCGTCGGTCGTCATCGTCTCGATCAGGGCACGTTGATCGTTAGAACCTCCG
>JBFFZG010000242.1:0-7324 GCA_041568735.1 Promineifilaceae bacterium (SeqCode)
ACGCCGGCGATCGCCCAGGAGGTGCCGAAAACCGATGAGACGCGAATGCCGACGCTGCGCGCCAGCTCGTGATCTTCCGAGGTGGCCCGCATCGACAGCCCGATATTGGTGTAGCGGAAGAGCAGGATGAGCAGCAGGGCCGCCAGCAGCGCCACGACGAAGGCGGCCACCCGGGTGTGGGGCAGGGTCAGCTGGTTGAGAAAGGCGATGCTCTGCCCGTTCACCGGCGGCACCGGAATCCGCCAGACCGCGTCCTGTGGAAAGAGGGTGGGAAAATCCGGCTTCGGCTCGGTTCCGAACAGCACGGTGGTCACCCCCTCCATCAGCTGGGAAAGCCCCAGGGTCATTAAAATGATGGCCAGCAGCGGCTGGCCGGTCATCGGCCGCAGAGTCAGCCGTTCGATCAAAAGCCCGATCAGGATGGCCACGACGATGGCTGCCCCGGCCGAAAGCAGGAGCGTCAGCTGGGAGTTGCCGGTCGATATCACCCGGGAAAAGGCCCAGGTCAGGTAGGCCCCGACCATCACCATGTGCCCCTGCGCGAAGTTAAATACTTCGGAGGATTTATAGATCAGCACGATGCCGATCGAGATCAAGGCCAGGATGCCGCCGGTCAGGAGGCCGTTGATGAGCTGTTGGGGGACGAGAATCCAGTTCATGGGGTGGGAATCTGAGTCGAAAGTTGAAAGGTGAAAGGTGAAAGTTGAAAGTTGAAAGTGAAAAGGGATCGGTCAGGGCTGGACGGATTGGATGTGAATGGTGGTGTCCAGGGTTCCTTCGGAGCCGTCCTGGTAGACGACCTGGGTTTTGAGCTGAACGGCCGTCCGGTCGCTGTACATCGCTTCGATCAGGTCGTGATACCGCTCGGACAGGAAGCCCCGGCGGAGTTTGCGGGAGCGGGTCACTTCCGCTTCGTCGGCGTCGAATTCCTTGTGCATGAGCACGAAGCGGCGCACCCGTCCGTCGGGTGGGAGGCTGCTGTTCACCTCGGCGATCGCCTGACGGATCAGTTCGTAAACTTCTGCTTTCTGGGACAGGTCGGTAAACGTCGTATAGCCAATGCGTTTTTTTTCGGCCCAGTTGCCGGTATTCTCGAAGTCGATGGTGATCAGGGCGGTGACAAATTCCCGGCCGCCGCCGATTACCATGACGTCGCGCACATAGGGGCTGAATTTCAGCCGCCCTTCGATGAACTGCGGGGAGAATTTTTCGCCATTGGCCAGGGTGATCATGTCTTTCAGCCGGTCGAGGTAGATCACGTGGCCGTCTTCGTCGATGTAGCCGGCGTCGCCCGTCCGGAACCAGCGCCGGCCGGCGCGATCGATGTAGAGCGACTCCGCCGTCGCCTCTTCGTTCTTATAATAACCGATAAATACGGCCGGGCTGGTAATTAAGATCTCCCCCTCCGGGGAAATCATCACGTCGACTCCCGGCACCGGCCGGCCCACGCTGGCGAACTTGATATCTCCATCGTAGTGGGCGGTCGCCCCCCCTGAAACTTCGGTCGAGCCGTAAATCTGCTTTAAATTGATCCCCAGGGCGTGGAAAAAACGCATCGCGTCCGGGCTCAGGGTGGAGCCGGCCGTATAGGCCGCCCGGATTTTCGAGAGACCCAGGTTGTCTCGCAGCGGCCGGAACAGCAGCCGATCCCCGAGAAAATAAGCCGCCTGCAGGCCGAGGCCAATGCGCTCGTTGACAAACTTCTTGTCGGCGACTTTGTAGCCAACCGGCAGGAAAATATTGTAGAGCTGCCGGTTGAGCCAGGAGGCCTCTTTCATTTTGACCTGGACCAGCCCCACCTGAGAATCCCAGAGGCGGGAATTGTAGAGAATCCCCTCCGGGGCGATCTCCCGAATGTCGCTGCGCACCGTTTCCGGCTCCTCCGGAAAGTTCATGACGATGCCGAACACACAGTGCGGGGCCACCCCCAGGATGTGCTCGCCGATCCAGCCCATGGGCAGAATGCTGACGTGATTGTCGTCGTCGTAGCGGGGATCGACCTCGTTGAAGGCCAGGCAGGAAAACACCAGCCCGTTGTTATTGAGCATCGCCCCTTTTGGCAGGCCGGTCGTGCCGGAGGTGTAGCAGAGAACGGCCAGATCCTCTTTCCGGCCGAGGGCCGTCTCAATTTCAAACCGCTCCGGCTCGCGCGCCGCCAGCTCACGCCCCAGCCGCTGTACCTCCTCAAAGGAGATCAACCACGGGTCGTCGTAGTTCCACAGCCCCCGCGCATCCCAGTAAATCACCCGCTGAACCTGGGGCAGCTCCTGCTTGATCTCGAGTACTTTGTCGCACTGCTCCTGATCCTTGGCCAGGACAAAGCGGGCGTCGCTGTGATTGATCAGATATTTCATTTCCTGGGCGTTCGTGTCGGTGAACATCCCCACCTGGACCCCGCCGACGGCCAGCATGGCGATGTAGGCCCAGATATACTGCCGGTCGTTATCCCCGACCGAGGCGATGTGATCGCCGCGCTGCAGGCCGAGCGCAACCAGCCCCAGGCCGAAATCGCGCACCTGCTCGTAAGACTCCTGCCAGGTGTACTCCCGCCAGATGCCGTATTCCTTCTGGCGCATGGCGATCTTTTGATCGCCGCTCTGGCGCACGCGCTCGAGAAAAAACTGGGGCAGCGTTTCCGCGGTCGACATCACGTTTCTTCCCCCAGGTAAGCGCGGATCACATCGGGATCGCTGCGGATCATATCCGGGTCCCCCTCGGCGATTTTTACCCCGAAATCGATGACCACGATCCGGTCGGAAATATCCATGACCAGCCCCATGTCGTGCTCGATCAGCACCACGGTGATGCCCCGCCGTTCGTAGATGTCCAGGATGAAGCGGGCCATATCCTCTTTTTCTTCGGCGTTCATCCCGGCCATCGGTTCGTCGAGCAGCATGAGCTCCGGCTCCAGGGCCAGCGCCCGGCCGAGCTCCACCCGCTTGCGCAGGCCGTAGGGCAGGGCGCCGACGACCGCCTTGCGGATATGGGCGATCTCCAAAAAGTCGATGATTTCTTCCACCACGGCCCGGTGCTCGACCTCCTCCCGCTGTGCCTGGCCCCAGAAGAGCATGGAGGCCATGGTGCTCTGCTTCATGTGAATGTGGCGGGCGGCCATGAGGTTGTCGAGGGTGCTGAGTCCGGTGTAGAGGGCGATGTTCTGAAACGTCCGGGCGATTCCCAGCATGGAGATCTGGTGAGGCGGCACCCGGGTCACGTCGATCCCCTTGTAGAAGATCGCGCCGCTGTCCGGCCGGTAAAAGCCGCTCATGCAGTTCAACAGGGAGGTTTTGCCGGCGCCGTTGGGGCCAATTATCGCCCGAATCTCGCCCCGGCGGACGCCAAAAGAGACATCACGCAGGACCTGCGCTCCCCCAAAACTCAAATTGACATTTTCAATGCTGAGCAGCCTGGCTGAATCGTCGCTCATGACCCTCTTGTGGTTCGGGTTTTATGACGAAGTCGCGGGATGTTGCTTTAAAGTCCTCTCCACAGGGGCACAAGTTTACCGTTCTTAGATAGTTTTTACAATAGAGGGCATCCCGAAACCCGGCGGCGGCCGGGCTGAATGTTGAGGCTTCCGCGCCGGCCAGGCGGCCGGTCTACTCGTAGCTGAGCACTTCGCGGACGGTGATTTTCGACGCGCTGCGCGCCGGTAAGAAGCTGGCCAGGATCGCCAGCAAAACCACAATGATCAGCCAGAAAACCGTCCCCCCGACTGAGAAGATAAAGCTGGGCACCGACTGCAGAATCAGCAGGCCGACCTGCTCGGTGAGCACCCGGCTGAGGGGAATGGCCAGCAATCCGCCGAAAAACCAGCTCAAAAGGCCGATCAGGATCCCTTCAAGCAAGACGATGGCCAGCACCGAAAGATCAGAAGCCCCGATGGCGCGCATGACGCCGATCTCGCGCAGCCGCTCGATGACATTGATGCTCATCGTCCCCATCAGCCCCAGCCCGCCGACCACGCCCAGCACGCCGGCCATGGCCAGCATGAAGATGATGGGGATGTTGAAAAAGAGGCTCAGGATCGAACGGGCCTGGTCGACCGTCTGCATCTGGTCGACCCGGTAGCCGCGGTCCCGGTAAAGGGTCTCGTAGAGCGAGCCGGACTGAGCCAGGTCGAGGCCCGGATCGGTATCGATCAGGATCACCTGCCCCTCCCCCACCGCGTCGGAAGCCCTGCTGAAGTAATCGTAGCTGGCATAGAGCGCCGGCTGAGGAAAGGCGCTGCGGGCGATGCCGACGACAACCCATTCCCGCTCCCGGCCGCCAAGATTCAGGACCATGCGGCTGCCGAGCTGGAGGTCGGGATCGTTGCGCAGCACGTCGTTGTTGATCACGATCGCGTTGGTGTCCCCCGGCTGCAGCCAGCGCCCTTCGAGGAGCACCGGATCGATCATCTGCGAGTCGGCCGGCGGCGCATAGACAATGATGTTGTCGCTTTCCGTCCCATCCGGCCGCACCCGCCTCGCCCCGCCAAAGCCCCAGCTCTCCGCTGCCCGCACGCCGGGCATCGACAGGGCCTCCCGGGTGATGCGCTCGATGCGGTAAGGCCGGCTGAACTGGATCTGCACGTCGAAGGCGAAGTAGCCGAGCGCCTCGTCCAGGGTCTGCTGCAGCGACGCCCGAATGCTCATGATCGAGATGAAAATAATGCTGGCCAGCGACAGGGTGATCAGCGTCAGCAGCAGCCGCCCCTTGCGGCGAAAGGTGTTGCGCAGCGAAATCTGGGTCGGCCGGCGCAGCGGAACCAGCCGGCGCAGGTTGATCAGGAAATGGTCGAGCCCGCTGGTGCCGAACTGCCCCTTGCCGAGGCCGTGCTCGCTGATCGCCTCCCGCACCGTCGTGCGGGTGCCGCGCACAATGGGATAGATCGCCGCCAGCAGCGGCACCAGGATGGCGATGATGGTTTGAATCAGGACGACCTGCCCATTGATGGCAAAGCTGCGCACGTCGAAATTGAAAAAGAAGCCGAGGATGCCGGACAGGGCACTGGCCCCCAGCGCCCCCAGCGGAATGGCCGGAATGAGAGAGAGCACGCCAAAGGCCAGCACCATGGCGAAATACATGGCGACCAGCTGCCGCGACCGGCCGCCGATCGCCTTCATGATGCCGATCTGCCGCACCTGCTGGGTCAGGATGGCCGACAGGGTGTTGATGATCAAAAAACCGCTCAGGAAGAGGGACAGCCCGCCCATGGCCGCCAGCAGGGTGGCGATGCCGTCGATGAAGGTCTGGGTCGGCGGTTCGCCGGGCGGAAAGGAGAGGACGAACAGGACCGGAATCCCCCGCCGCTCGATCGCCTCCTGAACTTCCTCGGCCACCGCCTTGATGTGATCGGCATCCAGTGCGTTCTCGGCCACCGTAAAATCGAGCTGGTTGAATTCCTGCGGCTCGCCAAGGAGCTCCAGCGTCTCAAAAGAGATATAGCCAAAGGGGGTCTGGGCCAGCTGGGGTGGGAACTGGTTCAGATCGTGCACGGTGCCGGAGACGATCAGCTCCTTTTCCTTGCCCGAAGGGGATTTCAAGGTGATCGGATCTCCGAAGGCGACATCGCCGAAGCCGAGATTGGGCACGAAAGCCGAGCGCTCGATCAAAATTGTCCCCTTGGGCGGCGGCCAGGCTCCTTCCTCCGGCGTCAGCTTGTTGACCGGGATATTTTCAAAATCTTTAAGCGCGTAGAGCTGCAGGTTGCGCCAGCTTCCCTCCCCCACCTTGATCGGGCTGACGACGAGCCGCTTGCCGATGGCCTGGCCGACCCCGGGCAGGTCGGCGATGGCGGCCACGGTTTCCTCGTCGAAGGTGCGCAGGGTGAAGATGGTGGCGCTGGCCGGATTGATCGCCTGAAAATCGCGCGGCAGATCCTGGGAAATGACCGTCTGGGAACCCAGCACCATGCCGATCGCCGTCACGCCGACGGAAATCGACAGGACGACCAGCAGGGTGCGGGTCTTGTTGATGGCCAGGTCGCGCAGGACCTTGCGCCAGCGCGGTTTCAGCAGAAATTTCATCGCCTTTTTTGATAGAAAGCCGGGAGGGCCGATCAGGCCGGGGTGGCCGCCATGAGCAGTTCGTCGCTCAAAATCTCGCCGTCGGAAATCGTCACCTTCCGGTTGACTTTCCGGGCCAGGTCGATGTCGTGGGTGACCATCAGGATGGTCTTGTCTTCGTCGTAGACGAGCTTTTCAAAGAGGGCGAACACCGCCTCGGCCGTGCTCGAGTCCAGATTGCCGGTCGGCTCGTCGGCCACGATGATTGGGGGATCGTTGGCCAGGGCTCGGGCGATGGCCGCCCGCTGCTGCTGCCCACCGGAAACGGCTGAGGGGAGTTTGTGGGCCTGGTCCTCCATTTCGACCAGGCTCAGCAGGTGCATCGCCCGCTCCTCTCGCTCCCGCGGTTCGTACATGTTGCAGAAATCCATCGGCAGCATGATGTTTTCGATGACGGTCAGGGTCGGCAGAAGCTGGAAAAACTGGAAGACGATCCCCATGTGCCGCCCGCGCCAGACCGCCATGCTCCCCTCGCTCAGGGTGTGGATCGGGGTATTCTTGACAATGACTTCGCCGGCCGTCGGCCGGTCGATCCCGGTGACCATGTTGATCAGGGTCGATTTGCCCGAACCGGATTTACCGACCACCGCCACGAATTCGCCCGGCCGGACAGTGAGGTCGATTCCCCGCAGGGCCAGGAAAGGACCGGCTTCCGTTTCGTACGCCTTTTCTATTCGGCGCAGATCGATCAGGAAATCGCTCGCGACGGTTCCATGGCCGTTCAGGCCGTGTTTCACTTTATTTTTAGACCACAGGCCAAACATACGTCAGATCCTCTCTCCGCTATCTTTCGCCAATCGCTTGATGCATCCGGTTGTCAGGGGTTGTGAGATGGGGCAGGCGATCTGCCGGGCATTGTAGCGGGAAACCTGTTGGAAGTATGAAAGCGGACCCGGAATTAGGTCCGCCTAAATATTATATTATTAATTCCTAAATTTGTCATCCCCCTCCTGGCAGCGTTTCCCACTGCTCTCCCAAGGGAATATCATAGCAGATTGCCGGCGGCCGACCGGGGTAATCATACTCATTTCCCACACAGGCCCGGCCGGCCGGCCGGTCTTCGGGTAAAACAGCCCTCTCGCCTGCCCGGAGGGTAAGAAATCCCGCGGCCGGCCCGTCTGGTGTTATTGGGTCATTTTTGCCCCATCGATTCATCGTGCAGGAGAAGAACACATGCAGAAAACCTGGATTCTGGCGGCGGCCCTCTGGCTGCTGGCCGCCTGCGGCGGTCCGGCCGGACCGGCCACCGGTGGCGAACCGGCCGCGGGGGGGCC
>JBFFZG010000243.1:0-7288 GCA_041568735.1 Promineifilaceae bacterium (SeqCode)
CCAGTTTCCCTGGCGGCTGCTGGGGCCGGCGGCCGCCTGCCTGGCCGTCCTGGCCGGTTTTGCTGCCGGCCGGCTGCCGGCCTGGCTCCCCGCTTTCCCGCGGCCCGACCTCTGGATGGTCCTGCTGATCCTGGCGCTGGCCGTGCCGCTGAGCCAGGTTCCTCCATGGGAGCCGTTCGGGCCGGCCGATGTGGCGGCGCTGACCTACCAGGAAACGCGCGGCCGCTGGCTGGGAACGACCTCGACGGCCGATTTCGTCCCGGTTACAGTCGATTCCATCCCCCAGGGGCAGGGACAGCTCATCGACACCCTGCTGCGGAACGGCGAGCCCGATCGGGTCAACCGCGCCGCCCTGCCCGCGGACGTGCAGGTCATCTCGGAACCCGTCAATCCCCTTCACACCCGCTACACCGTCGAGGCGCCGGCCGCCTTTCCGCTCCGTCTCTTCCTGTTTGATTTTCCCGGCTGGCAGGTCACGATCGACGGCCAGCCGGCCGCCACCGAACTCGGGCGGCCGGAAGGGTTCCTCGTCGTGCCGGTGCCGGCCGGCAGCCATACGGTCGATGTGCGCTTCGGCTCGACCCCGGCGCGCCGGGCCGGCTGGCTGATCACCGCGTTCTCCCTGCTGGCGCTGCTCGCCCTGGCCTGGCGCTGGCCCCGGAGTGAAACCCCGGCGGAAGCGCTCCCGGCGCTCGATGGCTCGACCGCCGCCGCCGCCCTACTGGTCGCGGCACTGGCGCTGCTCCTGCCCCACGGCTGGTTCCACTACGATTCCGACAGCTGGCTTCCCGAGCCGGCCGCTGAAAAGCGGCAGGATAATTTTGACAACCAGATCATTTTGACCGGTCTCGACCTGAGCGGCCGGGAAATCCGGGCCGGGGAAACCATAGAAGTGACGCTCTACTGGCAGGCGGCCAGCGAGCAGACGATCAACTTCCAGTCGTTCGTCCACCTGCTGGGGCCGGATGGCATTCCGGTCGCCCAGGATGATAAACTGAATCCCGGCGACTTCCCGACCCGCCGCTGGCCGCTGGACAAATACGTGCTCGACCGGTACAAATTGACCCTGCCGGCGGAGCTGCTTCCGGGGCGCTACCGGCTGACGGCCGGTCTCTGGGTCCAGGCGGAAGGATGGCGCCTGCCGGTGCTCGACGCCAGCGGCCGGCAGCTGGGCGATCGCGCCCTCCTGGCCGAGATCGAGGTCCGGCCTTAGCCGCGTTGGGGTCAATTCAGCACCTGGCAGGAAAAGCGAAACGATGCGGGTAATCAGCGGCAAAGCACGCGGGCGAAAATTGAAGATGGTGCCGGGCGACACCACCCGGCCGGTCATGGACCGCGTCAAGGAAAACTTTTTTAATATCCTGGGGGACTGGGTAATCGGCACGCGCTGGCTCGATCTTTTTGCCGGTACGGGGCAGGTTGGCATCGAGGCGCTCAGCCGGGATGCGGCCGAGGTCGTCTTTACCGACAATTCCCGCGCGGCCGTGCGCACCATCCAGGAGAATCTGGCCGCCACCCGCCTGGGCGATGGGGCCGCGGTCCTGCTGGCCGATGCCTCCGCCTACCTGCGGCGGGTTCGCCAGGGGGGTACCGCCCCCTTTGACCTGATCTACATCGCCCCACCCCAATACAAAGCGATCTGGCAGAATATCATGGCCCTGCTCGACGAGGCGCCGGCCGCGTTTTTGCAGCCGGATGGGCTGATCGTCGTGCAGATCGATCCGAAGGAATATCAGGAGCTCCCTCTCGAGCGGCTGCAGCTCACGGATCGCCGCCGCTACGGCCGCACGATGCTCTGCTTCTACGAAATCAATCCACCAGCGGATTCCGGCGAATCCGCGGCCGAAGGCTGAACCAGCCCCGGTTTGTCCCGTTTTATTCGTTGTTGACCGTCAGCTGGATGGTGCAGCGGGCGGCCGGCAGGCCGTTCAGATCGAGCACGGTCACGCGCACCCCGTAGAGCCCGTTGTCGAGGACGGCGAGGTTGACCGCCCCGAGGGAGCCGCCGGTCACGGGGATGAAGCTGCGGCCGCCGAGCACGTCGACCCAGGTTTCCCCCGTCCCCGGGCCGCGCATTTCCAGGGTAAAGGCGCCAAAATCATTTCCCGAAGCCGAGCCGATGAATTCGACCGTTCCAAAGACCGTGGTGTTCGGACGGGGTTCGGAGATGTGCACGGCCGGCGTACAGCCGCCCCCTTCGGGGATGAAGCCGCTGGCCGGGGCCGGCTGGGCCGGCGGCCGGGTGCTGGTTGGTGCAGCCGGCTGCCCGGCGCCGGGGAGGGTGGCGGTAGCGACGAGATTGGGCGTGACCCGGGGGCGGAGGGTGCCGGGGCTGCCGGCCGTCAGCGGCGTCGGGGAGACCAGCGGGGTGGCAAAAATATTGGGCGCGGGGGTCGGCGGCCGCAGAAGCTCGGCCGGCAGGGTCGGGGCGATCGATGTGTTGACATAATATACCGCTCCAGCCACAGCCGAAAAGAACAGCAGGCCGACCAGTGCGCTCGTGCGCAGGGCCGTCCCGGTCTCCCGCTCAAAGCCGAACATCGCCCGGCGCAGGCGGCCGCGGGACTGCCAGAAACGGATCAAATTGAGGACAATTCCGACAAAGGCGATGAAATAAATCGGAATATCCCAGCGAATGAGAAAGAGATAGATCGTTTCGAGAAACGACATGGGCAAAATAAAAAACAAACCTGAAGGCCTGATAACCCTGCAGGTTTGTCCGTTCTCCTATGGTAAAACCGCGGTGAAAGCCGGCCGGCTGCGGCCGCTCACGAATCCATAGCACTCAAAACCCCGTGAATGAGGGCTTTCAACCGCGGAATGATCAGCTTTCCGGCTTCAAGCACCTCTTCATGGCTGACCACGGCGTGTTCATCCGGCTCCAGGTGCGCCTGGTTGGTAATGGATGAAATACCGAGCACCCGCATCCCACTGTGGCAGGCCACGATGACCTCCGGCACGGTCGACATGCCCACGGCATCCCCGCCGGCCACCTTCAGCAGGCGGAGTTCGGCCGGGGTTTCATAAGACGGTCCCCCGACAAAACAATAAATCCCTTCCCGCAGAGAGAAACCAGCCTCGGCCGCCACCCGCTGGGCCAGCCGGCGCAGGGCCGGATCATAGGCATGGGTCATGTCTGGAAACCGCGGTCCGACCGCGTCGTCGTTAGGACCTCGCAGTGGATTTTCCCCGGCCAGACCCGGCATGTTAATGTGGTCCTTGATGACCATCAGATCCCCGACGGCGAAATCGGGATTGAGCCCGCCCGCTGCGTTCGTCACGACGTACGTGCCGATCCCGAGCCGGTGCATCACCCGCACCGGAAAGGTGATCTGCTGCATGTTGAAGCCTTCGTAGTAGTGAGAGCGCCCCTGCAGCAGGAGGACATCCCGGTTCTCCAGACGGCCGAGGACGAGGCGTCCCTTGTGGCCGTGAACGGTCGATCCCGGCCAGTGGGGAATCTCGCCTGTCGGAATGATGTCTGCTCCGGGCACTTCGTCGGCCAGCTCCGAGAGGCCGGAGCCGAGGACGATGCCGACGGTCGGCCTGACGGCCGAGCGGCGTTTGATTTCGGCAATCGCTTCGTCGATCGGCTGGCTGGCTGTTAAATCATTCATAGCATGTTTCTCGTGTCAAACTGAACCGGAGTGCGCCGGGATGGAACGGGCGCAATGATAACGCCTGAAGAGAGGTGAGGCGATCACAGGCAGGCAGGTTCTAATCTTGAGATTCGTCGGAATCCGGTGTCAGCTGCGTGTAAATCTGGGTGGTCGAGATGTTGGCGTGCCCGAGCAGCTGCTGCACCTCCTGCAGCTCCAGGCCGCTGATCAGTTTATGCGCGGCGAAGCTGTGGCGCAGGGTATGGGGAGTGACGGCCGTTTTCAATTTGGCCTGCCTGGCATAAGCCTTGATGATCAGCCACAGGCCCTGCCGGGTCAGCTGCTGTCCCCGATGGTTGAGAAAAAGCGCTTCCTGGTCGCCATTTTTGGCCAGGTACGGCCGCCCCTTCTCGAGGTACTTTTTCAGCAAATCGACCGTTTCCTGATTGATTGGAAGGGAACGTGTCTGGCCGTCACTGTTGGTGCAGTTCAGGATGGCATTATCCAGGTCGATTTCCCCGAGAGATATGGAGACCACTTCGGTCACTCGCATCCCCGTCGCGTACAGCACGCCCAGCAGGGCGGCATCCCGGAGATTTTTGGGGGATTTCTTCCCTTTCGGCGACTCCAGCAGCCGCTCCACTTCTTCGGGGGTCAGCGTCTGCGGTTTCCGCTTCTTGACCTTGGGCGACTCGAGATTGCGGGTCGGATCATCGGATATTTCCCCCCGGGCAAAGAGAAAATGAAAAAAGGATTTGATGGCCGCCACCTTGCGGGCGATCGAGGAGGAGGCGTAGGCATGCCCTTTGAGATCATCCGTATAGCTGGCGATTAAATCTTCGTCGACAGCGGCCCAGCTCTTAATTTCCGAAAACTGGCGCATAAATTCGACATACTGGCCGAGATCATTGCGATAAGCGGCAATTGTGTTCTGGGAGTAGTTTTGATCGGCTTCGAGAAAATCGAGAAAGGCAGTCAACTGCTCATCCATGCCAGTTGCTCCGGGTATCTGGGCCAGTTTGGGTGCCCCGAAAAAGAGGCGGCGGGACAGCTTTAGTACGCGGGACCAGCTGCAAGAGCCAGGCAGTTCGTCCCCGAAGGCGGTCCACAACTTTTCATATCACACAGGGGCACAAAGAAAAATCTGTTTATTTTTTATGTCAGATAAGCTAGCGACATTATAGCATTACTTTTCATAATATCAATAAGATTCAACATAAAGTGTTGAGTGAAAAACGCGAAAAAAATTGGGGATCCAGATGAATATTGTGGGAAATAGGGGCTATTTTCCACCGAATTTTCACTCCCTTTTGCCATCCGGGGCGGATATCGGCGGTTCGACCCCCCGGTTGGGAGGGCGGCCAATCCCCACCTCAAGGAATCGCCGGCCGCGCTGGATCCCGGCTCCATTCGCTCCAGGATCCGACGTACAGACGGCCGCTGCCGAGCCCGGCATGGGCCGCCGCCAGCAGGTTGAGGCAGGCGCTCACGCCGGATCCGCAGTAAAAGACGGCGTCTTTGACGGGAACCTCGCCCAGGACCTGCGCCAGCTGCTCCCGGATGCGCTCCGCGGGCAGGAAACGGCCGTCTTCCCCCAGGTTCAGAGCGTAAGGGTAGTTGACCGCGCCCGGGATGTGACCGGCCCGGGCGTCAAGCGGCTCCACTTCGCCCCGGTAGCGAGCTCCCTCACGGGCGTCGATCAGCAGCCGGGCCTCCGAAACCTCGTCGATCACCACCAGCCACTCCCGCCGCGGCTCACCGGTGAACAGCGCCTGGGGCCGGGTTTCCACTCCATCGCGCACCGGAAATCCCGCCGCCAGCCAGGCCGGCCAGCCGCCGTCGAGCACGGCCACGGCGTCGTGCCCCATGAAACGCAGCATCCACCACAGCCGGCTGGCGATAGCCCCGCTGCCGCCGTCGTAGACCACGACCTGCACCCCGGCTGCGATCCCGAGGCGGCCGAAGAACCGGGTCATGGCGGCCGGTGATGGCAGTGGATGGCGACCGGCATCGGTCAGAGGCGGCCCGCTCAAATCCCGGTCGAGATGGGCGTAGAGGGCCCCGGGGATGTGGCCGGCCTGGTAGGCAGCCTCGCCGGCCGCCGGGTCGGCCAGGTCGAAGCGGCAGTCGACAACCACCCAGGAGCGGTCGCCCAGATGATCATGCACGGTTTCCACATCGATCAGCGTGGTAATCATGGCTTAGCTCCTCGGCGTGAACCCGGGCGGCCGTTCAGGGCGCCGGGGTTGGGGTGGGCGTGAACGTTGGATTGGTGCCGACAATCGGCAGCGATGCGGTGGAGGTGGCCGTCGGCAGCGGGGTATTGGACGGCGTCGGCGACACGGCCGGGGTCGGGCTGGGCGAAGCCGTCGGCTGCGCCGTCGCCGTCGGTTTGGTCGGCCCGGTATTTAGCGGCGTCGCCGTGGGCGTCACCAGAAGCGGCAGCCGCGTCGGGGTTGGGCTGGGCTGGCCGGTGGGCAGCGCCGGCGGGAGCGGGCTGGCAGCCGGCAGCGGCAGGGTCGGCTGGGGGACCGGCGTCGGATAAGCGCCGGTCAGTGAGAAGCTCCGGCTTTCGCTCTCGGTCACGACCTGTCGATCCCCGCCGATCAGGCGCACCAGCCAGGCGAATTCGCCGGCCCGGCGGGCCAGGGTTGGCGCCCCGATCGGCAGTCCGAAGTTGTATGGCAGGACCTCGCTGGCCGGCACGGCGATCTCCCCGACCGCCGTTTCCCGATCCTGGTCATCCCGAACGTAAACGACAAACTTCTCCCCCATTTCGAGCGGCAGCGGCCAGCTCCAGGTCAGGAGCACCGTATCGGTAAAGGCGTAGGTCGCGTCGATTTCCGGCTGGCGCAGGCGAACACCGGCCGACCGCATCTGATCGACGATCGAGCCGCGGGTTGCGCCGAATTCGGCCGTCCAATACCAGATCGAAGCGGCGCTGTAGTTGATGGTCTGCGCCGCGCCAACCTGGTCGGCGTAGGGATTGAGCAGAATGAGCCGATGCGGCGGGCTGTCAAGCCAGAACTGGACCGCGTCCCGGGCATTTTGGAAGCCCCAGGCGGTGGCCTCACCGGCGTAGCCCCCTTCCCGGTAGTCGGTGCGGGCGATGCGCTCGTAGGGGGTTGATCCGTCGGTGCCGATGTGGCCCGTAAACAGCGCGCCGGCCATATCATCCGTGTGGGCTTTGGCCGCCTCGCTCAGGGCGAAAACGAGCGAAACCGGGTTGACTCCGGCCTGGCGCCGGGCTTCGTTGATGTACCACAGGAGTTTCTCAGGGGCGGGCAGGCCGTCGAGCTCGTGGTTGATCTCGAGGGTAATCTCCGCCGGGTTTTCCGTGAATTCAATGGTTTCGGCTACGATTTCGACATCGAGCGGCAGAACCGGTTCGCCGTCGCTCTGATTGATCACCAGCGGGAGCAGGACGTAAAAGCTCCCGCCGCTGACCCGCACCAGGCGGGAGACGGCCGTGCTGCCAAAGTTGTTGCTGGCGCTCATCGTCACGACGTAATCGCCGCTCGTCCGGTAGGTGTACTGAATGACCTCCCCTTCCTTCCGGGAGCCATCCCCCATGTCCCAGATAACGGAGAGGGTCTGTTCGTCGATAAAAGCCTGCCCGGTGATGGGGGTGCCGACGGAGGCGGTTTCCGGCACGATGGCGTCGGCCACCGGCGGGCTGCCCACCGCCA
>JBFFZG010000244.1:0-7262 GCA_041568735.1 Promineifilaceae bacterium (SeqCode)
CTGGGACGTGGCCCAGGACTTCTTTGAACTGCCGGATACCCGCCCGCCGGCGCCATAAACGGCCGGGCTGACGAACGATCAGGCGGGGACGGGCAGCACGCCCGTCCCCGCTTCCGAAAATCGATGCTCAAGGTCAACAACATTGAAGTTGTCTACAGCGACGTGATTCTGGTCCTGCGCGGTGTCTCGCTCAACGTGGGCGAGGGACAGATCGTCTCCCTGCTGGGGGCCAACGGGGCGGGGAAATCGACCACCCTCAAGGCGATTTCCGGCCTGCTCCGCTCGCAGCAGGGAGAGGTGACCCGGGGATCGATCGAGTTTGACGGGCAGCGGATCGATAAGCTGAACCCGGACGAGATCGTTCGTCTGGGCATCGTGCAGGTCCTGGAGGGGCGGCCGCTGTTTCGCCACCTGACGGTCGAGGAAAATTTGCGCGCCGGCGCCCTCTTCCGCTCGGCCGCGCCCGGGCAGATTCGAGAAGATCTCGACCAGGTCTACCACTTTTTCCCCGTCCTCAAAAAATTTCGCGGCCGCACCTCCGGGTACCTCTCCGGGGGCGAGCAGCAGATGGTCGTCATCGGCCGGGCGCTGATGGCACGGCCGCGCCTGATGCTGCTCGACGAGCCGTCGCTGGGGCTGGCGCCGATGCTCGTCCACCAGATTTTCGACATCATCAAGCAGATCAACCGGGAATCCGGTGTCTCGATGCTGATCGTCGAGCAGAACGCCCATATCGCCTTGAAAACGGCCGCCTATGCCTATGTCATGGAGACCGGCCGGATCGTCATGGACGGCTCCGCGGCCGACCTGGCGGCCAATGCCGACATCAAAGAGTTTTATCTCGGCCTGACCCAGGTCGGGGAGCGCAAGAGCTACCGCGATGTCAAGCACTACAAGCGGCGCAAGCGCTGGTTAGGTTAAAATAGGAACCCGGGACGCAACCATCCTCCGGCCGCGGGGTTGTGATCGGTATGGCGGCCGGCGCGAGCCCGGCGGTTGAGCTGCGCCTATGGGAACTGTCCGCCGGCACAGCGCCCGGCCGGCCGGCGGCCTATCAACCGATTGAAAGCAGCACCATCACCGGGCCGCGACGATCGTGGAATGAGCCGCAGGGTCAGAGAGAGAGGAGTTCAGGGATGAACAATCAGCGCTATGGAAAACTCATCGGCTGGGGGTTCTATGTTCCCGACAATGTCGTCACCAATGACGACCTGGCCAGGACGCTCGACACGAGCCACGAATGGATCGTGCAGCGGTCGGGTATTGTCGAGCGGCGAATCGCCGGGCCGGAAGAGACGACTTCCTCCCTGGCCACCCGGGCCGCGCGCCGGGCGCTCGAGCGGGCCGGGCTGGCCCCAACCGACCTCGACCTGATCGTCGTCGGCAACACCGCCCCCGATTTCCTGACGCCGCCGGTTTCCAGCCAGGTGCAGCACGCCCTGGGGGCGACCAATGTGCCCGCCTTTGTGGTGGAAACCGGCTGCACCGGATTCGTCTACGCCCTGGCGACCGCCTACCAGTTTATCGCCACGGGCGTTTACGACCGGGTGATGATCATCGGGGTCGAGATGTTGAGCCGGCACATCGACTGGCAGGACCGCTCAACCGCGGTGCTGTTCGGCGACGCGGCCGCTGCCGTCATTCTGGAAGCGACCGACGAGCCGTGCGGGCTTATGGGCTTCAATCTCGGCTCCGACGGCGGGCAGGGGGAGCACATCATCGTGCCGGCCGGGGGCACGGCCGAGCCGCTCAGCCAGGCGAGTCTCGACCAGCGCCGCCAGTTCGTGCGCATGAACGGCCGGGCCGTCTTTAAATTCGCCACCCGGATTATCGGGCAGACCTGCGGTGAGTCCCTGGTCAAGGCGGGCAAGCGACTCGACGAGGTCGACTGGATCATTCCCCACCAGGCCAATCTGCGCATCATCCAGGCCGCTGCCCGGGAAATGGACCTGCCGATGGAGCGCTTTTACGTCAATATCGACCGCTATGCCAACACGTCGGCCGCCTCCATCCCGCTGGCGCTCTGCGAGGGGTTGGAGAACGGGAAAATCAGCCTCCAGGACACCCTGCTGATCGTCGCCTTTGGCGCCGGCCTGACGTGGGGGTCGGCCGTCTGGCAGCTCACCCCGAAAGCCTGAGGACGCGGCGGCCCCGCTTCAGCCCGTCAGTCCACCGCAAAATTACCAGACCGAGGAGCGCACCATGTCGTTCGACCCGACCGTCCATCCCCACCGCCGCCAGAACCCGCTGACCGGGGAGTGGGTGGTCGTTTCGGCCGAGCGGCTGCAGCGCCCCTGGAAGGGGAAGGTCGAGGCGGTTCCGCCGCTCCGCCTGCCGGCTTACGAGCCGGCCTGCTATCTCTGCCCCGGCAACGAGCGGGCAGGGGGAAATCAGAACCCGGCCTACGCCGGCACCTTCGTTTTTGACAACGATTTTGCCGTCCTGAAAGCCGGCGCCCCGGCGCCGCCTGCGGCGGCGGACCCCCTGTTTATCACGGCGGGGGTGACCGGCACCTGCCGGGTCATCTGCTTCTCTCCTCGCCACGATCTGACCCTGGCCGAGATGGATCTGCCGGAGATCGGCGCCGTGATCGAGGCCTGGGTGGCGGAGACGGCCGATCTCGGCCGGCGCTACCGCTGGGTGCAGCTCTTCGAAAACAAGGGGGAGATCATGGGCTGCTCGAATCCGCATCCCCACGGCCAGATCTGGGGGCAGGACAATCTGCCGGGCGAGGCGATCAAGGAGGATGCCCGGCAGCGCGCCTACCTGGAACAGACCGGCCGCCCCCTCCTGGTCGACTACGCCGCCGCCGAGATCGAGCGCGGCGAGCGGGTGGTCGCCCACAACGACGACTGGGTGGTAGTCGTGCCCTACTGGGCGGCGTGGCCGTACGAGATCCTGCTGCTTCCCCGCCGGCCGGTGGGCCGGCTGCCCGATCTCTCCGCCGCGGAGCGGTCGTCATTGGCGGTGATTCTCCAGGCGCTGCTCGTCCGCTACGACAACCTCTTTGAAACCTCGTTTCCCTACAGCATGGGCTGGCACGGCGCCCCTTTTGGCGAGCCGGACGGCGCGGTCGCGCACTGGCAGCTGCACGCCCACTTTTATCCCCCGCTGCTCCGCTCGGCGACGGTCAAGAAATTCATGGTCGGCTATGAAATGCTCGGAGAGATCCAGCGAGATCTGACGGCCGAACAGGCGGCCGAGCGGCTGCGCGCGCTCCCGTCCCGCCACTACCGCACCCCGGGCTACCGGAAAGACGGCTTGTAAGAAAGAAATGCTAGACTCCGGTACTATAATGAAATAAATGCCCGGATCTGGATCCCTTGAAACCAACCGGTTGAACCACCAGGATCTCACGCCATCTCTCTCCTGAGGAACAGAACAATTCAAGCCGATTGACTGCCGATTCGGAGACCAAATCAAATGACCGGGGAATCTGGTCAGCGTCGACCGGCCCGAAGACGCGCGCATGGAGCTTGAAGAGAGAAGATGAGTGCCTTATTCGTCAGTTTAAAGCTTTATGTAAACCGCCAGGCCTCCAGCCTGGCGCGCTATTTCCTCGAACAGGCTGTCTTTTTTCTCTTTGGCTGGATTCCCACCCTCATCGGCATCGCCGCGCGGGGGGTTGTCTATCGATTGATCCTGACCATGGAAGGGGCGGCGGCGATTGAAAGCGGCGTCCGGCTCCGATTTGCCAATCTCATTCGCCTGGGACACGGTGTTTACCTCGATCAGGGGGTTTATTTACACGCCTGTCCGGGCGGTATCGCGATCGGTGCGGAGACGATTGTCATGCATGGGGCCGTTCTGCATGTTTACAACTTTCGCGACCTGCCCCATGCCGGGATCCAGATTGGCAAAAACAGCCTCATCGGAGAGTACACCGTGATTCGAGGCCAGGGCGGGGTGACCATCGGCGATCGCGTTTATACGTCGCCATTCACCCAGATCATCGCCGTCAACCACGTCTTCGCCGACCCGGGGCGCCCGTTTGTTGACCAGGGAATCACCGCTGAGGGCATCGTCATCGAAGATGATGTCTGGCTGGGATCCGGGGCAATTGTTACCGACGGCGTGCGCGTCGGCCGGGGCGCCGTGGTGGCGGCCGGTGCGGTCGTCACCCGGGATGTCCCCCCCCACACAGTCGTGGCGGGGGTGCCGGCCCGGGTCATTAAAGAAATCGATGGATCGAACGTCGGCAGCGAACGGCTGGCGGTGTATTAGATTGTGGAGGAACGATGACAATGCTCTCGATTGTGATTCCAGCGTACAATGAAGAAAACGGCATTGCCGATATCGCCAACCGGGTTCTCTCGATTCGGGGGGATCTCCAGAAAGTGGGCGTGGCAGAGCTGGAGCTGCTGGTCGTCGACGACGGTTCCTCAGATCGCACGGCCGAGATCGCCGGCAGCATCGACGGGGTTGAACTCATCCGCCACCGAAAGAACCAGGGCTACGGCGCCGCGCTGAAGACCGGCTTCTGTCACGCCCGGGGCGAGCTGATCGGCTTTCTCGATGCCGATGGGACCTATCCACCCGAATATTTTCCGCGCCTGTGCGAAATCGCCATTGCCGGGCACGACCTGGTGATCGGCTCCCGCATGGCCGGCAGTGAAAGCGGCATGCCCCTGACCCGGCGCATCGGCAATCTTTTCTTCGCCAACCTGCTGAGCCTGATCAGCAACGAGCGGGTGACCGACAGCGCCAGCGGCATGCGCGTTTTTCGCAAAGACGTCCTGCAGCGCATCTACCCGCTGCCGGACGGCCTGAACCTGACCCCGGTCATGAGCACCCGCGCCATTCACGAAGGGATTCGCATGATCGAAGAGCCGATTCCGTACAGCGAGCGAGTCGGCCGGTCGAAATTGAGCGTTGTCCGGGACGGCTCTGTTTTTCTCCAATCAATGATCTGGACGGCGCTGACCTACAACCCGGTCAGGATCCTGGGTCTCATCGGACTGGGCGGGGTCGGGCTGGCGCTGCTGGTTCTCCTCGGGATCATCATCGCCCGGCTCAACGGCATCACCACGATCGGCCCCTGGGGGGTTGCCGCCATCTATACGGCGCTGGTGGCCGGCCTGACCGGCATCAGCACCTACTGCCTCGGGGTCATTTTCAACTATCTCGTCTCCCTTTTTTACAAGCGGCCGGTGCGCCAGGGGCTGCTCAAACGCTCCCTGTTCAGCACCTCGATCGAACGCCATTTCGGCTGGATCGGCCTGCTGAGCATCGCCAGCGGCCTGGTCGTCGGCATCATCAGTCTGACCCTCAGCCTGCAGGGATGGGATATCGCCCGCCTGTGGCTCTACATGCTGGGCAGCGCCATGTTCATTCTCATCGGCGTTCAGCTCCTGGTCAACTGGGTGGTGCTGCGGGTTCTCGAGGAGCTGAGCCGGCGGGAAGAGCGGATCAGCGAGGAGTTCGAGGTAGACCTGGCCTTCGGTGACTGAGGCCGGGGTCCGCTCGGGCGGCCGAAAGATTAAAGGGTTTCGACAAATTTCAAATTAACGCTAAAGTGGGCTGTTGCATGGCGATCCGGATTTTACTTCCCGGCGCGAGCGACAGAGAGAAGGCAAGAGAGAGATGAGTGACAAAAAGAACGAGAAACCGTTTGATCCAATGAAGGAAAACCTGGGGACGCGCCGGGTGCCGAAGCTCCGCATGGCGGACTTCCCCAACGCGGACGAAATCGTGCGGGAGGGCCTGCTGAAGACGCCGCGGGGGGACAAGGCGGTCGACATCATGCTGGTCAATCCACCGACCCCGGATGGGGAGCTGTGGATACGCACCCAGCACCGGGTCGGCCGGCGCACCCGGGAGAATATGGTCTGGCCGCAGGTCTCCCTGGCCCAGATGGCCGCGCTGCTGCACCCGGTTTATACGGTTAAGGTGGTCGACGCCAACGCCGAGCGGATGTCCTGGCCGGCCTTTACAAAAATCCTGGACGAGTACCGGCCGAAATACTATATGACCCAGGTGACGGCCCCGACGCTGGAAAACGACATGTACGGCTGTTTCCTGGCCCGGGCCCGCGGCGCGAAAACGATCGCCTTCGGCACCCACGTGACCCCGATCCCCCGGGAAACGATGCGCTCTTATCCCGTGCTCGATTATGTTCTGGTTGGCGAGCCGGACCTGACCATACGGGATCTGCTCGACCACCTCGAAAACCGGATCGACCAGCGTTCTCCGGAAATCGAGCAGATATTCGCCAAACACGATGTGACCTATAAACCGGCTTTAAAAGAGGACGGGTCGGTCGATCTGCGGGGAATCAAAGGCATTGCCTGGCGGCAGGGGGAGGAGATCATGCTGAACTTCCCGCGGCCGTTTATCAGCGATTTGAACGATATGCCGATCCCGATGCACGAGCTGCTGCCGCTGAAAAAATACCGCATGCCGCTCATCAAGGGGCCGTTTACCTTTATCGTCACCAGCCGCGGCTGTCCGGCCGGCTGCACCTACTGCATCAAGCATGTCAGCTACCAGTACGGCACCCGTCTTCGCTCCCCGGCGCTGTTGATGGAAGAGATGTGGCAGCTGAAAAAATTGGGGATTAATCACATCCACATGTATGCCGACCTGTTTACCGTCAACCGGGATCAGGTAATCGAACTGTGCAAGCTGATGATCGCCGAGAAGCTCGATGTGACCTGGACCTGCAACAGCCGGGTTGATTACGTCGACGAGGAGATGCTCCAGCTCATGGGCCAGGCCGGCAACACCCTTATCTCCTGGGGGATCGAGAGCGGCAACGAGCAGATCCTGCGCCATGCCCGCAAAGGGGCCTACCCCGATAAAGCCGAGCGCGCGCTGCGCTGGGCGAAGAACGCGGGAATCATGAACTGGGGGTATTTCATTATCGGTCTGCCCGGCGAAACCGAAAAGACGATCCGGGATACGATCGATTTTTCCAAGAAGCTGCCGCTGGACATCGCCCTCTTCCACGTCGCCGCTCCGTATCCCGGCACCCCCTTCTTTTTTGAAGTGGTCGAAAACAACTGGTTCCGCGCGGGGACGCGCTGGGAGCAGGTCGATATGGACAAGGGGACCGTTCTCGATTACCCCGAGTTATCGGCTGAGCAGCTGCTCTACTGGCAGAAGCGGGCCTTCCGGGAATGGGCCTTCCGTCCGGGACCGATGTTAACCTATGTCAAGATGCTGCTCTCCGATTGGGGTACAATGAAAACCGCGCTCAACGTCGGCCTGCAGCATCTCAGCTGGGCGTCGACCGACAGCGGCTTATCCGTATCATCTTAAAC
>JBFFZG010000245.1:0-7225 GCA_041568735.1 Promineifilaceae bacterium (SeqCode)
CCGTGCCCGGAATCCAGAAAACGTCCGGCGCCGTGCCGGCCGCAATTTCCGTCTTCAGCACATCCTGGTAGCTCGATCCTTCGCTCCCTCCCGGCTCGTAGACCAGCTCAGCCCCTTTGAGGTCGATGCTGTCACTGACCGACTGGTAGACGTTGATCTCCGCCTGGTTGTCCGGCCGCGTCCGCCAGCGCAGGGTAATGCCGCCGAAATCCTTTTCAGCCATCGCTCCTTCAGCTGAGGCGGCGGCTGCAGCGGCCGGATCGGCAAAGGCTTTGTTGGCCTCGTCACAGATGGTGGCCGCGTAATCATCGATGGAGATCTCGCCGTTCAGCACCGCGGTGACGGCCGGTCCCATGACGGCGTCAAATTCCGGCCAGCTGCCGGCCCACAGCGGTCCTTCGGTCGCCGGATTGCGCGCCAGCCCGTTCAGAAAGGCCTGGTTGTTGTCCGGCGGCGTGAACGTCAGGAAGGCATCCAGCGCCTCCTGGCTCACCCGGCTGGGAATGTTCGCCCCCAGCTCCGAAACCTGCGCCTGCACCTCGGCCGAGGTCAGCTCCTGGATCAAAGCCCAGGCCGCTTCCGGATGCTCGGTGTTGGCGTTCACCACATACGCTCCCCAGAAGAGCCAGTTGCTCGGACCCGCCGGCCCATCGGGCAGCTCGACCACGTCCCAGTTGAAATCGGCGCTCGAGCGCGCACCCGGCGTCGCCCACCGGCCGTTCTGGAACATGCCCACTTTCCCCGCCAGGAACGGCGGCTCGCTGTCTTCTCCATACGGCACCGCCACGTCAAACTCGTTGTAGATCCGGCTCTCAAATGCCAGACCGGCCAGCGATTCCGCCGTGTTCAGCCCACAGGCCGTCCGGTCCTCGTTGAAGAAACCGCCCCCGGCCGCGTTGATCCAGTAGCCGTACGGCCCCCACCAGGCGTTCTGCCCGTAGCCGGCGATATCTCCACCCAGAGCGTCGACCGCCAAGGCCACTTCCAGGAAGGTGTCCCAGTTCCACTCGCCGTTTCTCGCCAGCTCCCGCGGATCCCGCGCCCCGGCCTCATCGATTAGATCGAGGTTGAGATACAGAGCAAAGGTCGAGACATCTCGCGGCAGCCCCCACAGGGCTTCGCCCGAGTTCCCCGTCTCCGGGTTGAAAGTCAGGTGGAACATCGGTCCCGGGTAGAATGCATCGTCGCTGTACCCTTCCGTGCCATCGGCCATCCCCCGCAGATCCATGATCAGACCGCGGGTGGCGAAGTCGGCCACGTCCGTGCCCGGAATCCAGAAAACGTCCGGCGCCGTGCCGGCCGCAATTTCCGTCTTCAGCACGTCCTGATAGCTCGATCCTTCGCTCCCTCCCGGCTCATAAACGAGGGTAACGCCAGGGATTTCGATGCTGTCGCTGACCGACTGGTAGACATTGATTTCCGCCTGGTTGTCCGGCCGCGTCCGCCAGCGCAGGGTGATATCGCCGGTCGTCGCCGCCGGTTCTGCCGTCGGGGGAGCCGTTGTGGCCGGAACCTCAGTCGGTGTTTCGGCCGGGGTTGTGGTGGATCCCCCGCAGGCCACAATGAAGAGAGCCGCGGTGATCAGCCAACCAATGATGACCAATTGTTTTTTCATCCTATTCTTCTCCTTTAAGAAATTCCAATTTAATAACAGCCATGTTTTTTTCAGAGGAACATCCAGTCCTTTGAATGGTTTGCCGTGATCAACAGACAGACACCTGTGAGTTGATCAACCGGCAATATCGCCGGACAGGCCATCTGGCGACCGGGTTGGTTGAGGCGCTTAAAGCAGCGCCGGATGGGCCGTTGAGCGGCGCAGGATGAGGTCGGCCCGCACGCGTTCGTGCCGGCAGGTGTCCTCCGGCTGCCCAACCCGATGGATCAGCTGGCGGGCGGCCTGCCGGCCGATGGCCTGAAAATCCTGCCGCATGGTCGTCAGCGGTGGATTGAGATAAGCGGCCATCGGTATGTCGTCGATTCCAATGACGGAGAGCTGCCGGGGAACGCCAATTCCCTTTTCAACAGCCGCGCGCAAGATACCGGCAGCCATCAAATCATTTTGGGCGAAGACGGCGGTAAAGGATGCTTCGGCCCGTCCGGTCAGCCGGTTGAAGAGCGCGTAGCCGGAAGCGGCCGACCAGTCTCCCTCGACGACTAATTGGGGGTCGAAGGCGACTCCGTCGGCGATCAGCGCCCGTTCAAATCCCAGAATCCGGTTCTGCACACAGACCTCTCCGAGGGGACCGGTAATCATGGCGATGCGGCGATGGCCCAGCTCCAGGAGATGGCCGGTGGCCTGGAAGGCCGCCGTCAGATCGTCCAGGACAACGGAATCACCAACTGTCTGGTCGGCGTGCGCGCCGCCGCCGGCGAACACGGTCGGGCAGCCGGCCGGCACTTCGCGGCTGTGATCTTCAATATAGGGCTGGATAACCATGAGACCGTCGGTGCGCCCACTGCGGACCAGTTGGTCCATCAGGTGGTCAAAGGTCTGGCGATCGGGAGCTGAGGTTGAAAGGAGAAAATAGCCCTGGGCCCGCGCCTCGGCCTGGGCACCCTCGATAATGCTGGCAAAGGTGTAATCGGTGACATTCGGTGAAATGCAGGCGAGGATGCCGGTGCGGCCGCGAGCCATCGAACGGGCCACGGCGTTGGGCTCGTACCCGAGCTGTTCGATCTCCTCTTCCACCCGCAGCCGCGTTTCCGCCAGCACCCGATCGCTGTCGTTGATCACGCGCGAAACCGTCTGCCGGGAAACGCCGGCCGCGGCAGCAACATCGCGAATGGTCACTCTGGTTCGTGGCATTTTCTTGGAAAGCGGGGGAAAACCAAACGGCAGGGAAGATCCGCTCCATGGCGTTTGACAGGGGTATTTGCCCTTTAATAAAACGATGATAAAGTTAATCAAAGGTCATGTGACCGGTCACATCGTAGCATGAACCGGTTTTTGCGTCAAGATTTTTCGTTTTTGGCCCGCCCCCCTTGCGAATTAAGCCGCCTGGGATAAAGTTCAGGCGGCATACCAGGACGACCGGTGTCCATCTGACCACGGGGAAAGTCAAGGATGATCGCGATACGGCCGTTTAATCCGGTGGAAGAAGAATACGTGGCCATGGCTGAGACCCAGAAAGCCTGCTGGCCCGAATACGATTTCGAACCCGAGCGGATCCGCGCGCGCGATCGGACGCGGGGAACCGAGCTCTTCTTTGCCCGCTACACGCTTTTCTGGAACGAAGGGCGGGTCGGGTTAGGGGCGATCTACGAACCCCGCGAAGGGTACGCCCCCGGCCGCTATATCATCGATATCCTGGTGCGCCCCCCGGCCCGCCGCCGGGGTCTCGGAAGCGCCTTTTACAGGTTCGCCCTCAAGGAGCTCGCCGGACTTGAACCACGGCCGGTGCGCCTGGGCAGCCAGACCCGGGAGGACCAGACCGAAGCCCTGGATTTCCTGACCAGGCGGGGGTTTTCCCAGGTTCTGCGCTATCCCCGCTCGATCCTGGAAACGGCCGCTTTTGACCCGGACCGCTTCTCACACGCGGTCAACCAGGTGGCCGACGCCGGCATACGGATCACCACCCTGGCCGACCTGATGGCGGCCGACCCGGATGCGCTGCGCAAATTCTGGGAGCTGTCCGAAATTCAAATCATGCGCGACGTCCCCTTTGCCGGGGAATACCGGCCGCGATCATACGACACGTATGCCAGCCAGTTCCAGGAAAATACGCGCCTGACGCCGGAGACGATTTTCGTCGCCCTCGACGGCGACCGCTTCGTCGGCATGAGCGGCGTATTCGCCGATAGCGCCGGCAGCCCGCTCTGGCTCACCGGCCTCACCGGCGTCCTGCGCGACTACCGGCGTCGGAAAATCGCCCTCGCCCTGAAAGTGGCGGCCATCGAAAACGCCCGCCGTGCCGGCGCCGCCCGCATCGAAACCGATAACGAGGAAAACAATCCGATGTACGCCCTCAACATGATCCTCGGCTTCCAACCCCAGCCCGCCTGGGTCGAACTCGAACGCCCTTTCTCGGAAATCGCCAACACCTGATCAAACGCGACCACCCCCTCTTCTCCCCTTCGACTTTCGACTTTCAACTTTCGACTTTCGACTTTCGACTTTCAACTCTTAGCTTATGACCAAAATCACCTTCATCGGAGCCGGCTCCACGGTATTCGCAAAAAACCTGATGGGAGATATCCTGGGCTTTCCAGAGCTTGGCGAGATCACCCTGTCTCTGATGGACATCGACGAAGCGCGGCTGCGCACGTCGGAAATCGTGGCCCACAAGGTCGCCAGCAGCCTGGCGGTCAGCCCACATATCGAGGCGACCACCGACCGGGCGGCCGCGCTCGACGGCGCCGATTACGTCCTGTGTATGATTCAGGTCGGCGGCTACGAGCCGGGCACCGTCACCGATTTTGAGATTCCCAAAAAATTCGGTCTTCGCCAGACGATCGGCGACACGCTCGGCATCGGCGGGATCATGCGCGGCCTGCGCACCATCCCGGTCCTGATCGACATCTGCCGGGAGATGGAAGCCCGCTGCCCGGATGGCTATTTCTTGAATTATGTCAACCCGATGGCTATGAACCAGTGGGCCTTGAGCCAGGCGTCCTCGATCAAAACGGTGGGGCTCTGCCACAGCGTGCCACACACGGCCGAAGCCCTCTGCTCCGATTTAAACATCCGCCCGGAAGAAGTCGACTACCTGGTGGCCGGCATCAACCACATGGCCTTTTTCCTCCGGTTCGAGCGGCAGGGGCAGGATCTCTACCCGCTGCTCCGCGAAAAGATGGCCCTTTTCGAGCAGAGCGGCCGCTTTCCACAGCGAGGCTACCGGCAGATGACTGACCGTGTGCGGTACGAGCTCTTCAAGCGGCTGGGCTACTTCGTGACCGAATCGAGCGAGCATCTGAGCGAATACACGCCGTTCTTTATCAAGCGGGACCGGCCGGACCTGATTGAAAAATACGATATTCCCCTCGACGAATACCTGGAGCGCTGCGTGGAGCAGATCGAAATGTGGGACGCCCTGCGGGTCTATTTCGAAAACTCCGACGAACCGCTGGTCGTCAACCGCAGCGCGGAGTACGGCTCCTTGATCATTCACAGCCTGGAAACGGGGATTCCGCGGACGGTGTACGGCAATGTGCCCAACGGCGGGCTCATCGACAACCTGCCAGCCGGCTGCTGCGTCGAGGTCCCCTGCCTGGTGGACGGCCGGGGCATTACCCCACAGCCGGTCGGCCCCCTGCCGCCGCAGCTCGCCGCTCTGATGCAGACCAACATCAATGTCCAGGCCCTGACAGTCGAAGCGGCCCTGACCGGCCGGCGGGATCATATCGTCCACGCCGCCATGCTCGATCCGCACACGGCCGCCGAGCTCGACCTCGAACAAATCGCCCGGCTCGTCGATGACCTGCTCAAGGCCCATGGGGACTGGCTGCCCCCCTACCACTAATCTGACCGAAGGACACGCGGGGCACACAATCACTATGTTTGATCCGACCGAACATCCCCATCGCCGCTTCAATCCGCTGACCGGCGAATGGGTGCTGATTTCCCCACACCGCACCAGGCGGCCGTGGCAGGGACAGATCGAGAAGACCCCGCCGGACAACCGGCCGGCCTACGACCCGGGCTGCTACCTCTGTCCAGGCAACGAACGGGCGGGCGGCGTCCGCAACCCGGCCTACGATTCGACCTTTGTCTTCACCAATGACTTTGCGGCTCTCCTGGCCGAAGCCCCCGACCCGGCGGCCGGGGAGGAGCTCCTCCAGACGGCCGGGGTGCGCGGAACCTGCCGCGTGATCTGCTTTTCACCCCGGCACGATCTGACCCTGGCGGAAATGTCTCCGGCTGAAATTCGGGCCGTCATCGACCTCTGGGGCGAGCAGGTCGAAGAACTCGGCCGCACCTACCGCTGGGTGCAGATCTTCGAAAATCGAGGGGCGATGATGGGATCTTCGAATCCCCATCCCCACGGCCAGATCTGGGCGCTGGACACCCTGCCCAACGAACCGCACAAGGAGGATTTGCGGCAGCGCGCTTATTTTGAAAGGCACGGCCGGCCCCTGCTCCTGGATTATGTCAATCTTGAGCTGGAAAAGGAGAGCCGGGTCGTCGTCGTCAACGACCGGTGGGCGGCCGTCGTCCCCTACTGGGCGGTCTGGCCATTTGAAACCCTGCTCCTCCCCCGCCGCCACATCGGCCGGCTTTCCGACCTGCAGAAGGAGGAACGGGCTGACCTGGCCGATCTTCTTACGCGGCTGCTGACCCGCTACGACAATTTGTTTGAGACCCCCTTTCCCTATTCGATGGGCTGGCACAACGCGCCGGCCGGTCCGGACCCGCGGGAGGATTCCTCCCCCTGGCAGCTCCACGCCCACTTCTACCCCCCGCTCCTCCGCTCGGCCACGGTGCGCAAGTTTATCGTCGGCTTTGAGATGCTCGGCGAGGTACAGCGGGACCTGACCGCCGAACAGGCGGCGGCCCGGCTGCGGGAGCAGGCGGATGTCCATTATCGGAGGAAGGTGAAAGGTGAAAGGTGAAAGTGGAAAGAAAATGGGAGTGAGGCGATGACGGTGCGGCTGTTCGACGGGTATATTTTTGACCTGGACGGGACGGTTTATCTGGGCGAGACCCTGCTGCCAACGGCCGGGGAGACGATCGCCGAGCTGCGCCGCCTGGGCCGGCGGACGGTTTTTCTGTCGAACAACCCGACTCAGACGCGGGAGATGTACGCCGAGCGGCTGACCCGGCTCGGACTGCCCACCCCGGCCGGGGATGTTATCAACTCGTCCCTGGTCATGGTCCACTTTCTGCAGCGCCATCTGCCAGGTGCCCGCCTGCACGTCTGCGGCGAACAATCCCTGATCGACGAACTGGAGCAGGCCGGATTCACCATCACCGATCGGGCCGAGTCAGTTGACGCGGTCATCGCCAGCTTCGACCGCACCTTCATCTATCACAAGCTCCAGGTCGCCTTCGACGCCATTCGGGCCGGCGCCCGCTTTTTCGCCACCAATGGAGATCGCTACTGCCCGGTTCCCGGGGGCGGCGAGCCGGACGCGGCCGCCATCATCGCCGCCATCGAAGCCTGCACCGGGACCACCGTCGAGGCGATCGTCGGCAAACCCTCGGCTCACATGGCGGCGGCCATCCTCGACATCCTTCAGCTCCCCCCGGAGCGCTGCCTCATGACCGGCGACCGGCTCGAAACCGACA
>JBFFZG010000246.1:0-7213 GCA_041568735.1 Promineifilaceae bacterium (SeqCode)
AGGGAACGGGTACAACCAGCCCGGGCAGGATATGCCGGTCTTCGATCGGGCTGCCGTCAGCCCCCAGCACCGGGAGCCGCTGCCCATCGGCCAATAAATAAAACCCGACGATGAGCCGATACTCACCGGGCGGGAGATTCGGTTTGAGCTGAATGCGGTAAGGGTCGCGCACTGTCTCCCCCACCCGCCAGCGGCTGGTCGAATAGGTGCCCTGCAGGGGGTGGGCATCGACCTGGCCGGCGATTTGATCGCCGGCGTCGAGCACCTGGACGAAGACAGTGTAATCGTGCGTCATGGGAGCCAGCGCCTGCCAGGTCACCTCGACGGCCAGCTGGCCGCCGGGCGTCAGGGTCGTCTCCGGCACCTCCAGCCCCAGCAGGGCGATCTGATCACCAAAATTGACCGCGCCGGCCGGGATATCGAGCGGCCGCACCCACACTTCGCCGGCCGGGCAGGCGGCCGATTCCGGCTGCAGCCAGCCGCAGCGAGCCGGCGCGCCATCGGCGGAGGCCAGTACCCGGTACCGCTCCTCCTCTGCCCCATCCCCGGCCCCGGATCCCGCCGCTTCGAGGGCGGTTTCAACCGCCCGGCCGCCCGGTCCGGAATAGCGGGCTTCAAAGCCGTCCAGCGAGCGCACCCGCTCGGGAAAGGCCACCGCGGTTACGGCCGTGCCGCCCAGCAGCCAGCGGGTCTCGCGCCGGACCAGCGGCTGCCGGCCGGCCGGCGCCAGATTTTCCAGCCCGGCCAGGTCGGCAAAGTCGACGGTGGCCGCCGTCTGCCAGGCCAGCTCCCCCGGCGGGGTGAAGGCCGGCGCCAGGGCCACCTGGAGAGGGAGGGCGGCGGGCGGATGATGGGGAATCGGCAGCAGGTGATAATCGGGCACGATTTCCCCCGGCCGCCAGGCGGTGGTCGGGTAGGCATCGTTGGCCGGATGCGTGCCGGCCGCCATCACGGCCGGCCGCCCGCCCCAGCGGACGAAGACGCGCAGCGCTTCATCGGCCGGCCCGTCGGCCCGCCAGAAAAAGGTGACGGCCGTCTGCCGCGGATCGACCGCCGCCTGCCGCTCGACCCGGATGCCGGCCAGGGTGATCGGGCCGGCGCGCAGATCGCCGGCGGCCGCGTCCGGCGGCAGGCTGGTCAGCGGCGCCGGGCTGACTTCGGTCAGGGGGCCGGCCGAGCGCAGGTGATAGCGGCCGGCCAGATTGGGCAGGAAACGGGCCAGGTAGACCGGCTGCCCGGCCGCCAGCCGTTCGTCGACCGCCGCCCGGTAAGCCGCCTCGTCCGGCAGGACGGCGATCTCGAGGTCGGGGCGGACCCCTTCCGCCTGCTGCAGGTAAAAAAGCGGGGGAAACTTCTCGCTGTCGGCCAGGATGGCCGCCCCGTCGGGCAGCGGCTGGGCCAGCACGGCGCGCCCCCAGGTGATGCGGCCGTCGTCGCCCGAGCGATCCACGGCCGCGAACGCGGCGGGCAGCGCCAGGAGCAGCGGCACAAAGACGGCGCTCTGCAGGACGAGCACCAGCTCGGGCGAGAGGGGGTCGCTCTCCTCCCCGGCGGCCGGCAGGGCGGCCAGGAGCCGGTTGATCAGCCGGCGCCCCCCTTCAAAGAGGGCGGCCAGAGCCACCCCCAGCCAGACGGCCACGACCAGGTGGGCCGGCAGCAGAAAAACCGACAGGTCGGGCACGTAGTAGTTGAGACAGTAAAACGCAAAGCCTCCCCAGAGCACCAGAAAAACCAGGCCGAGCTGCCAGCGCCGGACAAAGAGAATCAGGACGCCGCCGAGAGCCAGGAGGAGGATCCAGGCCGGCCAATCGGCGGCAAACAGCCGGCCGACCACTTCGTAGCGTGTCGGATCCCGCCACCAGGCCCACGGCTGCAGCGCCCCCGAGAAGCGGCCGCCGACGATCCAATCGAGGAAGCGGCCGGCCCCCATCGGCTCCCCGTTGACCGCCTGCCAGCGGAGCGGCAGGTAGGCGTAGAGGGCCAGGGGCAGGAGCAGAGCGGCCGCAAGACGCCAGCCAAGCGACCGCGCTTCCCACAGCGGGGACGGCCGGTTGCGGCCGACCGCACGCCGGTGGGCCAGGAACAGGGCCAGGGCGGCCGGCGGCAGCAAAAACACCGAAGTCAGGTGATGAGTCAGGGCCAGGCCGAGCACGAAGGCCAGGGCCAATAAGCGGGGAACCGGCAGTTTGGCCCCGGCTGAGCCGCCGCTCCCGGTCCGGTCGGGCGCAGCGAACAGGTGGACCAGCAGCCAGACGACGGTCGCCACGAAGAGCAGATGGAGGGTGTACACCTCGGCCTCGGCCGCCTGGCTCCAGAAGGTGGGGCCGAGGGCAAAGGCCAGGGCGGCGAACATGGCCGGGAGGGAGATGCGGCCGGATGGCCCGGGCAGGCCGATACTTTCGAGCAGATCGAGCAGGGCGAAGTAGAGGACGGCGGCGGCGGCCACGCCAAAGACGGCCGTTCCCAGGTTGAGCCGCCAGGCGACCGATCCCACCGGCAGCAGCGTCCAGAGTTTGCCCAGGAGCAGGTAGAGGGGGTAGCCGGTGGGATGGACGATGCCCAGGCGGGGCGCCACGACCTGGAATTCGAACGTATCGGCCATGCCGACCGTCCGGCCGAGGGTCGCCAGGTAGAGAGGAATGAGGGCGGCGGCGACCAGCCAGCCGCGCGAGCGAAACGGCGTCCGGCGGAGCCGGTAGAAACCGGAAGTCCGGGTGCGCAGGATGGCGAACTCATCCCCGGCCAGCCGGGCCCGCCGGCCGGCCCACTGCCGGTTGTGGATGAAGAGCACGAAGGCCAGCCAGAGGGTCCCACCGACCCAGATGCGGCTGCCGGTCGGGTCGACCGCCGGATCGACCAGCCAGATGAGATTGAGGAGCAGCGGCCAGGCGGAGAGAAAGGCAGCCCGGCCATCCGATCCCATCGGCTGGCGCCGGCTGGTGATGAACCAGGCGAGGAGGCCGGCCGCAGCCGCGAGGCCGAACGCGCCGACCGGCCGGCCTAACCAGGCCAGCGCGGGAAAAAATCCTTCGAAGAGGAGGCGGGACAGCGCCAGGCCGGCGATCGACCAGCAGGCGGCGGCAAACAGGGGGACCAGGAATCGACGGATGCGCATCAGAAGCGGGATTATAACAGGGGGGGCAGAGGGTCGCATTTTCCCTGAACGGCCGCTTAAGCCGGCCGTCTCAGGAGCTGGCGCTGCTGTAGAAGCGGACGGCAAAGCGCCAGAAGGCGATGCAGGCCAGGAGCAGACCGGCGGCGACGACGGCCGCGTAGACGATATAAATCGGCTCAAAGCGGCCGAGAAGAACGGCCGCCGGCACCGTCGTCACGAAGGCGATCGGCACGATGATGGTCAGCACCAGCCGCAGCCAGAAAGGGAAAATCGTCACCGGAAAACGGCCGGCGTCAAAAAATGTAAACAGCAGCTCCATGACGTTGTCGAGTCGGACAAACCAGAAGGCGCTGGTGATCAGCAGCATCGTCAGGGCGTAGAGAATGACGATCGCGCACAGGCATAAAAAGAGAAAGGCCAGGATACCCGGCAGCGCCGGCCGGGCCGGCAGCCAGCTGAGCGCAATGAGGGTGATGCCGATCCCCAGCAGAATGTCGACCCCCTTCCAGATTTCGATGCGCCGCAGCGAGGCGTGGAACTGGGAGTCGATCGGCTTGGTCAGGATGAAATCCATTGTCCCCTTGCGGATGTGGCGAATGAGTTCCTGGACATTGGGGTAAAGGACCATTTCGATCACCCCTAAAAAGGCGACGTAGAGCCCGATGACCAGCAGCACCTCCGCATAGATCCAATCGCCGAGCCGGTCGGTGTGCAGGAAAAACAGGGAAACCCCGGCCACCTGCCAGACCGCGCTGACCACGCTGAGCAGCGCCCCCGCCCAAAATCCGGCGCGGTACTCCAGATTGGTCAGCAGAGCCGCTTTGTAGAAGGTAAGGAGCACTCTCAGATAGCGCATGGGTTAAGAAGGGAACGGGGAACGGGGAACGGGGAACAGTTGGGGGATCATCGGTGATCGGTAAACAGTAAACAGCAGACAGTAGGAATTGAACTTAAAAGTTGAAAGCGATAAGTATGGCTTGAGTATTTGACGAACGACTTTCCACTTTCGACTTTAGACTTTAGACTTTCCACTCGGTACTCGGTACTCGGTACTCGCTACTCGCTACTCGGTACTGCTTTTATGCGCCCACCGCGCTGTAGTGCCTGAGCCCGCGGGTCCAGAGGAGGCGGTAGACGGCGAGAAAGACGGCGACCCAGAGCCATTGAATGGCGAACCCCTGGAGTATTTCGCCGCTGGAGAGCTGGCCGAGCAGGATTTCGACCGGAAAGGAAAGGATATAGCGGAAGGGCAGGAAGTGGAGCCAGGTCTGCACCACATCCGGGAAGAGGGCCAGGGGGACGATCCAGCCGGAGAGGAAGGCGCGCACGTAAAACCAGACCTGGACCAGTGTCAGGACATGGGTCACCCAGAAAGCCAGCATGCCGATGGAAATCTGGATAAAAAACTCGATGCAGTAGGCGCCGGCCAGGGCCGGCAGGAGGCGCAGAAGATTGGCGGCCGACAGGTCGAACTGCGCCCCCAGCCAGAGCGCGGCCAGGGCCACCGGGGGAAAGACGAGCGCGAATTCGACCGGTTTTTCCGCCAGCGGGCTGGAAAAATAGTGGTGCACCGGGTCGACCGGCCGCAGCAGCCGTGCCGAAAGCGCCCCCATCCGGATGTCCTCGTCCAGCTCCCAGATGATCCAGGCCCCGGTCAGCCGGCGCACGACGATGACCGCCAGGTAGTAGCTGATAAAGCCGAGCCGATCGAAGCCGCCGACTTCGCCGGCCGGCTGCTGCTCCGCCACCCGAATCCAGACGACCATCATGATCAGGGGCAGCACCCCACTCAGGATCCAGATGACCAGCATGGCCCGGTAGGTCAGGGTCAGGGCAAAATAGGCCCGCAGAAAAGCCAGGTAGGTGCGGAACAGTCGCTTCATTGGTCGATCAGGGGGGATCGAGGGAGGGCCGGCCGTTCCGCTGCTCGCCGAGGCCGGCAGCGAACACCTGCCGGATAATCTCTTCCACCGGTGGGTCTTCGATCAGGACGTCGTCGACTTTCACCTGGGTCAATAGGCTGGCGGCCAGTTCGGTCGCCCGGCCGCGCGGCACCCGAACCAGGGCTTTTAAGCCATCGATTTTTTCGACCTCGCCAAATTGAGCCAGGCGGGCAGGGTCGACCGGCACCCGAAGGACGAGCGAAAGCAGCTTGTATGGAGCGAGCTGCTCGACGAGCAGCTGGAGGTCCCCATCGTAGAGCAGCTTCCCCTCGTAGATGACGACGATGCGCCGGGTCAGCGCGGTGACATCGGCCATGTAGTGGCTGGTCAGGATGACCGTCGCCCCGTACTTCTGGTTGTAAGCGGTGACGAACTCCCGGATCGCCATCTGCATCGTCACATCCAGACCCAGGGTCGGCTCATCGAGGAAGAGCACCTGCGGCCGGTGCAGCAGCGCCGCCGCCAGCTCGCATTTCATCCGCTCGCCGAGGGAGAGCTTGCGCACCTGCCGGTTCAGCAGGGGGCCCAGGTTGAGCATCTCGTCGAATTCCCCCAGGGTCTGTCGATAGTCGTCGTCGGAAATGTCGTAAATCGCTTTGTTGATGAGCAGGCTCTCGCTGGCCGGCAGATCCCAGATCAGCTGATTTTTATTGCCCATGACCAGCGTCATCCGGCGCAGATAGTCGTTTTCCCTGCGGTGGGGGAGGTGACCCAGCACCTCGACCCGGCCGCCGGTCGGATAGAGCAGGCCGGAAAGGACCTTCAGGGTCGTCGTCTTGCCGGCCCCGTTCGGCCCGAGAAAGCCAACCATCTCGCCCGCTTCGATGGTGAACGAAATATCGTCCACTGCCCGCACCTGTTCGATGCGCCGGTTGAAAAAGGCGCGCAGGGAGCCCTTCAAGCCCGGCTCCTTGTGATGGACGTCGTAGTATTTGCACAGATTTTCCAGGAGGATTTGCGGCATGCCTTAATGATACGGAGGATCGGGCGGAGAGGCCAGATTCCCACCCGGCCGGCGGCGGCAGGCAGCTTAAAGCGGCAGGATCAGCGTAAAAGTCGAGCCGTGCTTTTCCCCCTGGCTTTCGACCAGGACATCCCCACCGTGAGCGCGGGCGATGGCCCGGGCGATGGCCAGGCCCAGGCCGGATCCCTCCCGGCCGTCGGCGCGGGTTCGCGAGCGGTCGGTGCGGTAAAAGCGATCGAAAACGTGGGGCAGGTGCTCCGCCCCGATGCCCTCCCCGTCGTCGATGACCCGGATGGCGAGCTGCCCCCCGGCCGCCTCGGCCTGCAGGGTGACCTGCCCCCCGGCCGGCGTGTGCTGCAGGGCGTTGCCCAGGAGATTGTAGATGATCTGTACCAGTCGCGGGCGATCGGCCGTCACCGGCGGCAGCTTCCCCAGCAGCTCCTGGCGCAGCGTCACCCCCTGGTCCTCCGCCAGCGGCCGGAAATCGGCCACGGCGTCGGTCACCAGCTGGGGAACCTCGACCGGCCCGCGCTCAAGAACCAGGGCGTTGGCCTCGGCCTGGGCCAGCTCGTGCAGATCGGCCACGAGATGGGTCAGCTGCCGGGTCTGCTCGTAGAGTCGGGCCACTTCTTCTTTGTCCAGCGGGTAAACATCGTCGAGAATGGCCCGCAGGTTGCCCTGGATAACCGTCAGCGGGGTGCGCAGTTCGTGGGCCACGTCGGCCAGCAGGTTCTGCCGCAGGGATTCCGCCTGCTCCAGGTCGGTCGCCATGGCGTTGAAGGCGCGGGCGACGGCGGCGACCTCGTCGGTCCTCCCTTCCAGGGGGACCCGGTAGCTGAGATTGCGCCGGCCGATCTGAGCGGCCCCGGCCGCCAGCCGGTTGAGCGGGGCGACCAGGCTGCGGCTGGCCAGGGCCCCCGCGATCGTTCCCAGAATCGCCGACAGGACAGTCGCCGCACCAATCTGGCGCAGCGCGCGCAGGATTAATTCGCTCTGGATTGTGGCCGCGCTGGCCGAATCGATCTCGGGCGGCACCGGCACCTGGACGTACCCCAGCAGCCAGAGCGACAGAAAGACAAGCGGCGGCAGGAAGCTGGCCAGGAGCAGGACCAGACCAAAGGTGAAGCTGAGGCGGATCCAGAGGCGGTTCATCGTGGGAAGGGAACGGGGAATGGGGAACGGGGAAGCGGG
>JBFFZG010000247.1:0-7105 GCA_041568735.1 Promineifilaceae bacterium (SeqCode)
GCCGGCTGGCCGACGGGAACTGCTCCATCACCTGGCCGGAAAGCCAGTAGAGCGCCGGCAGGCCGGGCGGGCTGAGGCGCATGTGGCGGAAGCCGCTGTAGCGCTCCCCGGCGATATCCTCCGGCCAGCGGCGCACCCCCTCTATCAGGTCGGGAAATTCGACGCCAACCAGGAACGCTCCGGTGGCATTGGCGCTTACCGTTCGCTCGTAGAGAACATGGAGGGGGTTTCCATAGGCTCCCAGGGCGGCCGTGCAGACCCCCATTCCGGCCGCCAGGACCCAGGCCAGATAAATACGGAGTCGAGCCCGGCGCAGCCACCAGACACCGGCGACATATACCAGCGCCGCGGCGAAAAATGGGATCAGCTGCAGCCAGTTCTGCAGTCGTGGCGGCCGGTAGTGCCAGTCCCAGCCATACCCCCCCTGCAGAAGTGGAATCCAGTTGAAATAGAGCGCAACCCCCAGCCCCAGGGTCAGGGCTGCTGTCCCGCCGAGGATCAGCCGAAAGAGGTGTGCCCTGTTCATGCTAACGGGGTGATTCCGCCTGGACGGCCGCCTCGATTTCCTGCCGGTAGTAGCCGGCCAGCTGTCTCGTCACCGAACCGGAGCGACCGTCGCCAATGGGGCGGCCGTCCACCCGCACCACCGGTGTCAGACCGCCGAAGGTGCCGGTCACGAAGGCTTCCTCGGCCCCATACACGTCAAACAGGGAAAAATTCCGTTCATGGCAGGGGATGCCGTGCCGGCCGCAGAGGGCGATCACCTTGCCCCGGGTGATGCCGTTCATGCAGTACTGGCCGGTCGAGGTCAAGACCTCCCCCCGGCTGACGATAAAGAAATTGGTGGCGTTGCAGGTGGCGACAAACCCGTGAATATCGAGCATAAGTGCCTCATCGGCGCCGGCTTCCAGCGCCTGGATGAGGGCGATAACCTCGTGCAGCTTGCTGTGGCAGTTGAGGCGGGGATCGAGATAGTCGGGGGAGCCGCGGCGAATGGTGCTGGTGAACAGGGTGATCCCCTGCTCTTGCCCGGCCGGATCAGCCCGCTTGAACTCCGGAATAATCACGAGGTTTGGCCCGCTGATGGTCAGCCGGGGATCCTGCGACGGGGTTTTTTTGATCCCCCGGGTAATCATGAAGCGGACGTGCACGCCATCATCCATGCCGTTGACGTCCAGCGTCCGGCGAATGGCCGCCGTCAGCTCGGCCCGGGTCATTTTGAGGTCCAGTCCGATCGCCGCGGCGGCCGTCCAGAGCCGGTCGAGGTGTTCATCGAGGAAGACCAGGACCCCCCGGTGGAGGCGAACCGCTTCCCAGATTCCATCTCCAACCAGGTAGCCGCTGTCAAAAACCGATATTTTCGCTTCGTGGCGGGGAAAGAATTCGCCGTTGATGTAGATCTGGATTCCCTCGTTCCGCGAATCCTCCAGGGCGTTGTGCGTTCCATGAACCATTTTTCCCGCTTTCTCCTTGTTGAGTTTTTTTCGCCTCCCATTATAATTTTCTTTTACGTCTCTGGCTCGACTCTATCCGAGGAATTGGATCATACTTTTGGGAAACCCGTCACACCAGGAGCCAAATCGAACCCCGAAATCTAGTTCGAAACGATTGGGCCGCCAGCTGCCATGGAATTCCGCCCGGCCGCCTCAAAAATACGGTGAGAAATAGATGCTGTCATCCATGAAATGCCCCAACTGCCAGGCCGCTCTAACCTACGATCCCCAGACAAATGAAGGGACGATCAAATGTGAATACTGCGACAGTACGATTTTGATTCCCGAATCGCTGCGCAGACGCAGCCAGCCGGGTGGTTATCACGTTCCCCAGGAAAACTGGCAGTCGATTAACCAGAAGATCGCCGGCGGCCGAAAAATCGAGGCGATCAAGGAGCTGCGTGAAATCAGCGGACTGGGGCTTAAGGAAGCCCGGGATATCGTGGAGGCCCTGGAGCACCAGGACAGGGTCTTTATGGGAACGACCCAGGTCCAGGTCGATCTGTCATCCGCGGCTGAACAGGGAGCAGGCCAGCAGGTTTCGCGAACGGCACGCCGGTGGATATCTTGCGGCATTGCGGCGATCATCGCGATAACCGTCGTGTCGATCGTGGTGCCGCTTCTATTTACCGGCCTGGCCGCCTACTGGGGTCTCACCGAGGTCGATCGCCTGATCGAAACCCAGCAGGGGCCGGCGGTCGGTCTGCCGGCCGCCGTCGAGTCCGAAAGTGAGCCGCCGGCGTCGAGCGGGATTGCCACCCAGCTCCTGGTTTTTGGGGAAGGGGAGGGGAACGGTCCGGGCTTCTTTAATGACACGCGCTGGATCGGCGCCGACGGCCAGGGGAATATCTACACGGCCGATTTTGAAGGCGGACGGGTGCAGGTCTTTGATGCAAACGGCCAATTTATCGCCCTCTGGAATTCCGGCATCAATTACACGAGCGGCATGGCGGTCGGCCGGGATGGGGTTCTCTACCTGATCGAAGCCCGCTCATTACTCCGCTTCTCCGGTCAGGACGGCACGCCGCTTTCCCCAATCGACCTGCCGGATGGTTTCTCCCTCGAGGCGGTCACCGCGGCCCCGGACGGGTCGATTTACGTCTTTGACCACGAACGGCTGATCCAATTTTCGCCGGCTGGGGAGATTCTCAAAGATCATCCCGGTTTCACCGGCGCCATTGCCGATTTTAAAACAACGTATGACGCCATCGCCGTCGATGGGGGCGGCCGAATTTTCATCCTGGCTGATGATAGCGTCTACCAGCTGACCGGGGACGGCCGGGTCGTCAACCGCTTCGGCAGCAAAGGGGATGGCCCCGGCCAGTTTCGCACCTCGCCGACGGCCATGGCGGTCGATGGAAGAGGACGGGTCTTTCTGTGCACCTTCACCGAAATTCAGATCTTCGAGCAAGGCGGCCGCTATCTCGACTCGATCAAATTGGGTGGGGTTGCGTTTTCCATGGTCTTCACCACCGCCAACGAGCTCCTGGTCATGGACCGCAATAATCACCGGGTGATCAAATATCGGGTAAACTAGGCATATGCCCTATCACAACCTGAAAGCCGACCTGCTGGGCAAACAGATCGACCAGCTGCGCCGGCGGATCGAAGAACGCTTTCCCGACCGCAATCTCGGCCTGGTTTGCGATGAAATCCGCCGCCAGGCGAGCGAAGCGCAGCAGCGCGCGGACTGGATCGCCCGGCCGATCTTGAGCGTCCGCGCCGGCGTCCTGCTCCTCGTCGTTCTCCTGGTTTCCATTCTTGTCTATTTTGCCCAATCCCATGTCGAGGTCGACAACAACCAGTTTGGTTTCGGTGAATTCGTGACCCTGCTCGAAGCCGGGATCAATGCGATCGTTCTGATCGGCGCCGGTATTTTTTTCCTGGTCACGGCCGAGCTGCGGCTGAAGCGGCGCCGCACCCTGGCCGCCCTGCACGAACTGCGCGCACTGGCCCATGTCGTCGATATGCACCAGCTCACCAAGGACCCGGAGCACATCATTGGGCGCGATCGCAGCACCCCCTCCTCGCCAAAGGTCTCGATGACCCTGTTCGAGCTCGTCCGCTACCTCGATTACTGCTCGGAGATGCTCTCCCTGATCGGCAAGATCGCCGCCATCTATGTCCAGGATTTTGATGACGAAGTCGCCATCGATGCCGTCAACGACGTCGAATCGCTGACCACCGGCCTCTCTCGCAAGATCTGGCAGAAAATCATGTATGTGCAGAGCGTTGAGGAGCAGCAGCTGCTGCGGCAGGGGAATAATGGGGGTTAGGGGGTGGGAGTTGGCAGCTGGGAGTTGGGGGCTAGGGGTTAGGGGCCGGGAGTTGTTCGTGGATGAAGGCGATGACTTCGCGGAAGACCCGTTCTTTGTCTGGCCCTTCGGTTACGACGTGTCCGCACTCCTCCAGAACGATCTGCCGCCGGTCGCGGCAGCCCAGCTGGCGGTAGATTTCGCTGATGTTGATCGGCGCCACGGTGGCGTCGTCCAGCGCGTGAATTAACAGGGTGGGGATCGAAATGTCAGGCAGATGGGAGCGGACAACGCGCAGATAATCGCGCAGCTCGCCGATGGCTGCGACCGGGTTGACCGGGTAGGCGATCCGGCCATCCGGGTCAAAGCGCTCCCGCCAATCCGGCTCCAGAGGGGGATCGAACGGGTAAAGGGCGGCCAGCTGGCGGACGTAGCTGAGCTTGGGATCTTCTTTCAGCTCGATCGGCGCCGCCAGGGAGATCACAGCGCGCGCTTTTTCCCAGGCCGCCATCAGCAAAACCGTCGCCCCCCCCATTGACAGGCCGATCAAAATGATTTCATCGCAGCTAGCCCGCAGGAGATGGTAGCCGTCGAGGGCGGAAAAGTACCAGTCATGCCACTGCGAGCGGATCATATCGGCCGGGTAGGTCCCGTGATGGGTCAGCCGGGGGCCGCAGACGGTGAACCCTTCAGCCGCCAGCCGCTCCCCCAGCTCCCGCATCTCCTCGGGAGCCCCGGTGAAGCCGTGGACCAGCAGGCAGCCGATCCGGTTCCCCGAATGATAAAATGGTTCGCTGCGCGGCAGCAGGGTCAAACGGTCCATGGCGTACTTGATTGGTCGCGCGGATCCCGGCGCGCGCTGTTTTTCTGATGAATGGGGCAGGATCCATTTTCAACTTTATCCGCTTCCACTACAATCGCAAGACCAATCGTGGAGAAGATCATGGCCCAGAAATCAACTGTCGAAGAAATCCGCGCCCGCTTTGATGACGACGTGGAGCGCTTTGCCAACCTGGAGACCGGCCAGACGGCCACCATCGACGCTCCGCTTGTCCTGGAGCTGATCACCCGGGCGGCCGCCGCCTGTACACCGGAGGCACGGAACCTGCTCGACGTCGGCTGCGGGGCGGGCAACTACAGCCTCAAAATGACCGGGCTCCTACCCGGTCTCGACGTAACCCTGGTCGATCTGAGCCGGCCGATGCTCGAGCGGGCCTTTGCCCGCCTCCGGCCGGCCATCGCCGGAAATATCCGTCTGGAGCAGGCCGATATTCGCGATTTACCGCTGAATCCGGGATCACAGGATATCATCCTGGCCGCGGCCGTCCTGCACCACCTGCGCACCCCCCTGGAATGGCGCGCCGTTTTCGCCAAATTCTACCGCGCCCTGCGGCCGGGCGGCTCGCTCTGGATCTCCGACCTGGTGACCCACTCCCTGGAGCCGGTCCACGCTCTGCTGTGGGCGCGGTACGGGGAATACCTGACCGCTCTGAAGGATGAGGCCTACCGGGACCACGTCTTCCAGTACATCGAACGGGAAGACAGCCCGGCCCCGCTCATGTTTCAGCTCGATCTGCTGCGGGAGGTCGGCTTCCACCAGGTCGAGATTCTCCACAAAAACGGCCCATTCGCCGCCTTCGGCGCGATCCGCCGGTCATAAATCGCCGCCCGGCGCCGCCCCGGGTTCTTCTCGCTGGTCCGGTGCCAACCAGATGAGCATGGGGAGCGCGCCCAGGATCGCCCCGCCAAACGAGCCGAACAGCCAGAACGGCCCGACCGCCTCGTAGACCCAGCCGCCAAGCAGCGCCCCGGCCCCCATGGCCAGCCCCTGGGAAACCCCGGATAGGACCCCCTGGGCCGTCGCCGACATGCCGGGCGGCGCCAGGGAATCGGCATAGGCGACCCCGGCCGACCAGAGCAGCGCGAAGGTAAGGCCGTGTGAGAGCTGCACGGGCAGCACCCACCAGGGATTTTGAATAAAAAAATGGGAGAGGAGCCGCAGGCCAAGCGCGCCGAGGGCCATGTAGAGAATCGTCCGGGTGCCCAGGCGGGCAATCAGCCGGCCGGCCCATGAAAAAGCGATGATTTCACTCACCGTGGCCACGGTCAGGGCCAGCCCCATCAGGCTGGTCGAGGCACCGATCTGCCGGAGGTAGAGAAACAGGTAGTTGTGAATCAGCGCCAGCCCCATGCCGGCCACAAACATGAGCAGCAAAAAATAGGCCCACTGCCGCTGCCGCAGCAGCCGGTTCAGCCCGACCCAGACCGGCCCCCGCAGCGGCGGCCGGTCGACGGGCATCCAGACCAGAAGCGGCAGAATCAAACCGAGGATCGCGGCGAAACTGAAAAAGGAACTCCCCTCGCCGAAAAGTTCAACCAGCCGGCCGGCGACCGGCCCGGCAAGCCCCCACCCAACCGCCCCCCAGAGGCGCAGCCGGCCGTATCCGCCGCGATCCCTCCCCAGGGCCTGCATGGCGGCGCTGTCGCCCAGGGGGATGATCGGCGCGCTCCAGAGGGCGAAGCCGCCAACCATGATCAGGATCGTCGGAAAGCGAACCGCCCCCCACAGGCCGAGGGCGAAGCCAATGGTACCGAGGATGGCCAGGCCGAGGACGAGCCGGTGGCGGCCGCTGTTGTCGGCGATGGCAGCCCAGACGGCCGCCGCCCCCAGGTTAATCAGCGGCGGCAGCGCCGCCAGCAGGCCAATCTGCCGGCCGTTAAAGCCCAGCCCTTCGTAGTAGAGAGCCAGGAACGGAAGAAGGGCCGCCGCGGCGGCGTAAAACAGAAAGTAAAACGCCTTGAATGACCAGAGCCGCCCGTCTGCGCCCATAGAAAAGCCGTTCCCCACCGCTGAAATTTCAGGCCAATCTTCCCATACTTGATCGGTTTCGTAAACCCAATCGGGCAGCCGGTTATGCGGGCCGCGTCGGAGAAGAGATTGACAGGGCAGGTCAGTTTTTCTATTATTGAGTACCGAAGGCCTAAGCTCCCCCGCTCCCATGTCTATCGATATTCAGGAAATCTGAAGGAGAACATTTAATGCTGAAGAAAATCACCCTAGCCCTCTCTCTCGTCTTTCTTCTCGCTTTGATGGTAACGTCCGTATTCGCCATCACGAATGGTGAGCTTGACGGCGACGGCCACCCGTTCGTCGGTTTGATGGTCGCCAAGGACGCCAGCGGCATTCCCCTCTGGCGCTGCAGCGGCGCCCTGGTTTCGCCGACCCATTTTTTGACCGCCGGCCACTGCACTGAAGCACCAGCGTACCGTGTCGAAATCTGGTTTGATTCCGACGTGCAGTCCGGGATTCCCACCAACGGCTACCCCTTCACCGGCGATGTCGGCGGCACCCCCTAC
>JBFFZG010000248.1:0-7085 GCA_041568735.1 Promineifilaceae bacterium (SeqCode)
CAAAAGCGCGGAAAAGCGCATAAATTGGTCTCATTTCACCTCGCCTGTTCGCTTACAATGGCCATAAGAGCAGATGAGGAGCCCGCACCGGGAGCCGGCTCAATAAGAAAACTCACCTCCTGGTTAACAACAAGGTAATCGTCAGAATCGCCATCGGTATTTCGATGTTCGATCACGGGATGGGAAAAAAGAAAATGAGCGGGCACAATTGGATGACATGCCTGCTGGTCGTCTGGGGGGCCGCCTTCTACCTGAGCGCCTGCCAGCCTCCCCCGGAAGCGCCGGAAACCCGGGCCGCCGAGATCGCCGCAGCTGTCCAGGCGTCCCTGACGGCGGCCGTGCCGCCGCCCACCGACACCCCGCCGCCCACAGCGACCCCCACGGCAACCCCGACAGCGACCCCCACCGCCACGGCAACCGCCACGGCAACGGCCACGGCAACCGCCTCCCCGACGGCGACTGGCACCCCTACGCCGACGGCCACGGCCACAGAAACGCCATCGCCGACACCGACCCACACCCCGACCCCACTGCCGCGGCCGACAGCCACGGCAACCCTGCCCCCCAGCGCACCGACCTTTAACTGGACCCCGATCAAGCCGTTTGATGCGGACCTGTTTATCCGCTACCTCGGCCTGGTGCGGGATTCCTACCGAAGTTTTCAAAGTGAAATGGATCTCATGCAGACCCAGCAGAAGCCGATTTACTGCGATTCCTTTATGGGGTGGGTGCGCTTATGGCGCTTTGAGGCGCCGGGGTTCACCGATGTTCCGGCCGCCTGGTATCCGATCTACTTCGAGTACCGCACCGATATGCATGCGATTTTAACGATCGTCCGGGAGGAAAGGGAATTCTGCGAAAGTAATCGCCGGGGATCTAAGGATGTTTTGGAAGAGACGCTGCAGGCCATGCGTTCTTTTCTGGCCCGGGCCTATCCCCGATCGGAGCAGATGATCCTGGAGGCCCAGGCGCTGCCTCGACCGTAATTCAAGGTGCTGGCGAGAGGCAGCCTTTCAGATCAGCGCTGCCGCACGACGAAGCGGCCGCGGCCGGCCGCCCCCAGGAATTCCCCGTCCCGCACGATGATCTCCCCCCGGCTGATGGTCACTTCCGGCCAGCCGGCCAGGTGGATCCCCTCGTAGGGAGTCCAGTCGACCTGCTCGTGCAGGGTTTCTGTCGAGAGCGTCACCCGCTTTTCCGGATCGAAAATAACCAGGTCGGCGTCGTAGCCGACGGCGATCTCTCCCTTGCGGGCAAAGCCGGCCAGCCGGGCCGGGGTGGTGCAGCAGAGGTCAACCCACTGGTTGAGCGACAGCCGGCCGCCGCGCACCCCGTGCGAGTAGATGGCCGGCAGCCGCATTTCGATCGACGGGACGCCGCCGGGAATGCGGCTGAAATCCTGCCGCCAGCCGGCCTCTTTGTCGGCCAGGATAAAGGGGCAGTGGTCGGTGGTGACGATCTGCAGATGGCCGGCCGCCAGCGCTCGCCAGAGCGCCTGCTGGTCGTCCGGCGGCCGCAGCGGGGGGGCGCAGACCGGCAGGGCGCCGGTCACGCCGGCCGCCTCGTACGCTTCATCAGTTAAAAAGAGATACTGCGGGCAGGTTTCCCCCGTCACCGGCAGCCCGCGCGCCCGGGCCTGCGCGATGCGCTCGACAACCGCGGCGCAGGAGACGTGGAAAATGTGAAGGGGAACGCCGGCGAAGGCGGCGATGTCGATGACCCGGCCGGCCGCCTCTCCTTCCAGCCGGGCCGGCCGGCTGCGTGGATGCCAGCGAGGGCCGGTGCGTCCCGCGGCGATGTTTTCCGCCACCAGGGCGCAGATGACCTCCCAGTTTTCGGCGTGGACGACCGGCAGTCCGCCGGCGTCGCGCACGGCCGACAGCGCCCGGTAGAGCTGGCCGTCGTCGAGGCGAAAGCTGTAGGCCATGTAGAGCTTGAAGGTGGCGCAGCCGGCCGCGCAGGCCGCCGGCACCTCGTCGAGCCGGTCCATGGCCGCCGGGTTGATCGTCATGTGCAGCCCGTAGTCGATGACCACCTGGGGATCGGCCAGCGCCCGCCGGGCGGCCAGTCCCTCGAGCAGGGGCTCTCCCGGCCGGGGGTCGACGAAATCGACGATGGCGGTCGTCCCGCCAAAGGCGGCCGCCCGAGTGCCGCTGCCGAAAGTGTCGGCCGAGGTCACGCCTCCGGGGAGGGGCATTTCCATGTGGACGTGGATGTCGACCCCGCCGGGCACGACGTAGCGGCCGGCCGCGTTCAGCTCGACCCGGCCTGATAGATCCCGGCCGACGGCGGCGATCGCCTCTCCCTTCACGGCCACATCCGCCTCGTAGACGGACGTGGCCGTGACCACCGTGCCGTTCTTGATGACCAGGTCGTAGCTCATCGCCTGTCTCCCTCGGCCGCCGGCCGGCGCGGCGCTAGCTGCTGTAGCCGTCGGCGAAGATGTCGATCATCAGTTTGGCGTCCCCCAGCGGGTAGAGAATCGGGCAGGTGCAGCCGTTGTCGACGTACTGGCGGACCTTGGCCTTGACCTCTTCGGGGGAGCCGGCCGCCGTGCACATCTGGACGACCTCGTCCGGCACCAGCTCCATGGCCGCCTCGATCTGCTCCTCCGTCGCCGGCCAGGTCAGCACCTTGTGGATCCGGTCGAGCAGATCCTGGCTGACCCCGCTGGCTTTCATCAGGTGAGGCTGCTGCCCCAGGTACTGGGTGACCATCTTGCGGGCGCTGTCGAGCGCCTTTTTGCGGTCATGGTCGACCGAGCAGATCATGAGCTGCGGCCGGTCGACGTCGTCGATCGAGCGGCCCGCCTTTTTGGCCCCGCGCTCCAGGGCGTCCATCGCCTCCAGGTTGTAGTCCGGGCTGACCAGGTAGTTGAGGCAGACCCCGTCGGCGATTTCGCCGGTCAGCTCCATCATCTTCATGCCGGTGGCCCCGATGTAGATGGGGACGTTGCGTGGGGTCTTGCGGCCGTGCACGACATCGAGCTGGATGTCGGTGACGTGGTGGAATTCGCCGTGGTAGGTGACATTTTCCATGCGCAGGAGCGGCCGCAGGACCTCGACCGTTTCCCGCATGGCGCTCAGCACTTTGTAGCGCTTGATCCCAACTTTGCTGGCCAGCGGATCCCACCAGGCGCCGATGCCGCAGATGATGCGGTCCTCGGCCAGGTCGTCCAGCGTCAGGAAGGTGGCCGCCAGCAGGCCGATGTTGCGGGTCCAGTTGTTGGTGACACCGCTGGCCACTTTGAGCGTGGTCGTGTGGGCGGCGAAAGCGGCCATCGGCACGATGCAGTCGCGCACCAGCCGGCTCTCCGCCTGCCAGACCGCCTCAAACCCCTTGGCCTCGGCGTATTTCACCAGCTCGATCCCCTCCTGCAGCGAGTGGGCATCCTGTAGATAAAGGGCAACGCGATCTTTTGACATGGGGTTCTCCTTGATGGGTTTATTCGCCAGTCAGCGGTTGATCCTCTTCGATCATCCGGCCGCCGCTTCCCTGCCGGCGGAGCATGATGATCTCGGCCATGATGCTGACGGCGATCTCTTCGGGGGACTCGGCGTTGAGCTCCAGCCCCAGCGGGGAGTGAAAGCGGGCGATCGCCTCGTCGCCCAGCCCGTCTTCGCGCAGCTGGCGGCAGGTCGTCTGCCAGCGCCGGCGGCTGCCCATGACCCCGATGAACGGGGCGGGGGAGTCGACCAGCTGCGGCAGGATCTGCCGGTCGAGGCCGACATTGCGGGTGACCACGACAATGTAGGTGCTGGTCGTAATCTTGAACTGCCCGAGCACATCGGCGAACGGCCCGGGCAGGTAGACGTCGGCGTGAGGTATGGTCTCGGAGGAGGCCAGCTCGGGCCGGTCGTCGGTGACCGCCACCCGGTAGCCGAGCCAGTGGGCCAGCTCGGCCGTTTTCTGGCCGACGTGGCCGCAGCCGATGACCAGCACGGTCGGCGGCGGCAGGTAGGGTTCCAGGTAAATTTCCATTTCTCCCCCGCAGACGCCGGGATCCCCCTTGGCGGGGTCGACCAGGGCGTAGGGGCGCAGCCGCGGCTGTCCGTCCTGCAGGGCGGCCTGCGCCTCGGCCAGCACCCGCGATTCCATTTCCCCACCGCCGATGGTGCCGCTCTGCCGGCCGTCCGGATAGACGAGCATCTTCGTGCCGGCGTGGCGGGGCACCGAACCCCGCGCCCGGACGACGGTGGCCAGGACGACCGGCTCGCCTGCTGCCTGAACGGCCATCAGCTCCTGGAGAATGGCACGGCTGGTGCTACCTGACATCGATCGGCGATTCCTCGTTTCGGCAGCCGGACCGGCCGACACGGCCGGCCCGGCTGGGTTTCCTTTTCATTATACCTGCAGCGCCTGCCAGACACGCTCCGGGGTGAAGGGAATCTGGCGCAGGCGCACCCCGGTGGCGTCGAAGATGGCGTTCGAAAGGGCCGGGGCGACCCCGTCTTTGGGAATTTCGGCGATGGCCTTGGCCCCAAACGGGCCGCTCGGCTCATGGGTCTGCACCAGGATGACCCCCAGCTCGGGCATTTCGTCCGCCCGGTAGATCTTGTAGGGGCCGAACTGCGGGTTGACCATGCGGCCGGCGTCATCGTAGGCCATTTCTTCGCAGTGGGCGTATCCCAGCGCCTGGACCATCCCGCCCTCGACCTGGCCGCTGGCCGTCAGCGGGTTGATAACCACCCCGGCGTCGACCGCCATGACCATTTTTTCGACCGTTACCTGGCCGGTCTCGGTGTCGACCAGGACTTCGACGAACTGGCCGGCAAACGGCGGCGGGGACTCGTAGGAGACGAAGGAGGCGGTGTGCATGATCTGCCGCTGCTGATCCTGGTGGAGCGAGTGGAGGGCGATCTGTTCGAGGGAGATCGAGCGGCCGTCCGGGGCCCAGGCGTGCCGGTTGCGCAGCTCGATGCCGTCCCAGTCGTCCAGTTCCAGCATGAGGGCGGCCCGTTCTTTGATCTGCTCGCGCACCCCTTCGGCCGCTTTTTTAACGGCCGTCCCGGAAATATAGGTCGTGCTGCTGGCATAAGCACCGGTGTCGAAGGGGGTCATGTCGGTGTCGCTGGAGTAGATGATGATGTCTTCCAGCGGCACCCCCAGCACTTCGGCCGCCATCTGCGAGAGGACGGTGTCGGAGCCGGTGCCCAGGTCGGTCGCCCCGACCAGCACGTTGAACGAGCCGTCGTCGTTGATCTTGATGCTGGCCCCGCCCATGTCGAGGCCGGGAATGGCCGTGCCGTGCATGCAGACCGCCATGCCCAGTCCCCGGCGCAGATGGGGTTTACCCGGCACGCGGCGCCACTCCGGGTCGTTCCGCCGCTCCCAGCCGATCGCCCGCCGGCCGAGTTCGACGCATTCTTCCAGGGCGCTCGACAGGATGATCGGAATGTCGATGATGTTTTCTTTTTCCCCTTCGCCCAGGTGGGGGGCGATGTCAAGCCCGTCGCCGACCCGGACCCAGTTCTGCCGGCGAAATTCGATCGTGTCGAGCCCGAGCTCGTGGGCGATCTCGTCCATGTGCACTTCGAGGGCGAACAGCGCCTGCGGGGCGCCGTAGCCGCGGTAGGCGCCCGGCACCGGGATGTTGGTATAGGCCACCAGGCAGTCGAAGCGCTTGTTCGGGCAGTTGTAGGTGCTCAGCCCGCGCAGGCCCGATACGGTCTGTACGGTCAGGCCGTGGGTGCCGTAGGCACCGGTGTTGGCCACCGTGGTCATCGACTGGGCCACGAGCTGCCCGTCCCTGTTGACTCCCGTCTTGAAGGTGATCGTCTGCGGGTGGCGGGTCCGGCTGGACATGAACTCCTCGGCCCGGGTCAGCTCGAGACGCACCGGCCGGCCGGTCTTGATGCAGAGGTGGCCGACGATGTCCTCGATGAGCATCTCCTGCTTGGCGCCAAAGCCGCCGCCGATGCGCGGCTTGATGACACGGATGCGGCGCACCGGCAGCCCCAGGAGCGGGGCGACCATGCGGCGCACGTGGAACGGCACCTGGGTGCTGGTGCGGATCGTCAGCCGCTCGTCGCTGTCCCAGTAGGCGATGGCGATGTGCGGCTCGATCGGGCACTGCTGAACCTGGTGCACCCGGTAGGTCTTCTCGTAGACGAAATCGGCCTTTTCGAACCCCTTCTCGACATTGCCGACATGGGCGTAGATGTGGTGGCAGACGTTGTGGGCGGCGTCGTGGATGCCGATGGCGTCCGGCTCGTCGTGGATGACCGGGGCGCCGGTGATGACCGCTTCGCGCTCGTCGAAGACGGCCGGCAGCACCTCGTAGTCGACCCGGATCAGGCGCAGCGCCTCCTCGGCGATCTCCAGGCTTTCGGCCGCCACCGCCGCCACCCGGTCGCCGACGTGCCGCACCTTGGTGTCGAAGCTGACCTGGTCGTACGGCGGGGGATTCGGGTAAGACTGCCCGCCGGAGGCGTACATGACCCGCTCGATGTTTTTGTAGTGGATGACGGCGTGCACCCCCGGCAGGGCCAGCGCCTCGCGGTCGTCGATGTCGAGGATGCGGGCGTGGGCGTGGGGGCTCGTCAGCAGCTTGGCGTAGAGCATGCCGCGCATCTCGATGTCGTCGACGAAGGCGGCGTTCCCCTTGGCCAGCTTGACGGCGTCGACCTTGATCTCCGGCTTGCCGACGACGCTCGTCTCCGGGATGTCGGAGGTGATTTTGGGGCGCGGCGGGGCGATCGGCCGGGCGGCCACACCCCCGTCGAATTCGGGGGTGCTCACGCCGCCACCGTCGGGGCCGCCGTCGCCGAAAAGGCCGGGATCGAGGTCGATCGGAGTCAGCACGTTCGGCGGCGGGATGTCGGGATCTTCGCCCCGCAGGACGGCCGCGGCCGCCAGCACCGCCTGCACCGGCTTGACATAGCCGGTTTCCCGGTCGAGGATGCCGGAGAGAGCGTCGCGCACCTCGTCTTCGGTCGGATTGGGATTGCGGGCCAGCAGCGCCCGGGCGGCCAGGACCATGGCCGGCGTCGAATAGCCGGATTGAATGGCCCCGGTCTGGATGAAGGCCTGCTGGATGGCGTGGAGATCGAGGCCGCGGGACATGCCTTCGACCGTTTCGATCG
>JBFFZG010000249.1:0-7056 GCA_041568735.1 Promineifilaceae bacterium (SeqCode)
AGGGTCGAGACAGCCTGCCAGTAGAGAATGTTCAGGGTGCCGCCCTGCCCGCGGGAGGTCATGACTTCGGTGACCGTTTCCTCCACGACGCGGGTCACCTCAACTTCAACCTGAACCTCTTCGACGACCGTCTCCGTCTCGGTGACCACCCGGGTCACTTCGACAGTCTGGGTGACAGTCTGCGGCTGACAGGCAACCACCAGAAGGCCGGCCAGGATAACCAGTGCAAGTAACACATACTTTTTCATCGAGTTCCTTCTCCTTCTAGAACATTTTGGATCGGCGGCCGACGGGCGGCCGGACTGAGATCTCCAATTTCGGCTATCAATAAACGGTACGGGTCTTCCAATCACCTCCTTTGGCCTGGCACTGAAACCAGGCGGTTTTCGATCTGTTCCTTCGCAGCGGAGGATTACTCCGCCAGATGACAGGCAACCCAGTGTCCGGCGCGCAGCTGGCGCCAGTCCGGGTCAATCTGAGAACATTTTTCTACCGCAATCGGGCAGCGGGTGTGGAAGCGGCAGCCGGATGGCGGATTGGCCGGACTCGGCACATCGCCCTGCAAGATGACCCGCTGCCGTTTTTCTTCGACTTCGGGATCCGGGACGGGCACGGCCGACAGCAGCGCGTGGCTGTACGGGTGCAGCGGTTCGCGGTAGAGATCGTCCCGGGTAGCCAGCTCGACAATTTTGCCCAGGTACATCACCGCCACCCGATTGGCGATGTGCCGTACCATACTCAGGTCGTGGGAAATGAACAGGTAGGTCAGCCCCAGCTCCGCCTGCAAATCCTCGAGCAGATTGACCACCTGGGCCTGAATCGATACGTCCAGGGCGGCGATCGGTTCATCGCAGAGGATAAATTCCGGATTGAGGGCCAGGGCGCGGGCGATGCCGATGCGCTGCCGCTGTCCGCCGGAAAACTCATGGGGGTAGCGGTTGGCGTGGCTGGGATTCAAGCCGACGAGGGCGAGGAGCTCTTCCACCCGCTTCTGCCGCTCCTTTTTCGTGGCGACACTGTGTTCACGAAGCGGCTCGTCGATGATGGTGCCGACCGTCATGCGCGGATTCAAACAGGCGTGTGGATCCTGGAAAATCATCTGCATGTGCGGGCGCAGGGCGCGCAGTTCGTTGCCATTGATCGTCGTCAGCTCCTTTCCCTTAAAGCGAACCGAGCCTTCTGTCGGCTTATACAGCTGCAGGATAGCTCGTCCGGCGGTCGATTTGCCGCAGCCGCTCTCGCCGACCAGCCCCAGGGTCTCTCCTTTAACAATATCAAAGGAGACGCCGTCGACCGCCCGCACCGCCCCGACCCGCCGGCGAAAGATGCCGCTGTAAATCGGAAAATGCATCTTTAAATTAGCGACCTGGAGGAGAATTTCCGGCTTAGGAGTCATAGCGGGCAGCGCCTCCATCGATGTCCCACCAGCAGGCGACTTCATGGGAGCGCCCCATGCCGTCCAGCGGAATAAGATTCGGGTTTTCGTTGCGGCAGCGATCGAAGGCATAGGGACAGCGGCTGACAAACGGGCAGCTCGTCGGCTGGCTCAGCAGGTTGGGTGGCTGGCCCTCGATGTTGGCCAGGCGCTGATCCGGCTGATCAAGCCGGGGCAGCGAGCCGAGCAAGCCGCGGGTGTAGGGATGCTGCGGATTTTTATAGAGCTCCTTGACATCGGCCCGCTCGATGATGAGGCCGCCGTACATGACCAGCACGCGGTCGGCGATGCCGGCCACGACGCCCAGGTCATGAGAAATCCAGACAATTGACATGCCGAGTTCCTGTCGCAGCTTTTTGATCAGCTCGATGATCTGGGCCTGAATCGTCACATCAAGCGCGGTCGTCGGCTCGTCGGCGATCAGCAGCTGGGGGGAGCAGGCCAGAGCGATGGCGATCATGACCCGCTGCCGCATCCCACCGGAAAACTGGTGGGGAAAATCGCTCAAACGGGAGGCCGCCATGGGGATACCGACCAGGTTGAGCATTTCGGCCGCCCGCTCGCGGGCCTGCTCACGAGTAAAGCCGAGATGGGTGCGCAGCGGTTCCATGATTTGATGGCCGATGGTCAGCACCGGATTGAGCGAGGTCATCGGATCCTGGAAAATAAAACCGATCTGGCTCCCACGCACGTGGCGGATTTCCTCAGGATCCATCTGGATCAGATCGCGGCCGTTGAACAAAGCCTGCCCGGAAGCGATCTTACCCGGCGGTATAGGAATCAGCTTCAGCAGGGACATCATCGTCACGCTCTTGCCGCAACCGCTCTCTCCCACGACACCGAGCAGCTCCCCTTCGGATACTCGAAAACTCACCCCGTTGACGGCGTGAACCGTGCCCTCCTGGGTATGAAAATGTGTTTTTAAATCCTTTACTTCCAGAACGACGGGAACCGATGGCATGGGGTGAATCCTCAAAAAAAAAGCCTGTGGCGAATGGATCGGTGACATCAACAGCCAACCGGGCGAATTGTTGCTGGCCCATTAGCCGGGCGATATGCAGTTGAATGAAGGGGAAATCCTTCTCTAAAACGTAAACGCCTGATCCGTGGAAAAGTCAATTATAAGAATCTGATTGTAGCGAAATTCTGGAAATTAGCATTATTTTAAGGTTTACCGGACAAACGGTCAACGAAAAACAGACAATTTTCGCATTATTGTAACAAATTAGTGACAAATCAGGGTCACACAAGGGCTTGAACCGGGGTTTTCCCCGCAGCCGGTGGATCAAATCGGGGAAAAAGGGGGACCCTGTGAATTCACGCCATCCTGCTGTTGCTCGGGATGAGAGCCGCTATAATCAGCAGGTATGAACAATCAGGAAGCCGCAGAACTCTTTGAACGGGTCGCCAATCTGCTCGAAATCCGGGGAGACAACATCCATCGGGTCCTCTCCTACCGCCGCGCGGCGGAAACGATCGCGGGGCTTGGCCGCGAGCTGGCCGCCATCCGGGCCGAAGGCAGCCTGACGGCGATTCCCGGGGTCGGCGAAACCCTGGCCGCCAAGATCGAGGAGATGCTCGACACCGGTGATCTCACTTTTTACCAGAAGCTGGCGGCTGAGATTCCGCCCTCATTACTGGAACTGCTCCGGGTCGAGGGGCTGGGCCCCAAGCGGGTCAAGCTCGTCTACGATTCCCTGGGCGTCAAAAACCTGGAGGAACTCGAAACGGCCGCCAAAGAGGGAAAACTGCGCGACCTCCCCAAGATGGGGGCGAAATCGGAAGAGAAAATCCTGCAGGGAATCGCCGCCCTCATCGCGCATGGAGACGGCCGCCATCCGCTCGGTGAGGCGCTGCCCATCGCCGAGGAGATTCTGCAGGCGCTGGCGGCCGTGGCCGGCGTGACGCACACCGCCGTAGCCGGCTCCCTCCGCCGCCGCCGGGAAACGATCGGGGATGTCGACCTGCTGGTAGCCGCGGCTGATCCGGCGGCCGTCATGGACACCTTCTGCTCCCTCCCCATCGCCCACGACGTCCCCCAGAGGGGACCGACCAAATCGCGCATCACCCTGGCCAGCGGGCTGGGGGTCGATCTGCGGGTCCTGCCGGCCGAAAACTGGGGGACCCTCCTCTCATATTTTACCGGCAGCATGGCCCACAATGTCAAGCTGCGCGAACTCGCGCAAAAACAGGGGCTGAGCCTGAACGAGTACGCGTTCACCGTCGTCGAAACCGGGGAAAAAATCCTCTGCCCGGAAGAGGCGGACGTCTACCGGACCCTCGGCCTGCCCTACATCCCCCCGGAGCTGCGCGAGGACCGCGGCGAAATCGAAGCGGCACGCCGGGGCGGGCTGCCGCCGCTCATTCAACAACCGGACCTGAATTTTGATCTGCACATGCACTCGAGCTGGTCTGACGGCCGGGGCTCAATTCTGGAAATGGCCCGCGCCGCCCGGGCGCGGGGCCTCCGGGGAATCGCCATCACCGACCATTCGGCCAGCCTGGGCATCGCCAACGGCCTTTCGGTGGAGCGGCTGCGGGCCCAGGCCGAGGAAATCGCGGCCGCCCGACGCGCCATGGGGAGCGATTTTCTGATCCTGCACGGCACGGAAATGGAGATCAAGGCCGGCGGCGGGCTCGATTTTCCCGACGATGTCCTGGCCGGTCTCGACCTGGTCATCGCCTCGCTGCACGTGGGGCTGAGCCAGCCGCGCAGCCAGGTAACCGGGCGGCTCCTGGAGGCGATCGAGAATCCCCACGTCGACATCATCGGACATCCGACCGGCCGGCTGCTCGGCCGCCGCTTCGGGGCCGACCTCGACATGGAGGCGGTTTTCGCCGCCGCCGCCCGCACGGGGACCATCCTGGAAATCAACGCCAACCCACAGCGGCTCGACCTGAACGACAGCCATATTCGCAGGGCGCTCGAAGTTGGGGTAAAACTGGCGATCAACACCGACGCCCACGAACCGGGCCAACTCGACCTGATCCACTACGGGATCGCCACCGCCCACCGCGGCTGGGTGACGGCCGGGGATGTGGTCAATACCTGGTCCCAGGACCAACTGCTGGGCTGGCTCAAACGGCCAGCCGGCTGAGACAACGCCGAATTCTATGGCCCGTTATCAACGCCCGATTGACCCGCGCAAAGGGGATCCGCTCGCGCCGCCAACCGCCGAAAAGGGAGCGGTTCCCTGGCTCTGGATTGGCGTCGGCTTCCTGGTCACCCTGGTTTCCGTCTGGATGGCCATCTGGATTATCACCCTCTTTCTCTCCCGGCCCCCGCTGCCGGCCGGAGGAGCCCCGGCGACGATCATTCGCCTGACCGCCCCGGCCACGATGGAGCCAACCCCCTCCAGCCAGGCCCCCACGCCAACCCCGATCCCGACGCTGACCCCGCCCCCGCCGCCTGACCGGGCCTCGGCTCCGGAGACGATCACGGCCGGCTACTTCGCCCGGGTATTTAACACGGACGGCATCGGCCTGAGCGTGCGGGCCGGAGCCGGCACGGCCAACAACATCCTGGTGGTGGCTGAAGAGGGGGCTTCTGTCCTGATTCTCGATGGGCCGGTGGAAGAATCCGACTTCATCTGGTGGCAGCTCCAGCTGGCCGACGGGACCGTCGGCTGGGCGGTCGATCGCTTTCTCGAACCGGCCGGAGAACCGCCGGATTGGCCCGACAGCTGACCGGAATCACCCATTGAACGCAAGGCAATGCCATGAGTGAATCGATCGCCGAACGAATCGCCGCGCTGCGCGACGAACTCAATTTCCACCTCCACCGCTACCACGTCCTCAACGATCCGGTCATCAGCGACGCGGAATACGACGCGCTGTTCCGGGAGCTTCAGGCGCTGGAAGCCGACTATCCCGAGCTGGCGACGGCGGATTCGCCGACACGGCGCGTCGGCGGCGACGCCGTCGACGAGTTCGTCAAAGTAGCTCACCCGGCTCCCATCCTGAGCCTGGCCAATGCCTTCGACGCCGAAGGACTGCGGGAGTGGGAGCGGCGCACCCGCCGTCTTCTGACCCAGACAGGTCAGGAAGAAGCCCGGCTGGAATACATGGTTGAGCCGAAAATCGATGGGCTGACAGTCGTCCTGACCTACGAAAGCGGCCGCTTTGTCCTGGGCGCCACCCGCGGCAACGGCGAAATCGGCGAAAATATCACCCCCAACCTGCTCACCCTGGCCGCGCTCCCCCGCCGCATTCCCATCGATCGCCAGGCCGGTCTGACCCACCCCGTGCCCGGGCGACTCGTGGTGCGGGGCGAGGCCTTTTTCCCCCTCGATCAGTTTGAAGTCTGGAACGAAGGGCGGCTGGCGGCCGGCGAGAAGAGCTACATGAATCCCCGCAATGCCGCCTCCGGCTCCCTGCGCCAGCTCGACCCGAAGATTACGGCCGCCCGGCCGCTGACCCTGCTCTGCTACGACATCGTTCTGGCAGATGGAGCGATTCCGGGCACCCAATGGGAGCGGCTGCGCTGGCTGAAAGCCCTCGGCTTTCCCATCCCGTCCGAAATCGCTTTCTGCCGGGACATCGAGGCTGTGATCGCCGCCTACGAGAGCTGGCTGGAGAAGAGAAACCAGATCAACTATGAAGTTGACGGCATCGTGGTCAAAATCAACGACCGGCGTCTGGCCGACGATCTCGGCTTCGTCGGCAAGGATCCGCGCGGCGCGATTGCCGGCAAATTTCCGGCCCAGGAAAAGACGACCACCCTGCTGGACGTCAATCTCAGCGTCGGCCGGACAGGCATCGTCGCCCCGACGGCCGTCCTCGAGCCGGTCGAGCTGGGCGGGGTGATCGTGCGCAATGCCACCCTGCATAATTTCGACGAAATCGCCCGCAAAGATATCCGCATCGGCGACAAGGTCTGGGTCAAACGAGCCGGAGACGTTATTCCCTACGTCGTCGGCCCCATACCCGACCTGCGGGATGGGACGGAGCGGGCGATCGAACCGCCGACCACCTGCCCGGCCTGCGGCGAGCCGGTGCGCCGCATCGAGGGCGAAGTGGCGATCACCTGCGATAATCCGGCCTGTCCGGAGCAGCTCGTCCGCCGGATCGAGTATTTCGTCAGCCGGGGAGCCATGGATATCGGCAGCTTCGGCAGCCAGACGGCCGTTCTCCTCACGGAAAAACAGCTGATCCACGACATGGCGGACATCTATTTTCTGCGGCGGGAAGATCTGCTCGAACTCGAAGGGTTTAAAGATAAGAAAGTCGACCGTCTCCTCGAGGGGATCGAAGCCAGCAAAGCCCAGCCGGCGACCCGGTTCCTGACCGCCCTGGGAATCCGCTTCGTCGGCAGCGTTATCGCCGCCACCCTGCTCGATGCCTTCGTGTCAATCGACCGGCTCCAGGAAGCGACCCAGGAAGAGATCGAGGCGGTGTACGGGCTGGGGAAGGAGACGGCCGTTTCGGTCGTCAGCTGGTTCCAGGATGAGCGCAACCTGCGGCTCCTGGAAAAATTCCGGGAGGCCGGCCTGAATTTCGCCGTCGACCGGGTCGAACCGGTCGGGGAACAGCCGCTGGCCGGGCTGACTTTCGTCATCACCGGCACTCTCCCGACCCTTTCGCGGGATGAGGCCAAAAGTTTAATCGAAAATTACGGCGGG
>JBFFZG010000250.1:0-7046 GCA_041568735.1 Promineifilaceae bacterium (SeqCode)
ACGGCATGCTCTTCCGTGCCATCGAGACCGCTGCCCAGCTGGCTCTCCCGGCTAAAATCGAGCATGATCCAGATGTCGCCGGCGGCATCCAAATCGAACTGCCGCACGTGTAGAGCGCCCCGGCGGGCGGTCGTCGGCCAGTGGATCCACGGCAGCGGATCGAGCGGCCGGTAGTCGCGCACACCGGCGCTGTTGATGGTCGCCCGCAGGGATTTCTCCCGGCTGCGCAGCCCATCGGCACGCCGGCCGGCCGGGAGCTGGACCGGCAGCTCGGTGTGAATCGGGGGATGGATCACCACCTCATCGACGATCGGGAAAGACAGGACGGCGGTGAAAAGGCCGAAGGGATCTCCCGTCATCCATTCCCAGGGGCCAACCTGAAAATGCCCTCGCTGCCGGCAGCGGGAGGAAAACAGCCAGCGGGTCACTGGCTCCCCGCCGACGCCGCGGGCGACACTGGCATTGTAGCCCGGCACGTTGGAGTGGTCCGCGATTTCCACCCAGATGATCGGGATACCCCCCCGGTTAATCAGCTCAAATCGCTCCTCGAGCCGGTCGCCGGCGCTGACGAGGCGGCTGCGCAGCGTGCGCCGGACCGTCACATAGGTGGCCAGATAGCGGATCCAAAAATAGGAGGCAGCATAAAGCCCACCCAGAAAGACCAGCAGGATGAGCCAGATGGCTCCCTGCAAAAAAACCGCGCCCAACAGGAGAAAAAAGAGCGCCAGGAGCGGCCAGCCAGATCGCACCGAGATGCGGACGTGGGGACCCATCCCCCCATTGTGCCACAAATGGGGAGATTTCAGGCCAGTCTGCCGTTAATGACCGCCTGGAGTTCGGCCAGGTTGGCCGGCGAAGCAAAGTGATCGTCCCCGGCATCTACTCGGATGACCCGCTGCGGGTCGAGGGCGGTGATCCAGCCCTGGAAGAGCGCTTCCATAGCGGCAAGATCTTCCCGGTGGGCGATCTCCACCTGGCGGCCGCGGGCCACGTGGCGGGCCTCGATAACCGCCAGCGGCGCGCTCATGACGACAAACAGATCGGGCAGGGGAAGGTGGCGGCGGCTGAAGGCGTAGAAGCGGCCGCAGAGGTCGAATTCGGCCGCCGACAGATACCCTTTCTGGAAGAAATAGCGGGTGAAAAGCTGGAAATCGAGATCGAGCCCCCCATCCTGGATGCCGATGCCCGGTGCCCGGCGGATCACCTCTTCCTGTTCGGCCCGGAAGAGGAGGTAATCGACCTGGTTGGCCAGGGCGTATCGGGCTTCCCCGGCCGCGAACGGCTGCTGGAATGGCCGCTCCTCCAGCTGCTCCAGCCCAATCTGGCTCCCAAAACGGGCGGCCAGGTGGCCGGTAAGCGTGGTCTTGCCCACGCCGGAATTGCCAACGACGGCGATTAATTGGCCCATGCTGCGTTTGCCTCCACCTGCCCCGGGTAACGACCGGCCGGCGGCCTGGCCGGATTTTACCCCAAAATTCCCACCCGCAATTCGAGCGAGCGGGCCGGAGGGACCCATTCAAGCCCAATTCGCCGAGTTCATTGACAACGGCCCCCGGATCGGGGACGATAGACTGCCAGCCAATCAACCCGGGTCCAGACAGGCGCAGCTGATGAACTCCAATGTCACTTTTTACAGCCGGATTGAAGACGCCATCGCCCATCCCGACCGGCACCGGCCGGTCGGTGTCGGCGCGATGCGGTTTGCCGCCAAACGGCTGGCCGCGGCGGCCGCCTACCCCGAGTTCGAGGCGATGCGGGACCGGGGCCGCCGGATTCGCGCCCACACCCTCAGCCGTCTGGACCACTACCTGGGCCAGTTTGCCAACCAGGTCGAAAAGAACGGCGGCCATGTCTTTTTTGCCGCCGACGCGGCCGAGGCCAACCGGTACGTGACCGACCTGGCCCGGAAGCGCGGGGTGAAAAAGGCGATCAAATCGAAATCGATGGTCACGGAAGAGATCGAACTCAACCATGCGCTCGAAGCGGCCGGGGTGGAGCCGATCGAGAGCGATCTGGGCGAATTTATCATCCAGCTGGCCCGCGAAAAACCCTCTCACATCATCGCCCCGGTCATGCACAAAACGCGCCAGCAGGTCGGCGAGCTCTTCGCTGAAAAGCTCGGGATCCCCTACAGCGATGATCCGGAAGAGCTCAACCGGGTGGCGCGCAGCCGGCTGCGGACAGAATTTCTGACGGCCGACATGGGGATCACCGGCTGCAATTTCGCTGTGGCCGAATCCGGGTCGGTCGCCCTGGTGACCAACGAGGGCAACGCTCGCCTGACCACGACCACGCCGCGCATCCACGTCGTCCTGATGGGCATGGAGCGCATCGTGCCAACCTTCGCCGATCTCGGCGTCATGTTCCAGATCCTGGCCCGCAGCGCCACCGGCCAGAAATTGTCGGTCTACTCGACCATCGTCAGCGGCCCCCGCCGGGCCGGGGAAGCCGACGGACCGGAGGAGTTCCACGTCGTCATTCTCGACAACGGCCGCTCCAGCACGCTGGGCGGCGAGCTGGCGGAAATTCTCTACTGCATTCGCTGCGGCGCCTGCCTAAACAGCTGCCCGGTTTACCAGGCGATCGGCGGCCACGCCTACGGATCGGTCTACCCCGGTCCGGTCGGCAAGGTAGTCACGCCCGCCCTGATGGGGTTCGGTCCCTGGGCCGACCTGCCCCACGCCAGCACCCTGTGCGGTGCCTGCCGGGAGGTCTGCCCGGTGCGGATCGACATTCCGCACCTCCTGCTCAAACTGCGCGAGCAGGGGCACGAAGCCGGCCGCACGCCTGCCTGGCTCCGGGTGGGGCTGGGGATCTACCGGGCGGCGGCCGAGCGGCCGTGGTTCTTCCGCCTGGGCCTGAAGGCCAACCAGGTCGCCACCCGCTTCCTGGCCGGCCGGGACGGCTGGATCGACCGGCTGCCCCCACCGCTGGCCGGCTGGACCGATCACCGGGCCTTCCCGGCGCTGGCGCGGGAGTCGTTTCGGGCGTGGTGGGGGAGGAGAGAAGAAGGGAACGGGGAACGGGGAACGGGGAACGGTGGTGAAGGGGGAAGGGATGGATCGTGAAAGCTTTTTAGCGCAGGTGAGGCGGCAGGTCGGGCGGGCGGTGCTGCCGGAGGCTGCGGGGGAGCGGGAAGTGTTTGACCCCGGACCGGCCGCCGGCGAGGGGCTGGTGGCCCGTTTTGCGGCGGAGCTCGAGGCGGTCAGCGGCCGCTGCCATGTCGTCGACGGCATCGACAGCGCCTGGGAAACCCTGCTGGCCCTCTGCGAAGAGATCGCCGTTCGCGAGTATCTGGCCTGGGATGACCCCTTCCTCCCCCTGCCGGATCTCAACCGGCGGCTGCACGAGCGAGGATTCAACCGGGGGGAAAACGAGCTGCCGGTGGACGAGGCAGCCCGTCAGGCGGCGCAGGAGCAGCTGGCCGGGGCACAGATTGGCATCACCGGCGCACTGGGAGGGCTGGCCGAAACGGGCTCTGTGGCGCTTCACTGCGGACCCGGCCGCGGACGGCTGGCTTCGCTGCTCCCGCCGGTGCATGTCGCCCTGCTGCGGGCCGACCAGCTCTTCCCGACCATGGCCCACTTCATCCAGGCCCACCCGGCCGCCCTGCAGGAGGCCAGCAGCTTCGTCTTTATCACGGGCCCGAGCCGCACAGCCGACATCGAGCAGACGCTGACGCTGGGAGTGCACGGTCCGAAAAACCTGCACGTGATCCTGATTCAGCAGACCGGGGAAGGGTGATTGCCAGGTGGCGGCCGCTTACCGGCCGACGAAGGGAAAGAATTTCCGGTCAAAGCGCGGCCGCAGGGTCAGGGTCTGGTCGGCCGGGAGATTGAACCAGCGGTCGACCGTTCCGTCCGGCCAGGTGACGGTCAATTCGTCGATGGCCCCGGCTGAACCCACCCCGAAATGGGCCGAAATTTCGCTCTGGGAGAGGTAGTGGGAGCAGCCGTTGATCTCCCGCACCTGCCGCATCCCATCCACGAGGATCTCCACCCGGCTGCCGAACCCGTTGGGGGCCAGGCCGGGCGCCCGGGATGTATCGAGAAAGACGCGCAGCCAGTGAAAGTCTGTTCCGCTCAGCTCATTGTGGTAGAGGCGAAATTCGTCGTTGTAGGCGGTGGCCGCCAGGTCCATATCCCCGTCGTTGTCGAAATCGAGGTGCAGCAGCCCCATCCCGTGGAGTTTGTGGTCGAAGCCGGCCGCCACGCCGACTTCGGCAAACGTCAAATCGCCGTTGTTCAGCCAGATGTAGCCCCGCTCGTTGACATATGAGGGCAGATCCCAGCCGTTGATTTCGGCCAGGTCCTGCCAGCCGTCGTGATCGAGGTCGACCGCCACCGCCCCCCACCCCCAGCCGCCGTCGGCCACCCCGGCCGCCGCGGCGATCTCGCTGAAGGAACCGCTGCCCTGATTGATGTAGAGCTTGTTGCCGTCCCCCCGCCCTTCGTTATCGGTGTCGTAAATCGCCGTTTCGAACCAGTCAAAATGGCCGTCGTTATTGAAATCCCCGACCGCCTGCCCCATGCCGCTCCAGGCCAGGTTGGCCCCCGAGGCGGCCGTCGCCTCCAGGAAGCTCCCATCGGCCTGGTTGATGAAATAACGGGTCGTGCCGAAGTCGGCCGCCAGCAGGAGCTCCGGATAGCGATCCCCGGTCATGTCGACAAAGCAGGGTCCAAACCCGCGAATCCCGTCGTCGACAATGCCGGCCGCCGCCGTCACATCGGTAAATGTGCCGTCCCCGTTGTTGCGGAAGAGCCGGTTGCCCAGCGCCGGATCCCCGCCCGGCAGGCGCCAGCCGGCCACGAAGAGATCGAGATCGCCGTCGAGGTCGATATCGCCAAAACTGGCGCCCAGCCCGTCGACATAGACCGGGCTGGCCTGGTTGACCCCGGCCGCCGCGGCGACATTCGTAAAAGACAAGCCCTGATTGTTCCGGTAGAGACGGTGCTGGCCAGGGCCCATGCTGTCCGCCGGCCCGAAACTGGTGACGTAGAGGTCGAGCCAGCCATCGTTGTCGTAATCCCCCACGGCCGCGGCCGATCCCAGGTGCAGATCGTCGATGCCGAAGGCGGCCGCCCGGTCGATAAATGTGCCGTCTCCCTGGTTGATAAAGAGCGCATCCGCGCGCAGTCCGCCGCCGATGACGAAGAGATCCTGCCAGCCGTCGTTGTTAAAATCGCCGGCGGCCGCGCCGCTGATCATCTGGGCCCCATCGCCGGAGGTGATTGGCGTGGCGTGAGTAAAGGTGACGCCGGCCGCGGCCGTTCGATTAGTGAAGGTCAGGATGGCCTTTTCGGCGGCTGGCGGCAGCCCGGCAGTCGCCCCAACATCAAGAAACAGGATCGCCGCTGGTATGCCAAGGAAAAAATAGAGCAGTCGCTTCATAGGATTTAAGGGCCGGTATGAACGTGGAGGAGGTGGATTTAAGCTACCATTATGGGTCCCAATGAATCCCGGTGCCTATAGGATCAAGGTCCTATTGATCCCGGGTGTTTATTCGTGCCACAATCCCTCCTGAGCCCACATTTCTCTAAGCAATCGACATTTGTTTATCCAGCTCCGTATAGTCGAGGGGAAACGTTCATGAAACCCTATTTATTAACGATCTGCGGCCTTGGGATCCTGGGACTGCTGCTCTTTTTCCAGCGTCCGGCGCTGTCGCGAGAGGTCATCGCCACCAGTTCAGCCGGCGTTACAACGGCCATTCAGCCCGATGGGATTGAATGGATTATCGATCGCCCTTTTCAGCAGGCGACCCTTGTCCTGCAGGGACCGGGCGCCTGGCGCCAATCCTGGAAACTTGCAGCCGGCCGGTCGTTTGACCTCTCCCCGGCCAACCTGCCCGGAAATGGACTCTACACGGTAGAAATTCAATTTCGACCTGTCGTGGATCCAGCCCTCCTGAAGGAAGTCAGCGCCTTGGACGATCCGGATCGGCGGCAGGCGCGTATCGACGAACTGCGCGCGTCGGGACGCTGGCCGGCTCCGATGGAAACCTTCTCCAGCACCTTTCGCCTTGAAAACGGGCGGTTCGTGGTGCCGGTCGAAGAGATACCGACCGCAAGCGGCGATACACGGGGTCAGGAAGCGGTTCAGGATTTCGTGATCGCCGACGACCTGATCGTCCAGGGCAGCACCTGCACCGGATTGGACTGCGTCAACAACGAAAATTTCGGATTTGACACCCTGCGATTGAAAGAAAATAACACGCGCTTGAAATTCGAAGATACCTCGGCCACGGCGGGCTTTCCGACCAATGATTGGCAGCTGACGGCCAATGACAGCGGGAGCGGCGGGGCAGAAAAGTTTTCGATTGACGATATCACCAACAGCAAAACGCCGTTCACGATCCGGGCCAACGCCCCGAACAACGCCTTCTTTCTCGCTACCTCCGGCCACCTTGGCCTGGGAACTGCCAGCCCGGTTGTCGACGTGCACGCGGTTAACGGCAATACGCCGGCCATGCGCCTTGAGCAGGACGGCAGCTCCGGCTTCTCCCTGCAAACCTGGGATCTTGCGGGCAACGAGGCCAACTTTTTCATCCGGGATGTGACCAACGGGAGCAAACTGCCGTTTCGCATTCAGCCCAACACCCCCTCGGACAGTCTGTTCCTGAGAAACACTGGCCAGATCGGCATGGGCACATCCTCGCCGACCGCCACCCTGCACATCCGCAGCGCCACACCAACCTTGTTGGTTCAATCGACGGCCGCCAGCAACAATCAGCTCCTCCATCTCGACTCGAACGGCAACCTGACACTCGGCGGCCTCCTGGTCGAGGCATCCGACGCCGGCCTGAAGGAGAACTTCCTGGCGGTCGACCCGGACTCGGTGCTCGAACGAGTATCGGCGCTGCCGCTCTACTCGTGGAACTACATCGGCGACGGCCCGGCCGCCCGCCACATCGGCCCCACCGCCCAGGATTTTTACGAGGCGTTTGGCTTTGGCCGCGACAACCGGCACATCGCCCCGCTCGATGTCAACGGGGTCTCGCTGGCCGCCATCCAGGCGCTCAACAGCCGGGTCAGCAGCCAGGCGGC
>JBFFZG010000251.1:0-7022 GCA_041568735.1 Promineifilaceae bacterium (SeqCode)
AATCGCTCAATCACCTGGTAGTGCCACTTCGCACTGCGCAGCAGATTGCTGATTCGCTTCGTCCCGGCCGGTGCCTGGGCCGGTGAGAGCAGATAGCCGCCCAGTTCACTCAAGAGCAGGCCATAACTTTGATGACGGAAAATCAAAATCGTCTCGACTAAACGATGGAGTGTCTCCACTAAACGTCGATCCAGTAACTGATCCAGCTCCAGCAAAAATGGATGTAAAAAATCGGCCAGCTTGTGCGAAAGTTGATTCGATAGTTGGCGGCTTTTTGCTTTATAATGAGCAGACATGAATTTACTCCTGGTTGAGATGGTTGGTGGAACTTCTATCTTCGCCAGGAGTATTCTTTTTGGCAAGAAAAAAGGCCCGACCAAAGTCGAGCCTTTTTTTGAGTCAAAGTTTGGGATGACTCATGTTCTTTTTGAGTCATTTCGGCACGTGCCGGCCGATCTCATTTACCCGCCGAAAAGCCCGCCCAGCCCTTTGAGCAGATTTCCCGCGCCGTCCATGTCAACACCCCCCTCCAGGAGATTATCTAGCTGCCCGGCCAGTGGTTCGGGGAGTTTCTCTTTGACGTAATCGAGCACCGTGTCGATCGCCTGTTTGGCCTGCTCTTCGGACATCCCGGTCTTTTCAACAACGAGGTTAACGAGTTCTTCCATGAGGATTTCTCCAGTTTCGTTTGCGGTTCCGGGGCTATCTTAGACGATGGCGGCCGGCCTGTCGAACGGCCGGCTCATTCAATAGCGGAGAAAAGCGCCGATATGCTGGATCTGGGCCATATCCGGATTGTCGGAGATCAGCTCCACGTGGCCGCCGCTGGCCAGAGTCAGCGTGACCGCCTCCTCGACAATATCCTCAACGGTCTCCGGCTGGCCGGCCGCTTCCGGCCGGTCGATGACCATTTTCGAAGAGAGGAACCCGGTTTCGCCGTAACGGTAGCCGGTCTGCCGGAAACCGTCGGTAATCACCAGGGTCTGCACCCGGCCGGTGAAAATCGCCCGCAGGGTGTCGTCCAGCCCGGTCACGACGAGCCCTCCCCGCTCGCTTTCCTCGACCAGCCGGTGGACCAGATCCTCCTCCCGGCGGGCATTGGCCTCGTGTAGAAGCGCCAGGGATTTTTGACGCACGTCCCCTTCCGGGGCATCCATATCGATCTGAAACTGGCCGGCCAGGCAGGAGGCGAGCTGCCGGGGCAGGAGGTCGCGCAGCTGGCCGACCGTTTCCGGGGTCCCTGCCAAAAAGAGCCGGCGGATTTTACGGCCGGAGAAAAAGGCGCCGGCCGCCGCGGCCACCTCGCGTAAATTTCTCTGAATGACCTCCGATTCCCGCCGGCTCCCCTCCAACCCGCCGCGCATGCCGTGCGCGGAGGATCCCTGCCCGTCTTTGAGCGTGCGCACATTCTCGCCGAGGTGGCCTTCGGTGGCCTGCAGTTCGCCCAGGTGGTATTCAAAAAAGCGGGCCCCAACCCGATCGACCAGGATGACCCCGTAATGGGCGTAAAAATCGAGGAGGTGGGCGATCGGTTTGACATGGGGTTTGGCCTTTACCCGAACCCGATTGCGGAAGGGGACGGCCGTCGGAAAGACGCGCCAGAAATTTCGCTCAGAGCAGGAAAAAATCGCCAGGCCCGGTTTGGACCAGTCGTGGCTGTACTCGAGGTATTTTTCGATGGCACTGGCATCTGGGGCAAAGCGGCCGTTCAGGGATTTCAATAAATTCTTTGCCCGCAGTTTGATCGCCTCGCTCGAATCTTCGGCAATGTCGGCATTGAGGTAGAGACTGACGACCCTGGAGCCATTGCCCTCAAAAGACAGAAGTTCTTGGAGATCTGCTTGAGTGAACATCGTACCCTCCTGGCTTATTGTGCGTGTCTTAAGCTCGTGCGGTGGCTCCCGCCCTTTAGATTTATTCTAATGCAAAATCGACTGGAACGTAAGTGAATTTCCGGCCTCTCGAGAAAAACCCGCGAGCCGCCCGGCCAGGTCGGGCTGGAATTAAGCGATTTTTAAAGAATCGCGGTCTCGAAACCGCCGGGCAAATTCCCTCGGGCCGGGGAGAAACAGGGCGGCCAATAAAAATAACCGGAGGCGGTCGACCGACCACCTCCGGCGCTGGATTCATCCGCGGAAGGCGTCCTTACGGCCGGGCGCCCAGCGTCACCGCCACGTCGACCTCGGCCCCGCCGCGCAGCACTCTCAGCGTGACGGTCTGCCCGACCTCGGTTTCAAAGACGAGATAAGAAATCAGGTCTTCGAAGCTGTTGACCGATTCGCCGTCGACGGCGATGATCAGGTCCCCACCGGGAACATTGTTGCCCCCGGCGCCAATCAACCCGGCCTTATCGGCCGGACCATCGGGTGAAACGGTCGTCACATAGGCCCCATTGGGCTGGGGCAGGTCGAGCTGTTCCTGGGTGGCCAGGTCGATGGCCGGGGCGATGCTGACCCCTAAAAAGGGATAGGTGTACGCGCCGTCCTCGATGAGAGCCGGCACGACCTTGCGCGCGATATTGACCGGGATGGAAAAGCCGACGCCGGTATTGGCCCCGGTTTCGGAGCGGATGGCGGCATTGATCCCCACCACCTCGCCGTTCAGGTTGAGAAGCGGCCCACCGGAGTTGCCGGGATTGATCGGAGCATCGGTCTGGATGACCTGGGGCAGGGAATAGCGGCCGCCCCCTTCAGCGATCCGCTGCGAGGCCAGGCTGCGCCCCAGGCCGCTGATGATGCCGAGGGACATCGAACTCTGCTGGCCGAAGGGGTTGCCAATGGCCACCACAAACTGGCCGACTTTGATCTCACGCGAATTGCCCAGCGGCAGAGGCCCCACCCCATCGGGCAGGGAGTCGACCCGAATCACGGCCAGGTCGCTGTCGACATCCATGCCGACCACCTCGGCCGCCCGCCGGCTGCCGTTGGGAAAGAGCACTTCGAAGCGGTCTGCGTTCTGCACGACGTGATTGTTGGTGACGATATGCCCGTTGGCGTCAAAGACAAAGCCGGTGCCGGTGGCGCTGGGGAAATCCTCCAGAAAGGTAAAAATAAAGACCACCGACGGATTGACCTGTTCGTAGAGGTCGATCAATTTTTCCTCGAGGTCAAAACCGGTCACCACCTGCTCGGATGGGGCGGCCGGCTGCTCGACAATTTCGGCCGGCTGGTTGGCCGGGACGATCGCCCGGTTTTCAGATTCGGACGACGGAGATGTATCGGCCCCCCGCACGGCCGCAACCGTCTCTTCGGCTTCCATGGTCGCCGCCAGGACAGCCGCACCGGTGTTTGCCCGCAGGATGGGCAGGGCGGCTGCACCGACAACCAGGGCGATTAACAGCAGTAATATCGCCCCCAACAGCACGTTGGTCAATGCGTTCGAGCCAGAATCATTTTTCATCATGTCTGCAGTCCTTCACTTCGATCTGTCCAGAGCGGGGATCGAGTTGGTTGATTGTTCAATCAGGCCGGGGTAGAACGATAAAATTGTAGGGATCCCCTCTTTAAAGTGTCAAGGCACACCCCTCATTTTTATTGAATGCTAACTGGCGGCTCACAATGGCCTCATGATTGGGGGGGCAGGGGGTTCAACCGGCCGGCAATTCCCCGAAATTCAGCCCCCTTTCCCCCATCCCGCGGCCGGCCTTTCAGCCGTCGGCCGCCAGGTAATCGGGACTGGGCTGGGCCAGCATGCGGGCGATCGGCCGCAGGGAGAGCCACCACTGCTCTTTGGGACGCTGGTTCTGCCGGTCGATCTGGCGCGGCAGCTCCTCCAGGTAGGTAAACCGGTAACGGCCGTTGACCATGCCGACACAGGCGCTGCGCGGTTCGCTGCTGCCGGCCTGTTCTTCGATAAAAGCGATCGATTTGGCGGCGAAGCGGGTCGCCTGGATGCGGTCAAACGGCGTCGGGTTCCCCCCCTGCTGAATGTGGCCCAGGATCGAGTGGCGAACGTCGAAGGCATCCCCGCCTTCTTCTTCAAACAGGGCTGAAATGAGCGGGGTTGAGTAGGTGCGGTTGGCCAGCTCGCTGCGCAGCACCACCCCGAGCTTCTTGCCCTGCCGGAAGCCGGTGACCAGCAGGTCGATATCGGCGCGCAGATCGTTCAGATCGATCCCTTCTTCGGGCAGGTAGACCCGCTCGGCACCGGCAGCCAGAGCGCTCATCAGGGCCAGGTAGCCGCAGTTATTTCCCATGACTTCGACCACAAACACCCGGCGGGTGGCCACGGCCGACTGCTTGATCTTGTCGACGGCGTCGACGATGCTGTTCAGGGCCGTGTCGGCGCCGATACAGAGCTCCGCTCCCGGCAGGTCGTTGTCGATGGTGGCCGGAATGCAGGCGATGGGGATGTCGAAAGCCTGAAAATTCTGCCGCTGCTGGTGCAGATTCAGGGCTGCCTCGTAGCCGGACCAACCACCGATGATCAGCAGGGCGTCCAGCGAATACTCGTCGATGGAGCGGGCGATGGCGTAGTAATCCCGTCCCTTGAGATCGACGCGGGTCGTGCCGAGGTAGGCGCCGCCCACGGGGGCCCAGCCGTTGACCGCCATCCAATCGAGCTCCATGGCATCCCCTTCGATCAGCCCCCGGATGCCATTATGGAAGCCGATCATCGTGTGGCCGCGATCCACACCGAGGCGGACGGCTGCGCGCACGGCCGTATTCATGCCCGGGGAGGGGGCGCCGGCGTTGAGCAGCCCGATGCGCAGCTGGCGGCGGCCCTGAGGCACCGGCCGCGGCAGCGCTCGAATCAGGGTGCGCAGAGTCTGGAAGGCCTCGATGTATCCCGGACCCCGGAGCTCCATCGCCGCCTGGAAATCCTGTTCTTCGACCGCCCGGCGCACGGCCCAGGTTTTTTCCAGGGCGGCCCGCAGATCGGTGCAGACGATATTATTACTCTGCAGGGCGATTAAGGTCGACAGGGTGTTGTCGGTATCGGCCAGAATGGCGTCGACCGCCTTGACCCCCTGCAGTGTGCCCAGGTTGCGGTCGAAGGCGCTGGGGGAGCCACCGCGCTGGACATGGCCGAGAATGGTGACCCGCACATCTTCGTGCAGCTGCTGCTCAATCACCTGGCGCACGTGGTTGCTTGAAATCGGGCTGCCGTGGCGATCCTGGGCCCCTTCCGCCACGATGACGATGCTGTCGCGGCGGCCGATTTTGCGCCCATCGGAGAGCACGGCGCACATCTTTTCTTCCCAGGCATCGAGGTTGGGGGGGGATTCGGGGATCAGCACCCAGTCGGCAGCGGTGGCCAGCCCGGCCATCAGGGTCAGGTAGCCGCATTTGCGCCCCATTACCTCGATGACAAAGGCGCGCTGGTGGCTGGCGGCCGTGTCGGTGATGGCATCGACGGCCGCCACAATCCGGTGCAGGGCGGTGTCCGCTCCGATCGTGATATCGGTGTTGCAGACGTCGTTGTCAATTGATGCGACGAGGCCGGCGATGGCCAGCGACGGGTGGGCGGCCGCGGTTTCGGCATTGATTTGACCGCTTTCGACCAGCTCGGCCAGCAGCCCGCTCCATTCCTCCTGGAAAATGACGGCCCCGGTCAGGCTGCCGTCGCCGCCGATCACGACCAGGGAGTCGATCCCATGGACCAGCAGGTTGCGGGCCGCCTTCAGCCGCCCCGAACGATCCATGAATTCCTTACAGCGGGCCGTCCCGATGATTGTCCCCCCTTTGTGCAGAATACCCCCGACGTCCCCCCAGCCCATCGGCCGGATATTTTTTCCACCGTCGACCATGCCGCGGTAGCCTTCGTAAATGGCAAAGACAGCAGCGCGGCGGTCCAGGGCGCTGCGGACGACGGCCCGAACGGCCGAATTCATGCCCGGCGCGTCGCCGCCGCTGGTTAAAACGCCCAGTCGTTTCATCAATATCAATCCTCGGTCAATCAAACCGGACCCGGCCGGTCTCTCAGGGAGTTGGCAGACTCCGCGGTGGACAGGTGGGTCCGGCTTTCATTTCATTTTTAGCGTTCCGGAGACGCGCGTCGAGAAGGAGCAGGGGGGCTTGATCTGACCCGTCAAAGAGCGGCCATATTGTCAATCAGAATCAAAAATTTTGCCAAAAAACAAATCGAGACCATTCTTCCGCCACCATCCGGCCATATCCTCCCCTCTATTTTGCCGATCGCAGTAAGCCACCCAGTCTCCTCCCGTGACCACCGGCCGCCCCTGGGCGAAGGATTCCCGGCCGATGTACACCCAGGCCCGCACCGTTTCCCCGGCGGCGGTCGACACATCGCGGGCGACCCGCCGGTAGATGCTGGCCGCCTCATTCGCGGGATCATAATCCTCCAGGCCGTCGATGGCCGCCAGGATCGACCCATACGGTTCCGCGGAGACGTGCACCAGGCGGCCGCTGACCTGCCCGCCTCCATCCGGCCACCGGCTCTCCACCAGCATGGGAAAACTGCCGAAGTCAAATAGGCGGCCTGGCGAAAAGACGGCCGGTTCGACGGAAAGAATGGCGTCACTCCAGTAGGTGTCGTTGGGCTGCCCGGGGATGAGGGTGCCGTAGACGAAAAAGGGGAGCTGGTCGTCGGGTGATTGGGTCATGTGTTCTTTTCGAAAGGCAATTTAACCAGATAACAGCCGGTTCCACGGAATCTGGCGGGGCCAGGAGAATGAGATCCTGCGAATACCCACCGGCTCCGGGTAGAAAAATCGAACAGATTGGCTATAATTTTATCATGAAAATTCGCTCTCGTAGCTCAGAGGATAGAGCAACGCTCTCCTAAAGCGTAGGTCGGCCGTTCGAATCGGCCCGAGAGCGCTCCATCATGAAGTGGGTCGCGGGGGCCCGCTTCTTTTTTTATTGGCCCAGCCGTCACCACGTTTGTGGAGCCAGCGAGCTTGAACCGTTCAATCCAACGACAATTGGGACCCTGCTGCCGGGGAAGAGAGACAGATGCAGCGGCCTAGGAGCGGGACATACGCCTGGACCCTTCTGCTGCCTCTGGCCCTCGTCGCCCTGCTGGCCTGGCTGGGCCAGCAGCGGTCCGGACCGGGTGTG
>JBFFZG010000252.1:0-6993 GCA_041568735.1 Promineifilaceae bacterium (SeqCode)
AAACAGGATATTTTTGAGTTTATTGAAGTGTTTTACAATCGGCAGCGGCTTCATGCCGCGCTGGGTTATCGGACCCCAGTTGATTTTGAGTCCTTAGCCGTATCACCTTAACCTGGTGTCTTATTTTCCGGGGTCATACCACCCCCAACTCCCGACTCCCAACTCCTAACCCCCTCATCTAGCCGCCGCCGGCCAGGTTTGCCTGGCGGCATTCTTCCAGGCCGATCTGGGCATCCTGGCCGCGGAAGCTGTCCGGCCCCATCGCTTCGAGGACCCGACTGAAGAGATAGTCCGACGTGTATTTCATGTCCGGCCCCCTCGTGGTGCACATGGACGGATCGAGGCGGAAGTAGGCGAAGCCGAGGTAGTTGAAGTAAAGCGAGGTGGAATCGGTCAGCGGCGTGCCGGCATCATAGGCCCGGTCATAGGCTTCGACCGCCAGCTCCAGCTCGGGAATGGCGAAGTCGTAGTTGAAGTTCTTGTAGTAGGCTGATCCGAGATGGGCCCGGGCCCGCACGAGATTCGGATCGATGGCCACGGCGTCTTCGAGATACCGCTCAGCGTCGGCGTACTGGCCGGCCAGGAAATACATCCAGCCGAGCGCGTCGTAGGCATCGGCGTTGTTGGGGTTGGCGTCGATCAAATCGCGCAGGACCAGGATCGCTCGCTGCCGGTTGTCGGTGAAAAAGTAGGCATAGGCCAGCGTAAGCGAGGCGTCGATAAAGCTCGGGTTGAGCTGGCGGGCCGTTTCATAGCTCTCAATCGCCCGCTGGTAGTAGCCCTGGGTCTCGAAGACGATGCCCCGATAGTAGTGAACGATCGGATTCTGCGCGTCGACCGCCATGCCGACGTCGACCAGCTGCTGCGCCATCGAGAAATTGTCCCGATTTTGCCGGATCAGGGCTCCGGCCTGATAGGCGTAAGCCTCGGCGTTGGTGGGGTTGACCTGGGTGGCCCGCTCGGCCGTATCGGCCGCCTTCTGATACTGCAGATCCGCCTCCGTCAGGTCCCCGGTTTCAGCCAGCCGTTCGCCGTTGAGCAGGTAGGCGGCCGCGGCCGCCACCAGCACCTTGTCGTCATTGGGGGAGAGCAGGTTGACTTTCTCCGCCCAGTTCAGCGCGCTTTCGGCATTCCCTTCCAGAGTCAGCAGCCGAATTAAGTCGACATAATAATTCGAATTTTGCGGATCGAGCTGGATCGCCTTCTCAAAGCTTTCCACCGCTTTATCGTATTCGCCATCACGCCGGTAAAGCGAGGCGCTGAGCGCGAAAGATTCGGCTGTCCGGGTCGGCTCAGGGGTCGGGGTCGGCACGATGGCGTCGATTACCTGCTCGGCGTTGGAGGTCAGGTAGATCGCCGCGGCGAGAACCACGACCCCGATCACCATCGTCAGGCAGGAAGGGCCCCCGCGGCGCGGGTAGCGAGAAGGTGTGCGGTCGATATACATTCTGGTCAGATGGAGCGCGGGAGAGAACCGGATCTCCGGCCAGGTAGCCGTTTACCCGCAGGGGGCGGCTAACGCCGCCCGCCGCTCCCGCGTCAGGTCAAATTTCCAAATCACTCCATTTTATGCCGTTCGCCAGGAGATTCAATTTCGCTACAATTCGATTCATATGCTGGCCCATATCTTAAGTTTACCGGAAGCGGAGAAAAAGACCCTGGTCGAATTCCTGCGCCAGTTTGTTACCGAAAACCGCTGGACGACGATCGATCAAAGCCTGGCGGGGCGCACCCGCCACCTCACCGTGGTCCTGGAAAACATCTACCAGCCCCACAACGCCAGCGCCGTGCTGCGAACCTGCGACTGTTTTGGGATACAGGATGTTCATATTATCGAAGCGGCCCATGAATACCGGGTCAACAAGGAAGTGGCCCTCGGCGCCGCCCAGTGGCTGACCCTGCACCGGTACGGAGACGATCGGGTTGACAACACCGTGACCTGCCTGACCCGGCTGAAGCAGGCCGGCTACGAGGTCGCGGCCATGACCCTGCGGGAGGACAGCCTGCCGCTGCCCGATCTGGCGGTCGACCGGCCGCTGGCCCTCTGTTTCGGCACCGAGGAAGAGGGGCTCAGCCGGACGGCCCACGCCCTGGCCGACCACGCCGTCACCATCCCGATGGCCGGCTTCACCCAGAGTTTAAATGTGTCGGTCAGCGTCGGGATCGTCCTCTATACCCTGACCCGGGCGCTGCGGACGCAGGCGGTCGACTGGCAGCTCCCGCCCACGGCGCGGACCGACCTGACGCTCACCTGGCTGATCGGCTCGGCGACCGGCGCCGAATCGCTCGTGCGCCATTTTCTCAGAGACCGGCAGCTCCCCCTGCCGGAAGAATCCGGAGGATTATCCGAATCGTGACCCTGGATTGGGAAGCCCTGCAGTCGATTTTCATGGCCCTGGCGGCCGTCTTCCTGGCCGCCTTTGTCCTGTTTCTGCTGATGATCGCCTACGCCGTGCGCCAGCTGCGCCAGATCGAGATTCCAGCGGATGCCGGATTTGTCGAAACGCTGCAGCTGGTGCCCCTCAGTCTCGTGGTGGCCATCGACCTGCTCGATCTCAGCCTCGATTTTCTGGCCGCCCCGGTGGCATGGGTGCTGCTCGACCGTCTCGGCCTCAAGGCGCTGCGCGGTGTCTCGACCGTGGAAGCCTTCATTCCCGCCACCCAGTTAATCCCGACCATGACCCTCACCTGGCTGGGGGTGCGCCTTCTCCGCCTGGGGATCGTCGAAAAAAGGCCGTAGTCCCGGCCACCATGCCCCATTTCACCCGAGCGCCTGCCGCACGTCGGAAACGCAGGCCAGAAACTCCGGCCGGGTCTGGACGTCAAAGGCGCGCGGCCGCTGGATTGGAATGTCGATCAGGCGGGTGACGGTGGCCGGCCCTCCGTTCTGCGAGGCCGTCCCGTTCAGAATCATGATCTGGTCGGCCAGAAAGACCGCCTCGCTGATGCTGTGGGTGACCATAACCACGGTGACCGGCTGCGCCTGCCAGATCCGCAGCAGCTCCTGGCCCATTCGCTCGCGGGTCAGAGCGTCGAGGGCGCCGAAAGGCTCGTCCAGCAGGAGCAGGTCCGGCCGGTGAATGAGAGCCCGGGCAAGGGCGACCCGCTGGGCCATGCCGCCGGAGAGCTGGGCCGGATACAGCCCTCCCGCCTCGCTCAGGCCGACCAGGGTCAGCATTTCCCGCACCCGATCGGCGATCCGGCCGGCGGCCGTTCCGGAAACCTCCAGCGGCAGGGCGATATTTTCAGACACCGTCCGCCAGGGAAGCAGATTGTCCTTCTGAAAAACGATGCCGATCGATTGGGTCGACAGCTCCGGTGGCTGCCCATTGAGCAGCACCCGCCCGCTGGTCGGGTGGATCAGCCCGGCCAGGATGCGCAGCAGGGTCGATTTGCCGATGCCCGAGGAGCCGACCAGCGCCATGAACGTGCGCTCGGGAGTGGCCAGCGAAATGTCGGCCAGCACCTGCTTGCCGTCCGGATAGCGGTGGCTGATATGTTCGGCGACGAGAAAGGACATCGTTGTGGGCGCACCGGCCGCGGCGGGCCAGCCGGTGCGGTCTAGGGCAGAAAATCGTTGCTGTAAGCGGCCTGGAGGTCGGCCAGCGGTCCGGACAGGAAGCCCATACGGATCAGCGTCTCCTGGGTCGTCTCCCAGGAGACCGGGTCGGTGAAGCCAAGCCGGTCGGCCCGCCACAGGTCGAGGGAGGCGTCGAGCACCCCGCGCCGGCTCTCATCCAGCCCTTCGACATATTTCTTGCTGATTTCAAAGGCCTCATCGGGATTGTCGAGGGTATCTTGAAGGCCGCGCACGACCGCCCCGACAAACCCCCGGACCCGCTCCGGGTTGGCTGCGGCGAACTGCTCATTGGTGACGAGGCCGGAGGCGACGAGGTCGATGTAATCCGAGATCTTGATTACGTCGATCGCATCCCCTCGATTGGCCAGCTGGACCGGCTCGTTGTTGACATAAACCAGGGCGGCTTCCACCTGTCCGGAGAGCAGAGACTCGACCTGGTTGAAGCCGATCTCCTCGAGATTGACGGCCGCCGGGTCGATCTGGTTGGCTGCCAGCAGCCCGGCATAGCCGACGTAGGTCGCCCCGAACAGGCCAGGGATGCCGACTTTGCGCCCGGGCAGATCGGCCGGGGCTTCGATCCCCCTGTCGGCCAGGCTGACCACGGCGATCGGGTACTGCTGATACCATTCCATGACATAGACAATGGGCACCCCCTCCGCCCGGGCGGAGAGGACGACATCCCCGCTGACCACCGCGAAAGGCTCTTCGCCCGCCCCGACGAGCGAGACCCCATCGGTCTCAAAGCTGTAGTCGAGCTCGACGTCGAAGCCGGCCCCGGCAAAATATCCCTTGTCGATGGCGACGTAAAAGGGGGCGAACTGCGGGTCGGGAATGTAACCCATCGGCAGGGTGATTTTAAGGGTTTCCGGAGCCGGTGCGGCGGCGCTGCCGCAGGCCGACCCCAAAAACAGCAGGATGATCATTGGAATGACAGGCCAGAAGCTGGTTCGTTTCATGAGAAAAACTCCATGTAAAATTTTTGTTTACCGGCGGGCCAACCCCCGATGGGGGGCAGGGGCCGTCAGGTCTGCTCCTGCCAGGCGAGAAACCGCTTTTCCAGCAGTGCAACCAGGCCGTAGAGCAGGAGCGACAGCGAGGCCAGGACGAGCAGGATGGCGAAGACGCTGTCCGTTTTAAACTGGGCGCGGGCGGTCAGCAGCAGGAAGCCGAGCCCCTCGCTGCGCGGCCGGACAAACTCGCCGACCAGGGCCCCGATCACCGACAGCGTGGCGCCGATCTTGAACCCGGAAAGCATGATCGGCAGCGCGGCCGGAAATTCGACCTTGGTAAATATCTGCCAGCCGCCGGCCCGCAGAGTGCGCATCAGATCGTACAGCTCCGCGGGGACCGAGCGCAGCCCGGTGATAACATTGATTAAAATGGGAAAGAAGACGACCAGCACGGCCACCGTGACCCGGCTCCAGAATACGGAGCGAATCCAGATGGTCAGCAGAGGGGCGATGGCGACGACCGGGATCGCCTGGGAGGCGATGAGATAGGGCGAGATCAGCCGTTCGGCCAGGGGTGATTTCGCCAGCAGGTAGCCCAGCGGCATGGCGATGCCCACCCCGATCACCAGCCCGACCAGGACCTCCCCCACCGTGTACAGCGCGTGGCGGGGGAGCCGGCCGTCAGCCGTCATGATCCAGAGTTCTTCCAGGACATCCGTGGGCAGCGGCAGGATAAACGGCTGGTAGCCGCCGGCCAGGGCCAGGAGGGACCAGGTGATGAGGAAAATGGCGGCCGAAAGCACGGCGGCCGCCCAGCTGGTACGGGATCGAAAGGGCTGCATTGCGGCGTTTTGCTGATCGATTCAATCAATTGAGGGGCAGGCAAGGGGAAGCGGATCGCTAGAACCGCCGGCTGCACGGGCCGGGCACCCTGGCAAGGTGCCCATCGGCCCCTGGACCGGCCGCGCGAAAAATCTGCGGTCGGCCGCGGCGACGGCTTCGTCTTCTACCATCCAGACTTTCACTGTCGGCTCTGGAATCACACCAGATCAACCCTCGATCGCCGCCTGCCGCAAAAAGCGGCCGGTGCCGATCTCGGGGTCGCGGGCTCGGTGTGCGACACCTCACCGCCGATCGGGAATTTCACCCTGCCCCGAAGACAATAAATATGCGGTTGTTCTATGAATTATATTAGCCAGCCTGGTACAAGCGGTCAAACCACTTTTACCATTTGCTTGTGGTATAATATCAGGTTGTTCGGCCGGAACCAGTGACCGGCGACCGTTTTACGAAGATTAAGGAGAATGTCCAATGGCTAAAAAACCACCCTCCGCGATGAACCGGGAAGTCAAGAAGAAAAAGACCTGGAAAGATTACACCGTTATCGGCATCTACATTCTGCTGGCCCTGGCGCTGGTCGTCCCCCTGGTGGCCAGTCTTTTCCAGTAAAGTCGGATCGCGTCCGACCGGTACCCTGATGCAGGCGGCGGAGTTCACCCGGCCGGATCGGCCGGTGAGAACTCCGTTTTGTTTGGTCAGGGCGGCGCGGGTGGAATGAGGTCGGGGAGCGCGTGCCGGAACCCGGTTGCTATTTCAGGCAAAAAAAGGGAAAATTTTAACAGGCTGCCGCCAGGCGGCCGGCGTTTCACAGGAAGGTCGCACATGCTGCCGGAGTGCCGCCACTTGGCAGGCTGGTTACCATGAATCGCATCGCGCTTGTCAACCTGGATGGCCAGCTGGAAATTATCGCCCCCGACGGATCTGGTCGACAGCGATTGACAGATGACAATGCTGCCTACCAGTTTCCCACCTGGTCTCCGGATGGAAACCAGCTGGCGGCGGCCGGGAGCCAGCAGAAAGAGGGGTTTATCGTCCTCTGCGACCTGACGGACGGAGAGGGGAAGCTGCGCCATCTTTTCAAGAGCGATTCCCGCCACCCGTTTTACCTCTACTGGGCACCCAATGGCCGGCAGCTGACGTTTCTGGCCACGCAGTCAGCCGGTGGATTGGGGCTTTACCTCGTGCCAGCCAGGGGCGGCGCCAGCCAGATGCTCCATGCCGGCCAGCCCCTATTTTGGAAATGGCACCCGTCCCTGGATGAAATCGTGGTCCACACCGGGGGCGGCCAACAAAATTCGCGCCTGCTTTTTCTGCAGCTGCAGGCGGAGCAGGGGATCCGCAATCCCCGCACGATCCCCGACCCCGGATTTTTTCAGGCGCCGGGCATCTCGGCCAGCGGCCGCTACCTCGCCTACGCCAGTTTTGACGAGGAGGGGGCTTCCAACCTGGCCATCCACTCCCATTCGGGGAAGCGGCTGTTCGCCCTGCCGCATCATGGCGCGGTGGCGTTTACCTGGGGGCCCGCGGCCGATTTGCTGGCTTTTATCAGTCCGGAAGAGCCCGCCCATCACTTTTTTGGCCCGCTGAAGCTGATCGACCCGGCAACAGGCCGAGTCCGGATCC
>JBFFZG010000253.1:0-6882 GCA_041568735.1 Promineifilaceae bacterium (SeqCode)
GCCCGGTGGCGACCTTCAATCCGAAAGACCAGACCAAACCCGGGTCGGTTGGCATCCCCATCTGGGGGGTTGACGTCCGCCTGGTCGACGCGGAAGGGCAGGATGTCCAGACCGGCGAACTCGGCGAAATCATCATCCGTGGTCACAACATCATGAAGGGTTATTACAAGCGGCCGGAGGCCACAGCCGGCTCGATCAAAGACAACTGGTTTTACAGCGGAGATATCGGCCGGCAGGATGAGGACGGCTACATCTACATCGTCGATCGGGTAAAGGACATGATTATTCGTGGGGGCTTTAACGTCTATCCGCGGGAAATCGAAGAAGTTCTCATGACCCATCCGGCCGTCAGCCTGGCGGCCGTCGTCGGCGTGCCGCATGAAAGCCACGGCGAAGAGGTTAAGGCCTATATCATTCTGAAGGCCGGCGCTTCGGCAACGCCAGAAGAAATAATCGCCTGGTCCAGAGAAAATATGGCCGGCTACAAGTACCCACGCCTGGTGGAAATTCGGGAATCCCTGCCGATGACCGCCACGGGGAAGATCTTAAAGCGCGAGCTGCGCTGATCCCTCGGCAGCCAGCCGAAATAAAAGGGCGTGGTGACAGATTAACCACGCCCTTTTTTATTTAAAGTTCAGTGGGTCGGTCTCAGTTTTCCAGGGCCAACACTTTTTCCAGGCGGCGCACAAAGCGCTCCTCGACCTGAAAATGGGCATCCAGAAAGCCGTTGATCAGCCGGCGGGCCAGGGCCGGCCCGATAATCTGACCGCCCAGGCAAAGAATATTCATGTCGTCGTGTTCGACTCCTTGAACGGCCGAATAAATGTCGTGGCAGAGGCAGGCCCGGGCTCCCTTGATCTTGTTGGCGGCGATGCTGGCGCCAACACCACTGCCGCAGAAGAGAATGCCGCGCTCCCCTTTGCCGGCCACCACCGCCCGGGCCACGGCCGCCGCCGAATCCGGGTAGTCATCGGTCGGGAGATATTCGTAAGCTCCCACATCGTGGACTTGATACCCGTTCTTCGTCAATTCTTTTTTCATCTCTTCTTTCAAAGCAAACCCGGCATGATCTGCACCTATGACGACGCGCATTTCTTTTTCCCTCAGCTCTTATCCGGTGGTTCATCCGGCCATCCCGCGGCCATTTTGCACCCGGCAATGGGTGTACCTGAGCGCCAGCTTGTCTGGAAACGAGGAGCCCACGGCATGTAAGATAAAAATGGCCGGGGGCGCTTGTCACCCACTGCACAAACCGTTAAACTGGAAACAAATGGATGTTTAGCTGGCAAATTATGCCACAAAAATCGAAACAATCGAGAGAGAAAATGAATCCTCTGGTCGAACTGCATGCCTACGGGCAAAGTTTTTGGTACGACAATATCCGACGCCAGTTCCTGAACGATGGGACTTTGCGAAAGCTCATCGACGAAGATGGATTGCGGGGTTTGACCTCTAATCCTTCGATTTTTCAAAAGGCGATCGGCACGAGCGATGACTACGACGAGCAAATTCGCCGGCTGATTGACGGGGATCGACCGGTCGAGGCGATTTTCGAGGCGCTGGCACTGGAAGACATCGTGGCTGCCTGCGATTTATTTGCCGCGCTGTATGCGGAAAGCGATGGGGGCGACGGATTTGTCAGCCTGGAGGTTTCGCCGCACCTGGCCCACGACACCGAAGGGACGATCGCCGAAGCCAGACGGCTTTTCGCGGCCGTCGACCGGCCAAATCTCATGATCAAGGTTCCGGCCACCCCGGAAGGGATTCCAGCCATCGAACAGCTCATCAGCGAAGGGATCAACATCAACATCACCCTGATGTTCAACATGGACCACTACGAGAGCGTGGCCGAGGCCTACATCAAGGGTCTGCGCCGCCTGGCGGCGGCCGGGGGGGACCCCAGGCAGGTGGCCTCGGTGGCTTCCTTCTTTGTCAGCCGGGTGGACACGGCCGTCGACAAAAAACTGGCCGCGCTGAATGACCCGGCCGCCGAAGCGCTGCTGGGAAAAACGGCTGTGGCCAACGCCAAGGTCGTCTACCAGCGGTTCAAGGAGCTGTTCCACAGTCCGGAATTCGCCGCCCTTTCGGCCGCTCCCCAGCGAGTCCTCTGGGCCTCCACCAGCACCAAGAACCCGGCGTATCCAGAAACGATGTATATCGACCAGCTCATCGGTCCAGAAACGGTCAATACCATTCCCCCGGAAACGGTCGAGGCCTTTCGAGACCGCGGCCGCGTGGCTCCCACTCTGGAAAAGGGAATCGACGAGGCCCGACTGGTCCTTGAAAACATCGAGGAACTCGGCATTTCCCTCAATGAGATTACCGAGAAGCTGCAGAAGGATGGGGTCATTGCCTTTGCCCGCTCCTTCGATGACCTGATGGCGACCCTGGCCGAAAAAGTCGCCTCCTTCCGCACCTGAGACAGGAGCTCCTTTCGATCCAGGTCGACCCGTGAGCACGACCGCCATGCCAGCCGATATTGAGAGCCCTATTCACGAGATTCTGATCGGGACAGAGCTGTTCACCGATCTCGATCCGGCGCAGATTGACGATATCGCGGCGATCTGTGATGTGATCAAGCTGAGAAATGGGGAGACGCTGTTCGAGGAAAACACCGCCAGCGACGAGATGTACGTGGTCGGCCGGGGCCTGGTCGAAATTCAGGTCGATCCCAATCTCGTCAGCCAGGCGGCCGGTCTGCAGCCGGTCACGATCGCCGAACTCGTCCCGGGAGACCTATTCGGAGAAATGTCCCTGGTCGACCAGGGGCTGCGGTCGGCTTCGGCCATGGCGGCTGAGGAAGGGACGGTGCTTCTGCGGATTCCACGGCAGCCCCTGCTCGACCTCTGCCGGCGTCAGCCGGATCTCGGCTTTACCCTGATGTACAACCTGGCGACTGATATGGCCCTCAAAATACGCAACACCGGGTTGACCCTGCGCCAGTACCAGCTGCAGCTGATGTATCGGTCCAATCAAGCAAACGATCCCCTGTAAGAGGACAGGGCCAGGCCTGTTTCCAGGCTCTGACCAGCAGACCTATGCGAATCGGCTTACTGACCGCCTGTTATGAACCGGTGACCAACGGGGTAACCCGCATGGTCGCCCTGTACGTCCAGACTCTCCAGGCGTTCGGCCACGAGCCGACGGTTTTTACACTCGGACCCCGGGAATTTCAGCGGAGTGACGGCAGTCTCGTCGTCTCCCCGGGCGTCCCTCTCGGCCGCAGCGGGTATTTTGCGGCGGCCGGCTACAGCCGCGCTGCCCAGAAGGCCTTAAATCAAATGGACATCCTGCATGCCCACCACCTGGGAATGGGCATCGAATTTGCCCGAAGGTACAGCGAACGGCCGCTCGTCTACACCAATCACACTCGCTACGATCTCTATGCCGAAGTCTACACCCCCCTCTGGCCGCCCCGCCTGGCCAGGGAAACGGGTCGATTACTGGCCGGCCACCTGTGGTCCCGACGGGCGAACGTGGCCGATGTCATCATTGCACCAACCGCAGAAATCGGCCGGACCATGCGCCGCTTTGGCGTCAGCCGGCCGATCGTCGTCATCCCCAATGGCATCGAGCGCGCCTCTTTCGTCGATCCCCCCGATCCGTTTAACCGATCGGATTTTTCCTGGGGGTCTGATACCGTGGTTGCGGTCTACTGCGGCCGGCTGGCGGTCGAAAAAAACCTCGACACGCTGCTGGCGCAGTTTGCCGCAGCCAGAAAAGAAGATCCGCGTCTCCGGCTCCTGCTCATCGGGGACGGCCCCAGCCGGGAAAAGCTGAGAATTCGAGCCAGAGAACTGGGGCTGACCCGATTCGTCCACATGACCGGTCAGGTCGCTTTCGAGGAGGTCGCCAACTATCTGGCGGCGGCCGATTTTTTTGTCACCTCTTCCCGGAGCGAGGTCGATCCCCTCACGGTGATCGAAGCGATGGCCGCCGGCCTACCGATCCTCGCCTTTGACTGCGGCTGGGCCCGCGATACCGTGCCACCGGAGGCTGGCCTGTTGGCCGGGCCGGATCCGCGCGGACTGGCAGCGGGAATGGTCGACCTGGCGGCCGACGCCGGCCGCCGTCACGCGCTGGGCCAGGAGGCTGCGCGCAGGAGTCTCCGGCGAGATTTCAACGAGACCGCCCGGAAAACGATCGCCCTTTACGAAGCGCTCTTAACCGGGAATCAACCTGCCCTCGATCAACTGGCCATATTTTCAGCCTAAACGGCCGGTAATCCAGGGAAAAACGGGAAGATATCTGAGACAATTATCGATGAGCCAGCACAATCAGAAACTCGGCCGCTGGGGGGAATCCGTGGCGGCAACCTACCTGACCAGCCAGGGCTTTGACATCCTGGCCAAAAACTGGCGCTGCCCACAGGGGGAGATTGACATCGTCGCCCGCCATCAGGGAACCTGGCATTTTGTCGAAGTGAAAACGCGGCGCGGTCGCCTGGCGGGGTCTCCGGAAGAAGCGATGACCGGCCGCAAAGCTCACCGGCTGGCCCAGGCGGCCCTGATGTATCTCGCCGAAAATGACATCGACGAAGCCGCCTGGCAGCTCGATTTAATTGCGGTCGAGCTGAATCCCCAGGGGAAGCTTCTGCGCTGCGAACACTTTCCGTCATTCGTCCAGATTGATTCGTAACAAAAGGGCCGCTCACCATCTGACCGGCCCCGCCATACGCCCCTGCCCATTTGACAACGCCAACCCACACCATACAATTGACAGCCATTCACGATCCACGAGGTATTTCGGTTCCCCATGGACGCTTTAGAGGGTCAAAATTATTTCTACCCGAACCGCTGGGCCCGCATTATCCTGACCTCTGCCGAGGAAATCGTCGGCGATAAAGGGGTTACCGCCCTGTTAAATATGGCCGGACTGCCGCAGTACAGCGGCAGCTACCCTCCGGATAACATGGAGAAAGAATTTTCCTTTACCGAAGTTGGCCGGCTGCAGCAGGCCTTCTGGGATATGTACGGTCCGCGTGGCGCTCGCGTATTCGCGATTCGCGCCGGCCGCCAGTCGTTTCGCGACGGGCTCACGAGCTTCGGCTCGGTCGCCCGGGCCGCCCAGGTGGCCATGAAGATTGGCTCCCTGGAAACCCGCATCAAGGCCGGGCTCCATTTTTTTGCCCGCTTTTTCAATACCGTCAGCGACCAGATCGTCCGGGTCGAGGAAGATCAGGATCACTGGTACTGGATCATCGAACGAGACCCGCTGTCCTGCGGCCGGGTTTCCGATCGACCGGTCGGCCACCTGGCCATCGGGGTGCTGCAGGGCGCTCTGAACTGGGCCAGCGATGGATTGGAATACCGGATCACCCAGACAAAATGCATCAGCATGGGTGACCCGGAAAGTATTTTCGCAATTGAAAAGCAGCCGCAGACCGTCGCCTGACGACGTCCGCGCCTCCCTCTGGCGCGGCCTTCGGGCTCACCGAACGATCGTCCGGTAAAGACAACTACCGTGTTCACTCTCAGCCTTCTCTGGCCCCCGGAAAAAGAAAAAAGTCTGACGCAGCCGCTCCCGGCGGAGACGGTTCGGGACCTGGCCCTGGAAAAGACGCTCGACGCCTTCGCAACCGATCGCCAGACCCGTCAGGATGTCAGCCAGGTCCTCCTGGAACTGACCACCGATCCGGCGGTCATTCTCTACCGGCAGGCGATTCTCCAGGATCTGCTCGATTTCCCCGCGGTGACCAGCACACTGGCCGCCATCCTGCCCAACCTGGAGGCTCTTGGCGCCTACCGGCAGTCAATCGATCGCCAGAAAGTGCCGCTTCAGGCCCTCGCCTGGCGGGCCAGCGAACTGGAATACCTCGTCGAAGCGGTAACGGCGCTGGACGAAACCCTGGCGCCGCTGGAAGAGCAGATCCAATCGACCGGTCTGCACCGGCTCCTCGAAACGGTCCGGTCACTGCGGGGAGAACCAACCTTCCGACAGCTCGAAAAGGAACTGCCGGCCATTCTACCCCGGCTGCGCAGCAATCTGTCGGTCACAATCGGGGTCAACCTCGACCGGCAGCTGCGGCCGATTGAAGCGGTCCTGGTGGCGGTCAACGAAGAAAAATATGCGGCCTCTCCCCTGATCGAACGCCTGCTGGGTCGGCAGAGTGAATGGCGGGGCATCGCTCCCCTGCACCGGGCGGCCGAGGAGCTGGCCGGCATCGATTCGGACCATGAAATCTTTAAAAAGGGGTTCAACCCGCTGCTGGCGCCGCTCTTCAAGGATCTGGCCAATGTGCTCGCCCGAGTGGTCAAGCCGATCGAGGAAGCGCTGCAGCGCTTTCTCCATCTCAACGGCGATATTCTGCAGAAGCTGCGGCCGGAGATCAATTACTACCTGGCCGCCGTCCGCATGATCGAGGGGCTGCGCGACCAGGGGCTGCCCATGTGCCGGCCGGAGATTCGCCCGGCCGGCGAGCGAATCTGCCGGATCGAGCAGAGCTTCAACCTCAATCTGGCCCGCCACATGATGGGCCAGCAGCCGGGGATCGCAATCGGCCCCCAGATCATTTTAAATGACATCCTGCTGGACGACCGCAGCCGGGTCCAGATCTTGACCGGGCCCAACCAGGGGGGGAAGACGACCTACACGCAGATGGTCGGCCTCAACCAGCTGCTGGCACAGGCGGGCCTGCTGATCCCCGGGCGAGCCGGACAGATTAGCCCCGCCGATCATATCCTCACCCATTTCCCGCATGAAGAGAAGCTGGAGTCCGGGGCCGGCCGCTTTGGCGAAGAAGCCCGACGGCTGGCGGCTGTTTTTGAAAATGTAACCGCGGAAAGCCTGGTGCTGTTTAACGAATCGCTGTCCAGCACCAGTCCGGGTGAGAGCATCTACCTGGCCCAGGATCTCGTGCGGATCTTACGCCAGGTCGGCGCC
>JBFFZG010000254.1:0-6871 GCA_041568735.1 Promineifilaceae bacterium (SeqCode)
CAGCCACTGGGCGTGCTGAGCGACCGTCGTGTTCCCGGCCCAGGAGAAGCGGCTGGGAACACCGCCGTAATCCTGGCCGCTCAGGTAGCCGAGCTCGGTGATGCAAAGCGGTTTGCCCAGGGCGTTGAAGTAGGTGTTGAGCATCGGCTGGAAGTACCAGCTGTAGTGGGTGCCGCCGGCCGGATGGCCGCTCGACTGGCTCGGAGGCGTCGCCCCGGCATTGAAGTGAACACCCATACAGTCCATGTAGCTGGCCGCGCCGGCCGCCGCCATGCCGGCCAGGTAGGCATTGTCGTCGCAGCCGTTGGTGCTGCAGCCGCCGCCAAAGAATCCGGTCGGCGCCGGGGCGCCGCTGACGACGATGACGTTCCGATTGGCCGACTTGATGGCGTTGTAAGCCGGGGCGAGCATGTTGTTGACATACGACGCCGGGTTGATCTGGCCGGCCGGCCACTCAAAGTCGATGTTCATCTCGTTCCAGACTTCGATCGCGTCCGGCCCCAGGGCCGCCACGCCGCCCAGGAATTTGACGTAGCAGTCGAAGTCGATGCTGGATGGGTAGGGGGAGCCGGGAATGCTGAGCAGAACCTTGAAGCCGTTGGCGTGGGCCTGGTTGATCCGCCCGGCCACGTCGCCCGGCTGGTTGCCGCAGCCCCACTTGTGCTGGAACTTGACCCACTTCATGCCGGCGTACTGCATCAGGGTGGGGTTGGCCAGGCTGTGGGTCTGCCCGCCCAGCTCAAAGCCGCCCCCGAGGTTGGCCGGGGCGACCGGAGCCGGAGCGGCCGGGGCGGAAGGCTGCCCGCCGCCGCCGGCCGCCGCGGCGACCGGAGAGGCGGAGACTTTGGAGACCGGCAGGCCGGCGACGTTAACCGTTTCGTCGAGGTCGAGCAGGGTGTTAAAGATCCACCCGTTGGTCGCATCCGGCAGGACGATGTTGAGCCAGAGGCTGTCGCTGCTGCGGCCGACGACCTCAACCCGGGTTCCGGGATCGGCGCCGGTGATGATGCCGTAGATGACGCCGGGGCCGGTCCGGATGTTAGAGCCGACATTGACCGTGGCGTTGGTGCTGCCGGTGGCTGTGACTTCCTCGCCTTCCGGTTCAGGTTCCGGTTCGGGATCGGCCGCGACTTCGGGCTCCGGCGTGCCGACCAGGACTTCCAGGCTGCCCAGCTCGCGGACGGTGTCCCCCAGGGCGAACCCGGCATTGATCCGGTAGGTGCCGGCGCTTTCGGTCCCTTCCCAGGTGAAGTTCAGAGCCTCACCGCTGGAGCTGGCGACCACGCCGCCGTCGGCGTTTTCAACGGTCCAGGTGATGGCCGCGCCAACTGGATCCGGCGCCGCCGCGCCCGCGGAATAGCTCTCCAGGGCGCTGACGTAGCGTTCCGGGTTGGCCGCGCCGGCCAGGCCGCGTACGACTACCCCACGCACCCGGTAGCGATCGGCCAGGCGCAGCCGGTAGGCCAGTGCCGCGTCGCTGTTGAGCCAGACGGTGCGGGTCTGGCCGTTTTCGTCATAGGTGAATTTATAAGTCAGGCTGTCTCCGTCCCATTCCAGCGGCGTGGCATTGCCGGCCAGTGACACGGCGACTGGCGCGCCCGGGTCGACTGATTCAGCCGGTTCGACGAATTCGAGTGAGCCGACTTTTTCCAGAGCTTCAGAAAGGGGCATTTCGCGCAGTACGCCGCCGAGTTTGTCGATGGCGTTGGCGCTGAACAGGGCGGTGAAGGTGGCCCGGTTGATCTGCCGGGCGCCCCAGCTGAGCATTTTTTCCGCCGGTCCGCCGTCCACGTAGGCGGATGGATCGAGCGGCATCTGGGCGTAGACGCCGTCGGCCGCCCGGCCGATCGCTTCCCAGTTCTGACCGCCGGTATCCCACTGCCCGTTCTCGCCGGCGACCGGCGTGGCTAGGGTGACGACCAGCTTGAGATCTCTGGCCTGGAGGGCGCCTGCCAGGTTCTCGACAAAAGTCGTGAATTCGGCCGCCTGGCCGGCGACCACCCCCTGATAGTCGAGATTAATCCCGGCGTAGCCGTCGGTAGCGGCCCGGGTAACGAGCGCGTCGATGTGCGCGGCCTGCAGGGTGGGATCGCCGAGCAGCTGCGACAGGGCGGTCTGATCGACGATTACCCCGGCGTTGGTGACGTGCAGATACTGCATGTAGCCGCCGGTGGGCATGGCGGAAGCATCTCCCTCCAGCTTGCCGTCGGCTGCCAGCCGCAGGCTGCCCACGCTGATTTCATTCAACAGCGGCAGATAGTCGGTCGGCATTGGTTCATCCTGGCCGACTTCGCTGCCGATGATGATCGAATCGGGTTTGGCCCGTTCGACGATCACCCCTTCCTGGCCCGGGGTCTGGCCGGTGATCTGGAGCTGCTGCCCGTCGCCGCTGATCACGCTGGGGACGAACACCCACTGCTCGCCGTTCCAGACGTAGAGATCGTCGATCGCCTGCACCCCGCCGGGCACGGAAACGGCCGTCCCATTGCTCAGAACGACAACCTCCCCTTTGGGAGTCAGGCCGGCCGGCAGGGTGGCGAGATCGGCCGTGCGGACCACGGCCAGCGTTTCCTCCGCGGTCACCTGCTCGCCGGTTTCGGGAGCCGCCGCGGACGGCGTGTCAGTGCTCGAGCGGCCACCGAAAAGCATAAAGAGACCGGCGGCGATCAGGAGGAGGGCCAGGGCGCCGACGCCAAGGACGATCGGCAGGGGATTGGACCCATTCGCAGCCGGGGGAGGGAGCTGGTCTTCCCCCTCGGGTTGATTTTTCAATGCTTGACGCGCAACTTCTTGCGGATCATTTTCGGACATAAAGATCGATTCTCCTTCAAACGCCCTGAACCGACTGCGAGGAGGTTCCCCCGAAGTTCAGGCTGGGATCGAGCGGGCGCTACACACACAAAAGCGGCTGTAGCGCCGCCCAAAGCTTTTCCATCTATTTTACGGTTGTCCAAGGTCAAACGGGCAAAATTCTAACACATGGAAACGGCACCTGCCAGAGAAAGAGGCATGCAGCTTCCATTATATGAGCGTGGGCTAAATAAAGGGAATCTTGACATGACAGGCGGCCGCTATATACTTCGATGACGCACTGCATCAATTCGAAATAATCGCCTGATCCTGTTAAGGGGCCAAAGGAGAAATTCTGATGTCTCAGCTCGAAAAGATTTTTGCCGCCATCGCCAACCGCTACAATCCGGACATGATGCCCGGTTTTACCACAATCGTCCAGTTTGACCTGGGGGAAGAGGCCTATTTCCTGACGATTGCCGACGGCAAATGTGATTATGGCAGCGGGCGGGTGGACAATCCGGAAGCGACGATCGGGATGGACCCCGGGGAATTTGAAGCGATGGTGAAAGGGGAGCTCAACCCCATGATGGCTTTTATGCAGGGAAAAATCAAGGTTGACGGCAACATGGGCACGGTGATGAAGCTGCAGAGCATGCTGGCGGGCTAGCCGCTTTCCTCCAACCGGCAGAACGTACGGCCGGCCAGCGTGTTTGGCGCCAGCCGGCCGTTATTTTAGGGACCCAGCCGCGACAAAGGTGGACCCGGCACGCGGCCAGGTCCTGCTCTCTGTCGTGGGTCTGCTCCTTGCTCCGAACTGAGGTGGTTGCGTGGGTGGCCTATCCCAAATGAGCCGTTCGCTGCGCCACCGTGGGCACGATGGTCAGATTCCGAATATCGATTCGCAGCAGGGCGAACCGTACGCACCGCGCGGTCAGGCATGGGGCTGCGATGGCGGCCAATGTGGCGGCAGTGGACGGTGAATTCGTACGGCGCCCTGCCTTTTGGGAAAGCGGCCGGCCGGTTGGAAAGCTGCCCGCTTCGGCTGGCTTTCCCCGGCCTTTGACAGAATCATAACCCGGGGGAGCGGCCGAAAAAATACGTGGATTTACGGAAATTACCGCCGGGGGCGGCTGAGGGAGCGAAGCGGAAGCCCGGTTCAGTTGGGGGAGAAAAGGGCGGCGGCGGGGAGATGCCGCCACCCGTCATCAGGTTCAAGGAGCCGGAACGGCGAAGAGGGCGACCGCGCCCGGACCCATGTTAATGGCAATCGGCACGGCCATTTCCAGGAACTGCCAGTCGACGACGTTGAGTTCCTCCGACGCCATCTGGCGCAGGGTTTGTCCGTTCTCGTCGGTGCCGCTCCAGGCGACGCCGGCCCAGACCGGCTGGTCGCCGACCCGTTCCTTGACATAATCAACCTGGTAGCGGAGCGCTTTCCCCTGGCTGCGCACTTTACTTTCCTCGACAACGAGCCCATCGCGCACCGTCATGATCGGTTTGATCTTGAGCAGGGAGGCGACGGTGGAGCGCCAGGAGCTCACCCGGCCGCCGCGCACGGCGTATTCGAGGTTGTCGATCATAAAAGAGGTGACCGTTTTCTCTTTCAGCTCGGCGATCCGGGCCAGAATGGCGTCCAGGCCAGCCCCTTCGGCGGCCAGGCGGGCCGCCTCGGTCACCTGCCAGCCGAAGCCGATCGAGCCGGTCGCCGAGTCGACGATGTGGAAGGCCGCTTTGCCGTCCAGCTCCTGGCGAGCCATTTCGGCTGAGGCATAGGTGCCGCTCAACTTCTGGCTGACCGTGATCGTCAAAAATTCGTTTTTCCCTCCGGCGATCATCTCTTCGTAAGCTTCGACAAACTGGAAGGGGGTCGGCTGCGAGGTCTTCGGCCAGTTGGCGTCCGTGACCGTTCGGGCTTTATCGTAAAACTGGGCATGGGTTATCGCCCGGGAATGGTCGAGATTGGGAGCGGAGAGGAATTCCTCCTCGCCGAACATGACGTTGACCGGAACGATGTGGATACCGTACTTCTGGATCAAATCCAGGGGGATATCGGCGGCGCCGTCGGCAACAATTTGCATCGCTTTCCTTCTCCTTTGGGTCAAGATTCTTCAGGTCGGGGACGTCAGGCCGGTTTTGGCACACGCGGCGGCCGGTCGTCCGGGGAATTCGCGGTCCCGGAGCAGCCGGCTAGCGCCTCCAGAACCCCTTTTGATTGGTTTTGTTGTGAACCTGCTGGGTCACATCGGTGCGCAGGGAAAGGAGGGTGCGATGGTAAAGTGATTTCACCGCGCCTTCACTGCGCCCCATTATCTCCCCGATTTCAGCGTTTGAGAGCTGATCGACAAACTTTAAAATGAGCAGTTCCTGCCGGTCGGACGGCAGGCGGCGCACCGCCTTCAAAAGGGAATCCCGATCCTCGATCAGCTGGGTCTGCAGCTCCGGGCTTTCCGCCCCGATGCGCCACTGCGTGACATCTTCCAGGGCGATGATGCGCCGGCGGCTGCGATCCCGGTGCCAGTTGGCGACGAGATTGCGGGCGATGCGGTACAGCCAGGCGGAAAAAGGGAGCCCGCGGTCGTCGTAATTTTCCATGTGGCGCATGGCCCGCATGAAAATTTTGGCGGTTAAATCCTCGGCTTCAGCCGCGTTGCCGGTCCGGTAGTAGACATAGGAATAGATGCGATCGACGTACCGTTCGTACAGCTCGCCAAAAGCCTCTTTGTCGTGCTTGGCGCGGGCAATGAGGTCTGATTCGTCGGGATGATCCATGCTGGCCGCTACCATGTCGCAGGGCCGGCATGCTCAGTATCACTACTAAGAACACGCAGAAGCCCTTGTAAGTTACGCAAGTCGGATGCCTTTCTGAAAGTTGATCAAATCGTGGGGAATTCGTCCGAAAAGAGCCGGACGATCGACCAGAGTTCCGGCCGTCTCTTCCGCAGTATATCAGATGCCGCAGGCCATGAAAAATCAGGCCTGCTTTTGCCTCGCCGGCGGCAGCCCCGGGTCCAGCAGAACTATTAGAACATGGGAAATGAGTTGATCCTCGGAATTTCCGGTCGTCTATAATAGATCTGAAGCCATGACGGTGGCGAAAACGTGCGAAGCGCGACTTCTGGCCAGCCAGAACGTCGATCGCCGCACGTTTTTTGTCATCTGTCGCGGCCATCGTTCACTCAGGAAGCAGATTGACTTTGCAGCATCTCCAGACTATGAGGCCTCTTTTCGCCATACTTTTCCTGGCGGCCTGGTTCGCCGCCTGCGGTCCGGCCCCGGCCGAAGAACCGCGGATCACCCGGATCCCGGCGACGCCGACGGCGGCCGCCTCGCCGGTGCTGCGGGCGCTCATCACGGCCGTGCCGGCCGACCTGACGCTGAGCCTGATCGTTGAGGAGCTGGCCACCCTCACGCCCATCCCGACGGTCACGCCAGATGAGACGGCAGCTCCTTCCTCCACGCCGGCGCCGGCGCCGACCCAGACCCCTTCCCAGACGCCGACCGCCACCACGACGCCGCTCCCCCCCACGGCCACTCCCACCCCGCCGATTCCCCTGCTGCCGGAAATCCTGCCGACGCCGGTCATCACCCGCTCGATCCGGGTGCCGATCCTCATGTATCACTACATCAGTGTGCCGCCGGAAGATGCCGACCGCTACCGCATCAATCTCTCCGTCCCCCCCGACCGCTTCCACCAGCAGATGGCCTACCTGGCGGCCAACAGCTATCACGTCATCGATCTCTACGACGTGATCGACGCCCTGGTGCGGAACACCCCCCTTCCCGAGCGGCCGGTCGTCCTGACCTTTGACGACGGCTATGCCGATAACTACGAGAACGCCTACCCGATCCTCGAGGAATTCGGCTTCAAAGGGACCTTTTTTGTCCTGCCCGAATTGATCGACAACCGGCATCCGGCCTACATGAGCTGGGAGATGATTCACGAGATGGCCGCGGCCGGCATGCGCATTGAGCCTCACACGCGCACGCACCCCGATTTACGCGGCCAGGGTTACGATTACGCCGTCTTTCAAATCCTGGGCTCGCTGGAAACGGTCGAGGCGCACATCGGCTATCGCCC
>JBFFZG010000255.1:0-6845 GCA_041568735.1 Promineifilaceae bacterium (SeqCode)
AGGCGACGCCATCGCGGCGGCTGTGACCTTCCTTGGCGGCGGCACGCCGGAAGAGACGCACACCTACGACAACGGGGTGTTTGAAGTGCCGGCCAAGCCATCGGTCGTCATCGCCGTCGACCAGGAAAACGTCAAAGAGGCGATTATCGACTCTGGCTACTGGGATGCCGGCGAGTTCACCGGACTCGACGAATAAACCGGTAGGGTGAAACGGACCTAGAACAGGTGATGGGCATCCGTTTGATCGGGTGCCCATCACTTTTCAAATCTTGCCGATTCATCATGGCTTGAAAGGAGGGCAAAAAACCCCATTATGGAAGCGACCCCTGTCGTCCGGATGGAAAATATCAAAAAACATTTCGGCGCCGTCCAGGCGCTGCGCGGCATCGACCTGACCCTGCAGCACAACGAAGTGCTGGGGCTGATGGGCGACAACGCGGCCGGAAAATCCACCTTAATGAAAGTCCTGAGCGGTGCCTACATCCCCGACGGGGGAGCGATTCACATCGAAGGGAAAGAAATCCATTTTTCCAGCCCGATGGATGCCAGAAACGCCGGCATCGAGATGGTTTACCAGGATTACGCTCTGTCCAACAACCTCGACGTGGCGGCTAATGTCTTCATGGGGCGTGAGATCGTTCGCGTCAAGCTGGGTCCTTTTGGAGTTCTGGACTATGCCCACATGGAGCAGGAGACGAAAAATTTAATCGATCGGCTCAAGATACGCCTCCCTTCGGTGCGGCAAAAAGTAGAGCGGCTGTCCGGCGGCCAGCGCCAGGCGGTTGCCATCGCCCGCGCCACCGCCTTTAACGCCAAGGTCATCATCATGGACGAACCGACGGCGGCCCTCAGCGTAGCCGCCATTGACAAAGTCATCGAGCTCATCCGTGAACTCAAAGCCCAGGGCTCCTCGATCATCATTATCAGCCATCGCCTGGAAGATATTTTCCGGGTGGCCGATCGCATGATCGTTCTGCGCCAGGGGCGTAAAGTCTGCGACACTCGGGTCGAAGGCGAATTAAACGATTTCCGCGAACGGGTCGTGGCTTACATGATCGGGGCCCGGGATGATTTCGCCGTCGCGTCGACCGCTGAATAAACTCAAGAGGGTCAGGAATGTCATCAATCGTCAATGATATGAAGAAACTCTTTCGCGAAAATGTGCGCGATTACGGCATGTTTATCGCCCTCGGCGTGATCTGGCTGATCTTCGCCATTGCTACCGATGGCCTGTTCATTTCACCGCGCAACCTGGTTAACCTGGTCAACCAGACCGGGTATATCGCCGTCCTGGCAGTTGGCATGACCCTGGTCATCGTGATTCGTCACATCGACCTCTCCGTCGGTTTTCTCGCCGGCTTTTTAGGAGCGGTGGCGGCGGTCGCCATGGTCCGGTGGGAGCTGCCTGTCTTCGTGGTCATTCCGCTCATCCTGCTGATGGGGGCGGTGGCGGGGTTGTTGACATCTTTCCTGGTCGCCGTACTCGGCATTCCCGCCTTCGTGGCCACCCTGGCCGGCTGGCTGGGCTACCGCGGGGCACTGCAGCTGGTGACTCGATCGACCGGGACCATCATCATTCCCAACGATACATTCAATGCCCTCGGCAACGGTTTTATTCCCGATTGGACGATCCTGCCTTTTCTGACTGGTCGTCACCAGATGACCCTTCTCGTAGGATTGGTCGGCATCGTGCTTTACCTTACAGGCCAGATCCGATCACGCCGCAAACGGCGGAGCGGCCAGGTTGACGATCTAACAACGCCTCTGTTTATCTTCAAACTGGTGCTGGTTTCCAGCCTGATCGGTGCGGCTGCCTGGACGCTTGCCGGCTATCAGGGGCTGTCCTGGACGGCCGTGACGGTGCTGATTGTGGTCCTGATTTATGATTTTGTGACCCGGCGGACGGTGCTCGGCCGCCACATCTACGCCGTCGGCGGCAATCCCGAAGCGGCCGAGCTGAGCGGAATCAGCGTCACCCGCATCACCCACGTCGTCTTTGGTTCGATGGGGATGCTGGCCGGGCTGTCGGGCATGATGTTTGCCGCGCGCCTGCGCTCGGCCACGACCACGGCCGGGACCCTCTTTGAGCTCGATGCGATCGCGGCGGCGTTCGTCGGCGGTGTCTCGGCCGCTGGGGGGGTGGGCTCGGTGCTCGGTTCCATCGTTGGCGCCCTGGTGATGATCTCCCTGACCAGCGGTATGAACCTGATGGGCATCGACATCTCCTATCAGTTTATCGTCCGGGCCATCGTGCTGGCCGTGGCGGTCATCTTTGACGTCGCCACCCGCCGGACGGCGAAGTAGCCGGCTCCATCGTCGCAGCTCCCGTTCGGCGTCAAATCCAGCAGGCTCTCAAATTAAATTGGCCCTGGATGGTTTGAGGGTCTATTTGGGGGAATGATGGGTCTTGGGATCGGGAAAATCCGGCTCAATCAATCGCCGAGGCGAAAAGGCACTTTAAATATTCCCCCTCGGGAAATTCCGGCCGGACCGGGTGGTCGACGGCGTGACCGGTGCGGGCCTGGGTCCAGAGCGGCCGGCCGGCCGCTGCGGCCGCTTTGAAAACGCTTTCAAAAAACAAATCCGGCTGCACCCGGCTCGAGCAGGAGGCCAGAACCAGCAGGCCGGTGGGGGCCAGGACGTCCAGGGCCAGGTGGGTGAGCCGCTCGTACGCCGCCAGCGCACCGTCGATTTCAGCCGCGCTCTTGGCAAAGGCAGGCGGGTCGACGATGACCAGGTCAAAGGCCTCCCCGGCCGCCGACAGCTCCCCCAGAATCTCAAAGGCGTCGCCGGCGCGCAGGTGGTGCTCGGCCGCCGCCACCGCCGGCAGATCCCGGTTGAGCTCGAAATTCAGGCGGGCCATCGCCAGGGCCGGCTCGCTGAGTTCCAGGCTGGTCACAGCCGCGGCGCCACCGGCCGCCGCCGCCAGCGAGAAGCCGCCGGTGTAGGCAAAGACGTCCAGCACACGGCGGCCGGCCGCCAGCCGGCGCACTCGCCGGCGGTTTTCCCGGTGATCGAAAAAGAAGCCGGTTTTGTGCCCCTGCACGACATCGGCCGCCAGCCGCAGGCCGTGCTCGCGGAATTCGACCGGCTGGACCGGTGGCCGCCCGCCGAGAAAAGCGCCGTCGCTCAGGCCGGTTTCCGCAGGGAGATGCTGCCCCACATGCCGGCTCAGCCGTAGGAGCCAGCTTTCGGCCGGCTGGGCCTCCGCCAGGAGCGGCAGGATCTCCTTCAGGTGGGGCAGCCAGGCGGCTGAATAGAGCTTGATGACCTGAGTCGAGTCGTATCGATCGACGACCAGCCCCGGCAGGCCGTCTCCCTCCCCGTAAATCAGCCGGCAGCCGGTGGTCCCGGCCGGCTCCAGCTCCGCCCGCCGGGCCACGGCTTCCCGAATCCTGGCGGCAAACCAGGCCTGGTCAATCGGAATGGGATCACCCCGGTGGAGGATTCGGACCCGAATCGGGGAACCGGGATCGTACAGGCCGATGGCCAGAAAGCGGCGCTTCCGATCAAAAATGACGGCCAGGTCTCCCGGCCGGCCTTCCCCGCTTTGATCGGTGATCGACCCGTCGAAGAGCCAGGGATGGCCGGCCCGCAGCTGCCGCTCGGCGGCCGGGGTCACGCGCAGAGCCAGCCGCTTTTCCGCTGGTGGGGGGATAGCTGGCAGGTGGAATTCGACGGACATGGTTTGATGGTCGGGCAGCGCAGCCGGGATTCAGGGTCACCCGGCCAGGGCGGCCCGGACCCGTTCGCCCATGGCTTCGGTGCCGATGCTCGGCCCACCCGAAGCGATGTCGCGGGTGCGGCAGCCGGCGGCCAGCACCGCTTCGACGGCCGCTTCAACGGCTTCGGCTTCCCGGTGCAGGTCGAGGCTCCAGCGCAGAAGCATCGCCCCACTCAGCATGGTAGCCAGCGGGTTGGCGATCCCCTGACCGGCGATGTCGGGGGCGGAGCCATGAATGGGTTCGTATAGTCCGATCGACCCGGCCGCACCGAGCGAAGCCGAGGGGAGCATCCCCAGCGAGCCGGTGATCATCGAGGCCTCGTCTGAAAGAATATCGCCGAACAGATTACCGGTAACGACGACATCGAAGTCGGCCGGCCGGTTGATGAGGTACATGGCCATGGCGTCGACCAGGATATCCTCGCAGGTGACGTCCGGGTATTCCCGGGCGACTTCATGGGTGACCTCCCGCCAGACCCGGGAGGTATCGAGGACGTTGGCCTTATCGACCGAGGTGACTTTACCGCGACGCTTGCGGGCCAGGTCGAAGGCGACCCGCACGATGCGGGCGATTTCCTTTTCGTTGTAGATCATCGTGTCGAAACCGACTCGCAGCCCATCTCGAGTCTCCCGGCCGCGCGGCGTGCCGAAGTAGATGCCGCCGGTCAGCTCGCGCACGAACAGGATGTCGACCCCTTGGACCCGCTCCGGTTGAAGGGGGCTGGCCGCGGCCAGGGCGTCGAAGACCTTGACCGGCCGCAGGTTGGCGAACACGCCGAGTTCTTTGCGGATGCGCAGCAGACCCTGTTCCGGCCTGACAGCCGCCCGCGGGTCGTCCCATCGGGGACCGCCGACGGCCCCCAGCAGCACCGCCTGGCTCTGCAGGCAGGCGCCGAGGGTCTCTTCCGGCAGGGGATCCCCGGTCTCGTCGATGGCGATCCCCCCGATGAGATGTTCCGCGAAATGAAAGGTGTGCCCGAAATGGTCGGCCACCGTTTCGAAAAGCAGGCGCGTCTCGCGGACGATCTCCGGTCCGATCCCATCGCCGGGTAACAGGGTGATTCTCGCTTCCATCGCTGGTCGTTCTCCTCGGTCGTATTTGTGAGGGGAATGATAGCGGAAAAGGATGGTGGGGAACAGGGAAGGAGAGTTGGGGGTTGGGAGTTAGGAGTTGGGAATAGGTGGCGCCGAATGAACTGAACGAGAGTTAAAGGGCGGACACCCAGCGGCGGAGGTGGTCGATCAGGTCCGGGCGGTGCCAGGAGAAGCCGTGGTCCGCGTCGGGGAAGATAACGAGCTCGCTGTTGTCGCCGGCGCCGGCGGCAAGTCTCTCAGAGTGGCTCACGGAAACCGCGGTGTCGGCGTTCCCATGAAGGATGAGCAAGGGGCGGGGGGCGATCCGGTCGACCACGGCCACCGGCCGCATCGTCTCGCCAGCTTCTGAAAATTGGGCGACAAGCGCCTCTGGCGAGAGGTCGGTCAGCCAGGGGGTGATGCCGGCGGCGTATTCGACCGGCATCTGCCACCCGGCCGGGTCGGAGACACCCGCGATGGAAACGACGGCCCGCACCCGGGGATCGTCCGCCGCGACGAGAACCGCCGCCCAACCGCCAAGGCTGTGGCCGATCAGGATCAGCCGCTCCGAATTGACCCTCGGGTGCTGCTCGAGCGCGTCGAGCGCGTGGCCCACATCCCGGGGAATCGTCTGGATGGCATAGCGGCCGCTGCTTCCCCAGCAGCCCCGGTAGTGGAAGATCAGGCTGTTCCACCCCATCGTCCGCAGGGCGAGGGCGATGTCGTGGTTTTGCTCGATGCCGGGTAGGCCGTGGAGCACGACGGCGGTCGGCTGCCGGCCGGCCGCCTGGGCCAGCCATAGCCGGCCGATCAGGGCGTGGCCGTCGCTGAAAAATCTGAATCCTTCGAGTCCTGGTTCCATCATCTTGTTGGGCCGGTTTCGAACCGGCCTTCCATCCCGGAACTGAGGCAAATCGCCACTGGGCGCTACCGTTCGTTCAGCAGCAGGTAGGTCTGCTCCAGCGCCTGGCGGCCGCGGACGCGCATCGGTTCGCGCGGTTCGACGACGACAAAATCCCGCACCGCGTCGAAAAGGCTCTGGCTGATGACGATTTCGTTTTCGCTGGCGTTTTCTTCAAGCCGTTTGGCCAGATTGACCGCATCGCCGAGGGCGGTGAAATCCTTGCGAAAACTGCTGCCGACATTTCCCACGACCGCCTCGCCCGTGTGGATGCCGAAGCCGAAATAGAGGCAGCGCCGGGGTGAGAGATTTTTCTGAAACTCGGCCAGAGCCGCCTGCATTTCCAGCGCCGCACACACCGCCCGCCGTCCGTGATCTTCCTGGGGATTGAGCTGTGTGTTGAAAAGGGCCATGACCGCGTCGCCCATGAATTTGTCGATGATCCCCTCGTGATTGTTGATCGCCAGGGCGGCAATGGAAAAGTAGTCGTTGATGACGTCGACCAGCTCTTCCGGAGCGAGCTGCTCGCTGATGGCGCTGAAGCCGGTGATATCGGCAAAAAGCACGGTGATCACCCGCTGCTGCGGCCGGTGGGCGGCATCGAAATCGCGCACCTGATCGACGAGGGCCGGGGGCAGGTAGCGGCGCACGCTTTCCAGCCGTTTCTTTTCCGTGACGTCGTTAAGCACCATCGCCACCCCTCGGGATTTCTGCTGAACGTCGCGCAGCGGGGAGAGATTGAAATTGAGGGTGGTCGTCCCCGGCCGGCGGGGGAGGTTGAGATCCATTTCGCGCGACTGGGAGCGGCCGTTTTGCACGACTTCGGCCATGAGCCGGGTGATCTCCTGCCGGAGAATGTCGGCTACCTCGGCGAAAATCTCCTCGTAGGGGCGCGCCTCAACCCGGCTGCCGGGTATCCCCAGGATGCGGCCGGCCGCCTGGTTGTAGAGCGTAATCCGATCGGCATTGTCGATCGTGATGACCCCGCTGGGAATCGAGGCCAGGACGTCATCCATCAAGGTCTTGATCTCGGTGATTTCCGCCAGCTGCAGCCGGATCTGGCGGAAAAGCCGGGCGTTTTCGATGGCCACGGCCGCCTGGTTGGCGAATGCCGTCAGCAGGGTGGTGTCCTGCTCGCGGAAAATG
>JBFFZG010000256.1:0-6838 GCA_041568735.1 Promineifilaceae bacterium (SeqCode)
GACCCTCGACGGCCCCCGCTGGCAAGATCACCGGCGGCTGGCGCAGCCGGCCTTTCACGCCAGAAAGATCGAAGCCATTGGCGACTGCATGAACCGCGCCGTCGGCCGCCTCGCGCGGCGCTGGTCCGATGACCTGGAACGCAGCCGTACCCAGATGATCGATCTGGACGCCGTTCTAATGGCCCTTTCCCTTGAAGTGGTCGGGGAAGCTTTGTTCTCGACGAACTTCAGCCAGGAGGCCTCCCATCTTTCGCAGGACCTCCTGGAGCTGATGGAATACGTCATCTACCGGTCGCAAAACGTTTTTGCCCCGCCAACCTGGATGCCAACAACGCGGAATCGGGGGTTTCGCCGCCGCCTCAGCGCGCTCAACGGCCGGCTGGCCCATCTGATTCGCGAGCGACGGCCGCTGGAAAAGCAGCCAGACGATCTGCTGGGTCTGCTTATTGAATCCCGTTTTGATGATGGGACGTCTCTCACCGACCGGGAAATTCGAGATGAAATCGTGACGATGATCATCGCGGGGTATGAAACGGTTGCCAGCAGTATGGGCTGGATCTTTCAACTGCTGGCGGTCAACCCGGACGTTCTGACAAGACTGCGCGCCGCGCTGCCGGTGGTGGCCTCAGGCACCCCGCCGTCCATTTCCCAGGTTCAGGCCTGCGCCTTCCTCCAGGAAGTCATCGCCGAGGGACTGCGCCTGTACCCGCCGTCCTGGCTTCTCTCCCGCCGCACGGAGGAGAGCGATCGAGTTGCGGGTATGGATATCCCCAGGGGCTCCCTTGTCATCGTTTCGCCTTATACGCTTCATCGCCACCCGGATTTTTGGCCGGATCCGGCTCGCTTTTTGCCAGCCCGATTCTCTGCCGAATCGATCCGCAGCCGCCACCGCTTCGCCTATATCCCGTTTGGCGCCGGTCCCCACCTCTGCATCGGCCGCTCTTTTGCCCTGCTCGAAATCGGGTTGACTCTGGCCGGACTGCTCCCTCGCTTTGATTTCTCGCTGGAAGGTTCACTACCTGAGGTTGAGCCCCGAGTTACGATTCGTCCCCGGCCGGGACTGTCCATGCGGCTCCGTCTCCGGGGCTAAGCCAGCGAAAAAACCGGCCGCTGTGGATAGCCCGCTCTAGCGGCTGGCAGCCGGATAATTGCTGATGGTCCTCCTAACAACCGCCAGCAAAAAATCCCATTTTTTTCATCTTTAATCCCTTTTTCTTTTGACCAGGCTGGGAGCCTCTCAGGATCGGCTGATTTTCAGATCTTCAGGCTTGACAGTTAAAATGAATTTAGATTATGATCTAAACCATTCGACGTTAATCTCAGCTTCCAGCCGTGTCTCATCCAGCTTATGAATGGCGGATTCACACCGCCGTCGATTTTTTCCTCAGCCTCCAGGGTATCTTCAATCCCGATCTGGCGGGGCTGCGGCCGTCCTGGGCGGCCGGGGTTCGATCCCGCCTTCCCCAGGAGGCCCGTGAATTTTTGGCCGAAATCCTGACTTATCCCTGGTTTCCCGGTCGCTGGCTGGCCGATCTGCCGGCCCCGTTCGACGCCCGAACCGCGCTCGCCGCCCTGGCCGAGGTTCCAGCGGCCGATCGCCTGGTTACCCTGCTGGCCGCCCAACCCGCCACCCCGGCGATCGATCGGCTCCTTGCGGCCGTTCGAACTCGCGAAGGCTGGAATAAAACGGATTTAAAGCTGCTGCAGGCTGAAATCGGCCCCAAAGGAACTTCCCGGCAGACGCTGACCGCCTGCCTCGATCTGCAGGCGCGGGCACTTGCCCGGGGGGAGGCGCTCCTGCCGGCGCTAACCATCTACTACGAGACATTCTTTGTCGAAGAGGAAACCCGCATCATTCCGTTTCTCGAAAAAGCCGTGGCGGCCGGTGAGCGTCTGGCCCAAAAAATCCCTTTCCGGGCGCTGATCGAGCAGCTCTCCCAGGGAGTCGATTACCAGCCGCGTTCCACGGTGCGTCGGGTAATTTTTGCCCCTTCTTTCTGGGCCACCCCGTTCATTGCCGATATCGACATGGCGCCGGGCACCCTTTTCTTCGTTTACGGCGGCCGTCCGTCCGATCAATCCCTGATTCCCGGCGATCAGATTCCCAGCGATCTCGCTATCGGCCTGAAATCGCTGGCCGATCCAACCCGTTTAAAAATATTGCGGCTGCTGATACAGGAGCCCATGGCCCCTTCCGAGATCGCCCGCGCCCTCCGCCTGCGGCCGGCGACGGTCACCCACCATCTGCGCCTCCTGCGGCAGGCGCGGCTTGTGCGGGTTTCGCTGTCACCGGAGGATCGACGTGTCTACACCCTGCGGCCGAATGGGCTCAACCAGATTGTCGGGCTGCTTCAGGGTTTTCTTGACCCGGGGGAAGCGCCATGAGCTCCACCCGGCTGCACCCTTCCCTCTTAATCAGCGCGTACTGTCAGGGGATGTTCCCGATGGCGTTAGATGGGGAAATTTACTGGTTCGATCCCGACCCGCGAGCCATTCTCCCCCTGGACGGCTTCCATATCTCTCGATCGCTGCGGCGCAGTTTGAAAAGGGTCTGGGTTGACGAAGGGACCGGCCGGAGCCGGCCCCTCGTGGCCGAAACAGGCCAGACGCCGGACCGGCCGCCTTTTGAAATTCGGTTGAACACGGCTTTTGACGCGGTCCTCGCCGGCTGCGCCGATCCCCGCCGGGAGGGTGGGTGGATTAATGGGGAGATTCAATCAGCTTACCGGCAGCTCCATGATCTCGGCTGGGCGCACAGCGTGGAAACCTGGCAGGACGGCCGCCTGGTCGGCGGCCTCTATGGGGTGGCGATTCGAGGATTCTTCGCGGGAGAAAGTATGTTCAGCCGGATCAGCGACGCCAGCAAATTCGCCCTGGTTTATCTGGTCAACCGGCTGCGCGCGCGCGATTTTTTACTGCTCGATGTCCAGTTTCAAACACCGCACCTGGCTCGCTTCGGGGCCATTGAAATTTCGCGCGGCCGGTACCGGCGGCTGCTGGCCGAGGCGATCTCAGTTGAAACCCAATTTGAGGATTGAGTGACATGAAAGGAAGCGATATGGGGCAAAATCAAATTCGGCCGTCCGGCATGGCGGCCTTTATCATCGTCTGGGTGGGGCAGGTCGTATCGATTCTCGGCACGGCCATGACCCAGTTCGCCTTAACGATCTGGGCTTACGAGGAAACCGGGCAGGCCACCGCCCTGGCCCTGGTGGCCTTTTTCTTCGTCACCCCCATGCTGCTGTTGAGTCCGGCCGCCGGGGTCCTGGTCGACCGCTCCAACCGAAAGCTGATGATGATTATCAGCGATGTTGGGGCCGGTTTGAGCACGATCATCGTCCTGCTTTTGTTCAGCAACGGTCTCCTCGAAATCTGGCACCTCTATATCACAGCTTTCATCACAGGCGCCACCCAATCGCTCCAGTGGCCGGCGTATTCTTCCGCCATCTCGACCATGATCAAGAAGGAGCAGTACGCCCGCGCCCATGGCCTGTCTTCCCTGGGAGAAAATGGCTCGCAAATCTTTGCCCCGATCCTGGCGGCCGCCTTCCTTGGCTGGTTTGGGCTGACGACCATCCTCATGATCGACCTCATAACTTTCGCCGTAGCGGTTATTGCCCTGATCTGGGTGGTCATCCCGCAGCCGGAGCAGACTGCCGAAGGGGAGGCCAGCCGGGGGAGCTTTTTATCCGAAGCGCTCTTCGGATTTCGCTATATCTGGCGGCGTAAATCCCTGCTCGGCCTCCAGATCGTTTTTCTAATCGGGAATTTCTTTATCACGATCGGGATCGTCCTCGTGGCGCCCATGATCCTGGCGCGCACTGGCAGTGATGAGATCATCCTCGGCAGCGTTCAATCCATCGGTGCTGTTGGCGGCGTAGTCGGAGCCCTGGCCATGAGCGCCTGGGGCGGGCCCAGACGGCTCGTGCATGGCGTGTTCGCCGGGTGGATCATCTCCGGCGTGCTGGGAATGGCCTTAATGGGTCTCGGCCAGATCTGGACGATCTGGGCCATCGCCTCGTTTTTCGGGGCCTTTATGATCCCGATCGTCAACGGCTCGAACCAGGCGATCTGGCAGCGCAAAGTGGCTCCCGATATTCAGGGGCGCGTCTTCTCGATTCGACGCCTCATCGCCTGGCTGGTCAATCCCCTGGCCACGCTCATGGCCGGTCCCCTGGCCGATTTCGTGCTCGAACCGGCGATGATGGCGGGCGGAGCTTTGAGCGGCGTTTTTGGCGGACTATTCGGCACGGGTACCGGCTCGGGAATGGCCCTTTTGATCACTTTCTGCGGCCTGATGGCGGCCCTGAGCGGGGTCTGGCCCTATCTGGTGCCGCAGGTGCGGGAGGTCGAGCGGCTGATGCCGGATCATGAACAGGCTGTCCCGGCCTGAGGTGGCGAGATCCTGTCGACTCGCCTGTCTCAGTGCAGCAGATACCAGCCAAAAGGGCCTTCCCAAATGTAATCAACGGCGGTCAGCCCGGCTGCGAACGCCTCTTCGAACAGCGCCCGGGTCTGATCGCGCCAGCCGATGGCAGCGCCCACATCAGCTGTTTTCACGGCCTGGATATCCGCTGGAATCTGGATCAGCACCGGCCCGGCCGGCCGGGAGACCAGATTGCCGACCGGCCGGCGAGGATCATCTGTCGGATTCAAGATGGGAATCCGCGCCTCCAGCAAGCTGCCCAATCGGGGCCGGAGCTCATTCCCGCCGGCCGTGAGCCGGTCGACGACCCGCTGTTGCCTGAGATGCCAGAAGACCTCAAAGCGATCCGAAGCCAGGCCGGCATTCAGGCCGTCGGTCATTTCGCCGTAGTAATCCCGCAGGTAGGTTCGGCAGATCACCCCTAATTTGGCAAAATTGAGATAGGCATTGCGGCTCTGGAGCGGATCGAATGTCCAGGTGATGAGGTCGAGCTGCTGGGCCAGAACCGCTTCCCGCTGGGCCAGCTTCAGCCGGCGCCCGACGTCCCGATTCTGGTATTCAGGCAAAACCCCCATGATGTGCGAATGGTGGAAGACCCTGCCCCGCCTGTTCCGGGCGACGATGCCAAAAACGAACCCGATCGGCCGGTCGGGTTCCTCGACGGCAATGAGTAGGACACCGCCGTAATGCTGAACGACCATCAACATGTGGTCCGGGACGGCTATCTCATCCCCGGCCGCCCAGGCGGCCTTCTGGATTTCCTCTACCGCTTTATATTCCCAAAAACTCCGCACCGGCCGAATTTTCATCGTTATCCTCCAACCTGCCCCAGATAAATTGATTCGCTCTCCCTTAAAATTTTACCCCCTTCTATGACCCCTCCAAACAAGGCCCCCCCAACTCCCATCCCCCGTTCCCCGTTCCCCGTTCCCCGTTCCCCCTCTTCTGCTATACTCCCCTCTGATGAAAAAACTCTTCGCCTGGGACGCGTCGCGCCTGGCCTGGCCGACCCGCTGGGCAGATCTCTTCGGCCGAGAGGCCGACCTGCTGCTCGAAATCGGCTTTGGGGATGCTGAATTCCTGGTCGATCTGGCCGTGGGCCGGCCGGAAAAAAACATTCTCGGAATTGAAATCTCCCTCCCGTCGATCAAGAAGGCGGAGTCCAAGGCCGGTCGTCTCGCCTCGGGAAATGTCCAGATCGTCCACGGCGATGCCAGCGTGCTGCTCTGGGGGGCCATGCCGCCGGGCACTCTTGCCGGCGTTTTTATCAATTTTCCCGACCCCTGGCCCAAAGCGGGCCAGCGTCATCGCCAGCTGGTCAACGATGATTTTCTGGACCTGCTCGCCACCCGCATGGCACCTGGAGCGGACCTTGATATCGCGACCGATGATACGGGCTACCAGGAATCAATCGCCGATTGTCTCAGGCGAACTCCTTATTTCCGCTCGCGAATCAGCCATCCTTTTTTGACGGAGGATCCGGAGCGGCTGGTCACGAAATACGAACAGAAAGCCCGGCGGGAAGGGCGCATCTCCCACTACTTTAAATGGGGGCGGAACACCGTTTCCCCGGTAAAACCTTATGAAACCCTGCAGGAGTTGGTCATGCCCCATGCCGTCCTGAGCAGCAGTATGCCGATCGAAGCAATTCCGACCCGGTTTTTGGTCCAGCGTTTTGGCGGCGAGATCCCGATCCGCCTGCTCAATATCTTTCGTGGGGCCAATCCCGATGAAGGGTTCAGCCCGATGTTGTTGATCGAAACCCATATTGCCGAAGACCCGCTGCCGCAGCGGCTCGCGCTGTTCGTGCAGAAGCGCAGAGAAAACGAGCTGCTGGTCGGTGTCCATGAGCTCGGATTTCCCCGACCGACGCCGGGGGTGCACCTCGCCGTAAGCCATCTGGCCCGCTGGCTTCTCGATCTCGATGAGGGTATGGGGCTTATCCGGCATAATTTGAACTGTGAAATCTAAGCCGGCAACTGGACAGCGGCCGTCCGTCCCTGGCCAGCCGGGGGCGCCCGTTCCGTATTTTGAGGCGGAATGCTATGAGGGGACGGCCGATTTTGCGGCGGCCGAGCTGGCCGGCCGGTCCGGTGTGCGCGTCCTCGCCGTTCATCCGGCGGAAATCCCATTTCGCATCGAGGGAGGCTGGGAGCCGCTGCGCACCCTTCGATTGTCGACCGCGCTCTACCGGGTGGTGCCGTTTGCCGTCCCGCGGCCGAAGGCGCTGCTCGGACACGCCCATTTTCACCGGCTCATTGGGGAAATTCAGACGGTGATTAGTCGCTATCCATCGGGCACCATGCGCACCTTCCGCCTCAGCGCGGCCGGCCAGCAGTCGGCCGTTTTTCGCCGGCTGATCGACGAGCTCGGCGCGGCCCTTTCCCTCCGCTCTTCAGATGAAGCCGGCGA
>JBFFZG010000257.1:0-6695 GCA_041568735.1 Promineifilaceae bacterium (SeqCode)
CGAACTGCGGCCGGTGTCCCCACCGCGACGCCCGGCTTCCCCAGGCAGATCAGCCGCCCGGCCGCACGCGCCGGATCTCGGCGATCAGGGCCGGCAGGATCTCGTGCAGATCGCCGATGACGGCGTAGGTCGCCCGGGTGACCATGGGGGCTTCCGGGTCGGTATTGACGGCCAGGATCTGTTTGGCCCCCTTGCAGCCGACCCAGTGCTGGATCGCCCCGCTGATGCCGCAGGCGATGTAGAGATCGGGGGCGATGCGGGTGCCGGTCTGGCCGATCTGATTGGCGTGGGTGCACCAGCCGAAATTGGTGGCGACGCGGGAGCCGCCGACCGCTCCTCCGAGCAGATCGGCCAGCTCGCCGAGCACGTCAAACCCTTCGGCGCTGCCGACCCCGCGGCCGCCGCTGACGACGACTTTGGCCTCAGTCAGTGAAACCTTGTCGCCGGCCGGCTGCACCCGGTCGACTACCCGCACCAGCAGGTCGGCTTCGCTCAGCGCCGGGGTGAACGGCCGCACGACGGCCGCGCCGGGTTCGGGCGCGGGATCGTCCGGCAGGACAAAGGGGGCGACGGTCAGCAGCTTCGGATCGCCGCGCAGCCAGGCCTCTTCCAGCAGGCTGCCCCCCCAGCGCACGCGGGTCAGCCGGTAGGCCTCGCCGGGGGTGACGGCCGTGCAGTTGGCGGCCATGGGCAGGTCGAGGCGAGCGGCGGCGTGGGCCATGACCTCGCTGCCGCGGTCGCTGCCGGGGGCCAGGACCGCCGCCGGCTTTTCGGCGGCGATCAGGTCGACGAGCGCCTGCGCCCAGGCGGCCGGGGCGTAGTCGACCAGCGCTTCGTGGCGGGCCAGGTGAACGACGGCCGGGCCGTACGGCGCCAGGTCGGCGGCCAGCCCCTCCGCTTCCCCGCCGACCAGCAGGACATGCAGCGGCCCATCGCCGGCCGCGGCCAGCTCTCGCGCCAGGGTGAGCATTTCAAGGGATTGGGGGTTGAGTGTCCCCCGATCGTGTTCAATCAATCCGAGAATCATAGCAGCCTCAGCTCCTGCAGCAGTTCGACAATGCGGGGCACGGCCGCCGGGCCCTGGCCCAAAATCTGGACCGCATGGTCCTGCTCCGGCGGGTTGACCAGGCGGATCTTTTCCGGCCCGCCCCCCACCAGGTGGGGTTCGACGGTCTCGACCGGCTTTTTCTTGGCCCGCAGCCGCCCCGGCACCGAGGGATAGCGGGGCAGGTTGATCCCTTCCCGGATGGTGATCACGGCCGGCAAGGGGACCCGGTAGACCTCCCAGCCGGTGCCGGCCTCCCGGCGCACCTCGAGGCCATCGGCGGTCACATCGAGCCGCTTAACCCCGGTCACGCAGGGGAGTCCCAGGGCGTGGGCGACCCGGATCCCGACCTGGTAGCCGCCGCTGTCGGCCGCTTCATTGCCGAAGAGGAGCAGGTCGAAGGGATTTTCGCCGCCGCCCTGCTCGCGGATGGCGGCCGTGATGGCGCCGGCGGTGGCCATGGGATCGACATCGCCGGAGGCCGCCAGCAGGATGGCGTCATCGGCGCCCATGGCCAGGGCGTAGCGCAGCTGCTCGACCGCTTCCTCCGGTCCCAGGGTCAGGACGGTCAGGGAGCCGCCGTGCTGTTCGATCAGCTGCACCCCGGCCTCCACAGCGCATTCTTCGTGGGGGCTCATGGCGAAGCCGAGGTTGCGGGTGTCGATCTCCTGCTCGTCGGCGGTCAGCAGGATGCGCGCCCCGGTAGTCGGGACGCGCTTGAGGCAAACGAGAATCTTCATCAGGGCACTTTTCTCCAGCGGCTACTGCTTCATGCGGTTATTGTCCGGGTCGAAGAGCGGCCGGCTGCCGGCCACGGCTACCGTCACCGGGTAGCACTCGGCCATGTATTCGACCAGCAGCTTTTCCCCTTCCATGGCCAGGGCCGGCGGCAGGTAGGCCAGCAGCAGGTGTTTGCCGACCGAGGGGCCGGACCCGGCGCTGGTGACAAAGGAGCGGCGCCCCTTGCCGTCGACGATCGGCTCGCCGGAAAGGGTCAGAATCGGCTCGCCGCCGTTCATGAAGCGCTTGATGCCGGCCTGCGAGGTGTGATCCTCGACGGTCAGGGTGCAGAGAATGGCGGCCGGTCCGTCTTCGCGCGCCTTGAGATAGGCCGCCTTGCCGATGAAGTCGCCCTTTTTCACCCGGGCGCGGGCCAGGCCGGCTTCGACCGGGGTGTATTCCCCATCGAGCTCATGCCCCATCAGCCGGTAACCCTTTTCCAGCCGGCCGGTGGTGCCGTAGACGCCGATCCCGGCCGGGACGATGTCATAGGGCCGGCCGGCCGCCCAGAGGGTATCCCACAGCTTGAGGCCGTGTTCCATGGGGGTGTAAATTTCCCAGCCGAGCTCGCCGACGTAGGAGATGCGCAGCGCCCAGGCGGGCACGCCGTCGATCGTCAGAGAGCGGGCGGTGCCGTAGGGGAAGGCGCCGTCCGAGACATCTTCCTCGGCCACCGACTGCAGGACATCGCGGGCGTGCGGCCCCCAGAGACCGATCGTGCACAGAGCGGAAGTCCGGTCGTCCAGGGTGGCCGAGCGGTCGGCCGGCAGGTGGCTGGTGAACCATTTTTTATCTCGACCGCCGTCCCCGCCGCCGGTGATGACCCGGAAGCTGTTTTCGCCGGTGCGGACGATGGTCAGGTCGGTCTTGAAGCCGCCGGTGGGGGTGAGGAGCGGGGTGTAGACGGCCTGGCCGACGGGCACGTTCATCTGGTTGACGGCCATTTTCTGCATGTAGGCCAGGGCGCCGGGCCCCTCGACGTCGAAAATGGCGAAGGCGGTCAGGTCGACCATGGCGCCGCGGTCGCGCAGGGCCAGGTGCTCGGCGTTGATGATGGGGGACCACCAGCGGGCGTCCCACTCGTGCGGCCGGTCCTGGACCCGGCCGCCATACTCGGCCAGCAGCCGGCGGTTCGATTCATACCACTGTGGGCGCTCCCAGCCGGCCGTTTCAAAGAAGACGGCGCCCAGCTCGCTTTCGCGCGGGAAGAAGGGGCTCACCCGGACATAGCGGTTGCTCGACCACTGTTCGCGTGGATGGACGATGCCGTAGGTTTTGTTGAAGGCTTCGGAGGTGCGGGCGTTGATGTGATGGCGGCTGCGAGCGTAGGGGTAGAAGCGGCTGACGTCGGTGGCGTGGACGTCGATCTCGGAGCTGCCGTGGGTGAGCAGCTCGACGGCCGCCTTGGCGAAGCCGGGCCCTTCCTTGATCCAGATGGCGGCGGCCGACCAGAGCCCGGCCACCTCGGTTTCCCCGATCAGGGGGGCGCCGTCCGGGGTCAGGGAGAGGAGGCCGTTGATGGCGTGGCGGATGCCGGCGCTTTCTTCGCCGACGATGTCCGGCATCAGTTCGAGCGCCTGCTCGAGCTGCGGCTCGAAATCCTCGTCGGTGAAGGGGAGTTCAGTTGGCGAGAGGGCCGACTCCTCGATCGAGGGGATGTCATCCGGCTCCATGAGGATCGGCCGGTGGGCGTAGGAGCCGACCTCCATGTCGGTGCCGTTCTGCCGCTCGAACATGAAGGTATCCATGTCACGCACGATCGGGTAGTCGATCTCGCTGGTCGTCCCTTTGAAGAGGGAAATGGGGCCGACGCTGATCATCTGGTGGACGGCCGGAGTCAGCGGGATGGTGGCCCCGGCCATGTGGGCGATGCGGGGGGACCAGACGCCGCAGGCGATGAGGACGGTGTCGGCCTCGATGCGTCCCTGGTTGGTGAGGACGGCGTGGATGCGGCCGTTTTTCGTCTCGAGGCCGGTGACTTCCGTGTTGGGGGCCACGGTCAGGGCGCCGCTGCTCAGCCCCCGCTCGCGCATCAGGGTACCGGCGCGCAGCGAGTCGACGACGCCGACGCTCGGCGTATAAAAGCCGCCGAGAATGATATCGGTATTGACGAAGGGAACGAGCTCCCGCACTTCGCGGGGGGAGATCAGGTAGGATTCCACCCCCCAGGACTTGGCGGAGGCCATGCGCCGGCGAAATTCTTCCATACGGGCCTCGGTGCGGGCGACTTCGATGCCGCCGCTGCGGGTGAAGACCCCGAGCTCCTGGAACTGGTGGACGCTGTCCAGGGTGACGTGGGTCATTTCGCGGGAGTGGTCGACGGGAAAGATAAAATTCGACGCGTGGCCGGTCGATCCACCGGGATTGGGGAAGGGTCCTTTATCGAGCTGGACGATATCCCGCCAGCCTTCGCGGGCGAGGTGATAGACGAGCCCGTTGCCGACGATGCCGCCGCCGATGACGACGACCTGGGCATGCGTGGGAAGTGAACTCATGGGGCGCCTCCTTAGATTAGTTGGTGTTTGAGCCGAGGATAGGTCGATCTGGATCTGGGAGTCCGGGTGGCCGCCGAACAGCCAGACAGAACCGGCCGCCGGACCGCGGACATGAGAAGGATAGCAAGATCGACGGTCCGGCCCTAGTGTCAATTGTCACGGATTGTACGCAAAAGGGCAAGGCGGGAGAAGAGGCGGTTCTGGTGTGGGAAAAAGGGGTGGGGAAATAAAAAAAAGGCTCCCCCTTTCACTCTAAGCTGTACCAAGAGTAACACGCGCCCGCGCCGGCCCCCAGTGACAAATGTCACCGGAATGACCATGACAGATGTCGCAATGGGGTTTGAGGGGCGTCAGCGCAGGGCGCGGCGGGTGGGGTTGTCCGGCCGGGCCGTCTGCCGGTCGTCGGGCGCAGCCGGCCGGTCGACGCGCAGAAAGGGGTGGTGAGCCTGGATGGGATCGCAGGGAAGTGTCTGCCCATCGAGCGCGGCCACCCGGACGCCGTACCACTCCTGGTTGGCCCTGCGGTAGGTCATGTACCAGAGGCCGGTGGCGTCGTCGCGCAGGACGGCCGCCTCCCAGGTGTTGGGGAAGTGGTAGCTGGTCACCGGGGCGCTGAGCGCGTTGGGGGTGGTCGGGTCGACGATGGAGACGTTGACGGTCGGGCCGTTCGCCGCGTAAACGTCGTTGGTGAAGAGGGCGATTTCTCCCGGACCGAGGCGAACCGCGCTGGTCGGCCCCCAGACGGCAATCGAGCTCAGGCCGGCGCGGACGGCGGCGGAGCGGGTCAGGCTGTCGCGGCTGCTCCCCCAGGCCGCGCCGAGCTTTCCTTTCTGGAGGGTGCCGTTGGGGATGTAGTAGGCGATCCAGCGGCCGTTTTCCTGCAGGCCGGCCACGGGAAAAATCTCGTCGCCCGCTCCCCAGAGGGCGCTGTCGGTGTGGTCGAGGACGACCCCCTGGTCGGCGAAGGTCAGCCCATCGGCGGAGACGGCCAGCCGGCCGTCGGCGCTGACCGCCGAGCCGCCGGCCCAGGTGTTGGCTCCGTAGTAAATGGCGATCTGTCCACTGCTGTCGACAAAGGCGCCGCCGGAAACGGCCCCTTCCTCGATATTGGTGTTGGGGAACCAGGTGAGCACCGGATTGCCGGCGTAGCGGGTGTAGCGGATCCCGTCTGTGCTGGTGGCCACTCCGATCGAGCGCCAGGTGACCGTCCCTTCCGCATCGTCGTAGTCAAGTGCCCCCTGATAATAAAGATAGAAGGTATCCCCTTTTTTGACGAAAGAATGGGCGAAGCCGCCCCAGAGATAGCGGTCCCAATCCCCGTCATTTCCCTCGAATAAGATCGGGCCGCAGTCGACCCAGTCGCCCTGGGCCGGGACGGCCGCGACCTGGGCCTGGCTCGGTTTAGGAGCCAGGACCTCGCCGCTGATGGCCACGCCGGCCAGCGCGAAGAGCACCAGGGCGGCGGTGATGATGGTGACGAGGCGGGGTTGAAAGGGCAGATGGGGCATGGATGAAAACGCGCTTCCCGGTTTCGGCGCTGTGGCTTGACAAAGAAATCGCCGTTCTTTTTAATAAAATAACAGGGGGTCAGAGTGTGGTCTCTACCCCCGGATTTTATCGTTCACGGAGCCGTTTAGAACGGCGACAAAAGGTACATCGAGGAGGTGCGTTATGCCAAAATTTCTCATTTACGGGTCATACACCCAGGACGGGGTGCAGGGGCTGCTGGAAGAAGGAGGCACCAAGCGGCGGGAAGCGACCGAACAGGCGGCCCGCAGCGTCGGGGCCACGGTCGAGGGGTATTATTTCGCCTTCGGCGATCACGATTTCTGCGTCATCATGGACGCGCCGGACCAGGCGTCGGCCGTGTCGGCTTCGCTGGCGGCCAATGCCAGCGGGGCGGTCAAGGTGAAGACGGTGGTGCTGCTGACGCCGGAGGAGGTGGACCAGGCGATTTCGCGGCGGGCGCTGTATCGGCCGCCTGGACGAGGGGGATGAAATCGGGGGAACGGGGAACAGGGAACGGGGAACGGTGGGTTACGCCGGCGGCGTGGCGGTTGGGTCGTTGTTTCGTTGTTATTGAGGGGCTTGATCATCGCGAGTGGGGTTGGGCCCGGGGAGGTGAGAAGCCCTTCGAAGGGCTTCTCACCTGAGAGCCACCTGACGGCACCCGCGACCCATCCTCGCCCGCCAACCACGCATCCCGAGCCTGTCGAGGGATCTGCCACCGCGGCCGTCGCCCAACCGGTCGAAGAACAGGGTAGGCGTGCGTGCGTTCCATCCACCATCGTTCCGGTCTGTTCGCGGCAGGCATAGGCGGCAGATCCCTCGTCGAAGACTCCTCGGGATGCCACATGTAAGGGGGGCGGCCTGTA
>JBFFZG010000258.1:0-6694 GCA_041568735.1 Promineifilaceae bacterium (SeqCode)
CCCTGGGCGGAATTGGCCAGCCGCCGGTGGCGGAGCTCGTTGCGGACCGACTCAGGCAGACGGCTCTGGCTGGTCCAGAGGGGCAGCCGCTCCCAGAAGGCGACGAACGGGGGAATCCCTTCCTCCTCGATGTGGTCGGCCAGCTGGCCATCCGCCTCTTTGCGCGCGGCGCGGGCTTCGGCCGGTTCCAGTCCGGGGGAGCCGCTCTCCAGGGCCACGCTGCGCACCCATTCCGGCCAGAAGAGGGCCAGGTAGAGCGCCAGCCGGGCTCCCATCGAATAGCCGACCACGTGGACCGGGCCGATCTGCAGGGCCTCGCACAGCTCGGCGAGATCCCGCGACACAGCTTCCATACTGTAGCGCTGCGGATCCGGGGGAGCATCGGTGCGGCCGTGCCCCGGCAGATCGACGGCGATCAGCCGCCGCTTCCCCTGCAGGCGGCCGATAAAATCCGCCCATTCGACTGTCGAGCTGGTGAAGCCGTGCAGCAGCAGCACCGGGTCGCCGGACCCGGATTCTTCGTAATAATAGGTGCAGTCGTGAAGCGTCATATGCGGCATGAAACCGGATTCTACTTTTTTTTGCGGTCCCGGTAAACCTGCCGCCAGGCTAAAATTTGCCACCTATTCAAAATCCTTCGCTTATGTTAACATGGCGGAGTCAGCCAGTCCGCCCAGATCATGAGAGTCATCCAATGAAAGCCGACCACATTACCCTGCAGGGTATTTTAAACTCCCCTAACCGGTATCTCATTCCCGTTTTTCAGCGTTACTACTCCTGGGGGCAAAAAGAGTGGGATCAGCTCTGGGAGAATCTGCTGGAGCTGCGCGAAAACGGGGAACCGCCGTCCCATTTCATGGGAGCGCTGGTCTTTGTACCGGACAGCTACCACCGGCACACGATGCCGACCTTCCAGGTGATCGACGGCCAGCAGCGGCTGATCACCCTCTCGATCCTGCTGTGCGCCGTGCGCAACCTGGCCCGCTCCCACCACTGCCCGGAGCTGGCGGCCGAGATTTCCGACACGATTCTCTTCCATCCGTACAGAAAAGGGGACGAGCGCTACCGGATCTTTCCGCGGCAGCGGGATCGAGATGAATACCTCGCCATCATCGAGCACCGGCCGCTGCGGGGGGGGCGCGGCCGGATCACCGAGGCCCTGATCTACTTCCTCAAGCTGATTCAAACCCTCTCGGCCGACGAGACGCTGTCCGAGGCGATGCTGCAGGAGCTTTTCGACCAGATCAAGACCGGCCTGCAGTTCATCTACATCACGCTTGACGGGGAAAACCCCTACCGCATCTTCAAGAGTTTAAACTCAACCGGGATGAACCTGAGCGAGGCCGACCTGATCCGGAATTTCATGCTGATGTCGGTGGGGACCGACACGGGCGAGCAGGACGCCTTTGACGACGCCTACTGGCGGCCTTTGGAAGCGCAGTTCACCGACGAGCATGGCCATCTGGACACCCGCACTTTTTCAGTATTTTTCCGCGATTTTCTGATGGCCGCCGGCCGCTACATCCCCCTCTCCTCTACCTTTTATTACTTCGAGAAGCGGTATCACCAGCCGGGCTTCAATCCGCGCCAGCTGACCGAGGACCTCCAGCTGGTGGCCGGGCTCTACAACACGATTCGCGGCCACCAGGCCCACGCCTCTAAGGCGGTGAACCGGGCCCTGCACCGCCTGCGCCTGCTCAGCACCACCGCCACCTATCCGCTGCTGCTCAACCTGCTGCTGCGCCTTTCCGAGGGGGAAATCAATGAGAAAACCTTTATCCGCGCGGCCGACGTCGTCCGGGAATTCGTTTCTCATCAGCTCCAGCAGGAAGAGGGCAGCAGCCGGTCGCTCAACCGCTGGCTGGTCAGCGCCTGCCGGGTGATCGACCACGACCCGCCGGCCGAGCTGGAAGCCTTTTTCGAGGGCAAGGCCAGGCCGGCCTAGACCAGCTTTATCTCGGCCAGGGCCGTCTCGTAGCCGGCCCGCAGGGCAGCGATATTGAGCGGGACCAGCTCCGCCTTCCGCGGCGGGAGGTGATTGGCCAAAGCCGCTTCGATCGCCTCGAGTGGCAGCACCGGCCGGCGGGCCAGCAGGGCCCCAACGGCAGCCATGTTGAGCATTTTGATCGATCCGGCTCGATCGGCGATGTCATTGGCCGCCACGGCCACCCATTCGATGTCGGCGCGCGCCGGCCGCGCGTCGATGATGGAGCTGTTGATCACCAGCAAACCACCCGGCTTCACGAGCGGTTCGTATTTATTGAAAGACGGCCGGTTCAGGACGACGGCCACATCCGGCCGGGCGACCACCGGGGCGCCGATCTGTTCATCGCCGATGATGACCGTGCAGTTTGCGGTTCCCCCGCGCATCTCCGGCCCATAGGAGGGAATCCAGGTGACGTGCCGGCCCGAATCCATGCCGGCGTAGGCCAGCAGCTGGCCGGCAAACAGGACCCCCTGACCGCCAAAACCGGAAATAATGATGGCATGTTCACTCATGGTTGTCTCCTGGCGGCTACCGGCCCGGCCGGCGGTCGCCGGCTTTTAATTCGTCGGCCACCTTGTAATCTCCCAGGGGGAAGGTGGGCACCATGCTGTCCCGCACCCAGGCGCAGGCGTCCAGCGGCGTCATGCCCCAGTTGGTCGGGCAGGTCGAGAGCAGTTCGACGAGGCTGAAGCCCAGCCCGAGACGCTGCGCCTCGAAGGCCATGCGAATCGCCTTTTTAGCCTGGATCACGTGGCGGGCATCGTGCAGGCTGCGGCGCACACTGTAAACCGTTCCCGGCAGCTGCGCCATCAGCTCGGCCACGTTGATCGGCTTGCCGGTCAGGTCCTCCGCCCGGCCGAACGGCGAGGAGGTGGTCACCTGGCCGATGAGGCTGGTCGGGGCCATCTGTCCGCCGGTCATCCCGTAGATGGCGTTGTTGACAAAAATCGTCGTGATTTTTTCGCCGCGGGTCGCGGCGTGAATCGCCTCGGCGATGCCAATGGACGCCAGATCGCCATCGCCCTGGTAGGTGAAGACGATTTTGTCGGGATGGACCCGCTTGATGCCGGTCGCCATGGCCGGGGCCCGGCCGTGGGCCGCTTCACAGGCGTCGACGGCAAAGTAGTTGTAGGCGAAGACCGAGCAGCCAACGGAGGCGACCAGGATGGTATCTTCGCGCAGATTGAGCTCGTCAAGGACTTCGGCGACCAGCCGGTGCGCCGTTCCATGGGTGCAGCCGGGGCAGTAGTGGGTGCGCGTATCGGCCAGGCTTTGCGGCCGATCAAACACGAGCAGCTCCTGGGGAAATGGGGCAGTGGTTGTCATCGGTTATCTCCCTTGACAGGGTTTGGCCGGGTTTGGGCGGGCTGCTTGAACCAGCCGCGCACCCCGTTTTCGATTTCTTCCGGCAGGGGAATCGCACCTCCCATCCGGCCGACGAAATTCACCGGCAGCGGCCGGCCGGCTCGATAGCCGGCGATCAGGCGGACATCGTGCAGCATCTGCCCCCCGTTCATCTCGACGACAGTCATGGCCTGGACCTGTTCGGCCAGGGCGGCCAGCCGCCGTTCGGGGAAGGGCCAGAGGGTGATCGGCCGGAAAAGGCCGACGGGAAACCCCTCTCGGCGCAGCCGTTTGACGGCGGTCAGGGCTACCCGGGCGGCCGTGCCGAAGGCGACCAGCAGGAGTTCAGCGTCCTCCACGGCTATTTCTTCCCAGCGATCCTCGTGCCCCGCCTGAATCCCGGCCAGCTTGGCCTGCAGCTCCAGGTTGAGCTCCTCCAGCTTCTCGGCTCCGAGGTAGAGGGAGGAGACGACGTTTCGTTCCCGCCCTCTGGCGCCGGTCACCGACCAGCCCGGCCGCTCGACCGAGGGCTCCCGCAGCGGGGGCAGCTCGGCCGGCTCCATCATCTGCCCGATCGCGCCGTCGGCCAGCACGAAGACGAGGGTGCGGTATTTTTCGGCCAGGTCAAAGGCCAGGACAGTCAGGTCGATCGCTTCCTGGACCGATTGGGGAGCGAGAACGATCGGCCGGAAATCTCCATGACCGGCCGACTTGGTCACCTGGTTGTAGTCGGCCTGGCTCGGCTGGATATTCCCCAGCCCTGGACCGCCGCGCATGACGTCGACGATGACGGCGGGCACCTGGGAGCCGGCGATGTAGCTGAACCCTTCCTGCATCAGGCTGATCCCCGGGCTGCTGGAAGAGGTCATCACGCGGGCGCCGGCCGCGGCCGCTCCGTACACCATATTAATGGCGGCCACTTCGCTCTCGGCCTGCAGAAAGACCCGTCCGAGCTCAACCATTCGCCGGGACATGTGCTCCAGAAGTTCGGTCTGCGGGGTGATCGGGTAGCCGAAATAGGCCTCACATCCGGCCCGTACAGCCGCCTCGGCGATGGCGACATTCCCTTTTAATAATTCCACGGCCATCAGGTTACACTCCTCTCCGGACCGGTTTTTTGGCCGGGGCTTCCCGAAAGACGGTGAAACAGCCGTCGGGGCAGACGGTCGCACAGAGAGCGCAGCCGGTGCATCTGTGCTCCGGATCATCGAGAATCACCGGCCGGTAGCCGCCGCTGTTAAAACCATTGGCCAGATGCAGCACCGCCGGGGGGCAGGCATCGAGACAGAGCTCACACCCCTTACAACGTTCCATATCGATGACAACCCAACCATGGGCCATGTTCGAGACCTCCTCAAAAACCGGGGTCGGTTTTCGCACAAGCAGGGGGAGGGGATTAATGCCGCTTCTGGCAGTCGTGTGGTCCCTCCCGGATGAAATTGTTAATGAAATTGATCCCTAAAAATTGCACGATCAGGCCCTGTTTATGATCACCGGAGGGGGACTTCGGTCGATCAAACATCCCATTCGCGGCACCTGAACGCGAACCGCCAGCAGCCTACTGATCATTATCACCCTCCCCGGTTATTATCCCTAGTGACCATCCTCCCTCGATTAACTGATAAATGTCATATGGGTCGGTTTTATTCATTTAACAGCGGAATTCAGGTAAATTTATTAAACAATTATTCTAAAATCAGTTTATATTTTAAACGACTTCGATTACGGTTTTACGTGTGGATCACCACCTGCGGACGCGGCTTTCTTTGACAGGTCCCACCGTAAAATCCTACAATTGAATTCTGACTCCGCGGCCGGCTGCCTGGCCCGGGGCCATCGATCCACCCATCGCAGGGGAATAAGGATATGCCAACCATCTTCAGCAAAATTGTGCAGGGGGAAATCCCGGCCCGAATCGTCTACCAGGATGACCTGGTCACCGCCTTTCACGACGTCAACCCGCAGGCGCCGGTGCACATCCTGATCGTGCCCAACCGGGAGATCCCGACGGCCAACGACGCAACGGAGGCCGACGAACCGGCGCTCGGGCGCATGCTGTCTGTCGCCGCCCGAATCGCGGCCGACGAAGGGATCGCGGCCGACGGCTACCGGCTGATCATCAACTGCAACCGGCACGGCGGCCAGGAAGTCTTTCACCTCCACCTCCATCTCCTCGGCGGCCGCCCCCTCGGCCGCATGCTGCCCCGCAGGGACTGAGATGTGGTGCAGAGGCATCCAGCCGGCAGTCAACCAAAGGTGCGGGCCTTCCCCGTCCCTCCACGAACCACTGTTTCCTTTCCACTTCCGACTTTCCACTTTCGACTTTCCACTTTTCACTTTTTCCCGTCTTCACCCCCCTGATCGCCTTTGAAACCCCGCCACCTTCTTCTCCCCCTCCTTTTCCTGCTGGCCTGCCGCTTTCCCACGGCGATTGTGCCGGCAGAACTCGAGGAGACCGGTCTGCCGGCCGCGGCCACGCCGTTGGTGTTGGGGGAAGCGCCCACCGGCCCCCTGGTCGGGCAGCCCCTGACCCTCCCACCGGCCGGCCCGGCTCCCCTCTTCGCCCCTTTTGAGCCAATCCCGGTTGTCCTGCCGGCCCAAATGCCGCGCTATGCCATCCGGCTGCAGGCCGTGGTCAACCCGGCCGCCCTGCCACTGCTGAGTGAGGAACAGCGGGTCCGGCTGGAGCGGGACGGCTTCGTCCTGATGGACGACCGGCTCGGCAGTCCGGCCGCCCTGTTCGAGCAGGCGGCCCGGCGGGGACAGCCCTTTTTCATCGGGAGCGAATGGATCGTGCTCGAGGCGGCCGCCGTGCATCAGGCGGTCTGGCGGGAGAGCGAGGCCGTTTTTCTCGAACCCCGGCTCGGCCGGCTCCTGTCGGCCCTGGTCGACGGATCGGCCGGTCAGCGGCTGGAAGCGCTCTCGGCGGAAGTGTCCAACCCGCTCGTCATCGAAGCCGCCCGCCGCAACCAGGCCTATTTCACCATCGCCGCCCGCCTGGTCAACCCCGAATTCCCAACTGATCCGGCCGTGCTGGAGCTGGTCCAGAGCGAGCTTGATCTGATCCTGCTGGGCGGCACGTTCCTCAGCCCCTATGCCGGCCGGGAAATGGACTACGCCCCGCTCGGGGCGGGGGCCACCCGCCTGGATCGGGCCCTCGGCTGGCTGACCCGGGTGCCGTTTCCCATTGACCCCGGCAGCCGGGAGGCCCGCACCTGGGGGCAGCAGCTCCTCCTGCTGGGGGAACTGCTCAACCAGCCGGAGCCGGCCGAGCTGTGGGAGACGCTGGCCGTCACCCTGGCCTATCGGGACGGTGATTTGAACAACCGGGCCGCCTGGCAGGCTCTTTTCGCGCTCCAGTCC
>JBFFZG010000259.1:0-6687 GCA_041568735.1 Promineifilaceae bacterium (SeqCode)
AAATATTCAACCGCCTCAGCCGGGGATTTCGCCGCTTCTTCAGCCAGCAGAACATAGGCGTCGGCGCAGTCGGGTGAAATTTCACGGGCCTGCCGTGCCAGCTGAATCCGTTTTTTCCCCCGGGCGCCAAAGGCTCTGACCATTAAATCCTGGGCTTCCTCCAGGGGCGTCGCCGGTCTGGTTTTTGGAATGGGCTCCCCGCTCACCATGAGTTTTGCCAGGAACCGGTTGGCCTCGCTATCCGATTTGAAATCCTGCTCTTCCAGGAGGCGCATCATATCGGCGATCAATTTTTCCTCTGCTCGAGGATCAGCGACCCGGTTCCTGGCCGTCTGGGGGAGTGTTTCCTTCTCCTCGAGGAAGATCGGTTTTTTTTCGTCATACTTTAAACCCCGGAGGTCAATCCTCCCAAATTGATTGATAAAGGAAGTGATAAGGGAATTTCCCCGACAGTCAGGCCTCAAATAAGCGGCAGCCGCCGGCTCCAGACCGATTGTATGACAAGTCCTTTCCGGGCACGACCGTCCAGGCTGTGCCGCCGGCACGAGAACACCCGAATGACAGCACACGCCGCGATCCCCGCCGAAGCGAATTCTGGGGTACACTAGCGGCAGTCCAGCCACACACCCATCACCACAGGAGGATCGCCCGATGGCCAGCCGCACTTTCACCCCGGACGAATGGGCCCGCATTCGCCGGCTGCTCGACGAAAACCCGCAGAAATACGGCCTGCCGGTGCGCGAATACGGGTCGGCCGTCCTGGCGTCCTTTAACATTCGCAAGCTCGGCAGCGTCGCCAACCGCAGTCCGGAGACCTGGGATTTCCTGGCCCACGTCTGCCGCCATTTCGACCTGCTGGCGGTGCAGGAGATCATGGATGACCTCTCCGGCTTCCAGGAGCTGAAGCGGCGGCTGGGACCGGAATTCGGCGTCGTCGTTTCCGACAAAACCGGCGCCTTTCCCGGCGAACCGGGCGTTGGAGAGCGGCTCGGGTTTATTTTCAACTGGTCGATCGTGCAGCGGGGCGAGGTCGTCTCGGATATCTCCTTTGATCGGAGCAAGCTGCTGGAGACGGTGGCCCGCAACAAAAAGAAAATCGAGGCGGCGATCGCGCCGCACGAGGCCTACTTCGAAGCCCTGCACGAATGGGTCACCGGCGGGGAAGTCGGCAAAAAGCCGAAAAAGCCCAATGTCAAGCTGCCTGTATTTGTCACCTTTATTCGCCAGCCCTTCTGCGTCAGCTTCCGCATCGTGGGCCATCCGGGGCGCAGGCCCTACGAGTTCATGGCGGTCAACGCCCACCTCTACTTCGGGGATTTCACCGAAGACCGGCGCCAGGAGTTCGACGCGATCATGGAGTGGATCATGGCCCGTGTTAAAGAGAAGGACAAGGCCTACTACCCGAATTTTATTCTGCTGGGGGATCTCAACCTCGACTTCAACCATCCGGCGACCGACCGCGGCCGGATCGAAAATCATCTCAAGACCTTCAACCAGGAAATGGAGCCGCTCGGCGCTTTCGTCAATTTCCCCTTCCTCGACGTCCATCCCGGCCAGGCCGACGTGTTTCGCACCAACGCCCGCCTCACCGAGACCTTTGACCAGATTGGCCTCTTCAGCCGGGAGACTCGCTTTCCGACCTACCTCGACAACGAGACGATGGGCAGCCAGCTGCGCGGGCCGGATTTCGGGGTCTTTAATTTTGTCGACCTCTTCAGCGAGGCGCTGCTGCAGAAGCCGGCGGCCGCCCTGCTCAAGAGTGAAAAGCGGACTTTTTACCGGCGCTTCGAGCACGAGGTCAGCGATCATCTGCCGCTCTGGCTGCGCCTGCCCCTGCCCTAGCCGGCCGGCGCCCAGGGATCGGGCGCCCGGTAGTCGAGCCCGGTAACGACTTCGACGACGGCCGGCCGGTTGGCCGCCAGCGCCCGCTCGAGCGCCGGGCCGATGGCTTCCGGGTCCTCGACCCGCTCCCCGGCACAGCCCATCTCCCGGGCGATGCGGGCGAAGTTGACCGGCTCGAAGCGGTAGAGCTCGCCCGGGTTGCCCGGCCGGTCTCCGTAGAGGTTATGCACATCCCGGATGCCCTGGGCCAGCCCATGGTTGTTGTTGACGATCGTCACCGTGTTGATCCGGTTGCGGGCGGCCGTCTCCAGCTCGCTCAGATGGTACCAGAAGCCGCCGTCTCCGGTGAAGCAGACGACCGGCCGCTCCGGAACGGCGCATTTGACCCCCAGAGCGGCGGGGAAGGCCCAGCCGAGGGAGCCGGCCGCGCGCAAATAAGTTTGCCCCACATGTTTTAAATCGACCATGGTCGCCGTCCAGATGGCCGAGTAGCCGGTGTCGGCCACCAGGACGGCATCCGGCGGCAGCCGCTCGCTCAGCTCCCGGCACAGCCGCTCCGGCCGGATCGGGACGGCATCTGAACGGCGCAGGGGCTCAATCTCGGCCCGCCACTCGTCGACCAGCGCCCGCATCCGGCCGAGCCAGGCGCGGCGGTCCGGCTGTTCGCCGGCGGCGGCCGCCAGGCGGGCCACGGCCGATCGGGCATCGCCCACCACCCCGATGGTGTGGGGGTAGCTGCGGCCGATCTCCCGCGGATCGATATCGATCTGAACGATCGAGGTGCCGGGGGGTGGGACCTGCCAGGAGTGGGTCACCTGGTCGCCGGTGCTGCTGCCGATGTAGAGTACCAGATCGGCTTCCGAGACGAGCTGGTTGGCGCAGCGCACCGAGTAGGAGCCGACGACTCCCACGCTCAGCGGGTGGTCGTCCAGAATGGTCCCTTTACCGTTGACAGAGGTGGCCACGGGGATCTGAAGCTGTTCGGCCAGGGCCACCACGGCGGCCGCGGCCGACGAAAGACGCACCCCGCCGCCGGCGACGATGATCGGCCGGCCGGCCGACTGGATGGCCGCGGCCGCCCGCGTTACAGCTTCCAGCTCCGGCTCCGGCCGGAAGGCCGGCGCGCGGCTGAAGGCGGCTTCGGCCGCCGGGGTCAGTGCGGCCTGGGCGGCTTCGAGGAGGCGGCCGTTGTGCCCCGGCAGGTCGAGATGGACCGGGCCAGGCGCCCCGGTCGTCGCCTCGCGAAAGGCCTGGCGCAGCAGGAACGGCAGCTGTTCCAGCGAGGCGACTTCGACGTTGGCTTTGGTGACCGGCTCGAAGAGCGGGCCGTGAATGATCTCCTGGTAGGCGTTGCGGTGCTGGAACAGCGGCGGCTTGCGGCCGGTCAGGGCGATGACCGGCGAGCGCCCCAGGTAGGCGTCCTGCAGGCCGGCGGCCAGGTTGGCCGCTCCGACCGACTGGGCCATGCAGATTCCCGGCCGGTGGGAGATCCGGGCGTAGCCGTCGGCCATGTAGGCGGCCGCCTTTTCAGAGTGGGCGATAATGCGCCGCAGGCCAAGCGCTTCCATCTCCACCAGGGTCTGGCGCAGGATGGCGTCCATATAAAAAACATGAGTCACCCCGTAGCCGTGCAGCGTTCTGGCGAGGTAGCGGGCGCCAGTGATCCGATCCGGTTTGTCCTCCATAAATGGGCTCTCCGCGGCTCAGGCGCCGGCCACCCGCTCGGGGTAGGCGTGTTTTGGCTCGCGATCGTCCGACAGGGAGCCCCGCGTGCGGCGGGTCAGCAGCTCGATGGCGTCGGCCAGATGGGAATCCTGGATATTGTAGGCCCCTTCGGCCACGCGCAGCTTGTGCGCTTCGAAGAGGACTTCACCGTGGGTGACCCCGGCCGGCGGCTCGAACTTGTAGCTGGCCAGCTCGATGCGCTGGCCGATAGGATCCCGAAAATAAATCGAATACATGAAGCCGCGGTCGATCTCCCCGGTGTGCCTGATCCCGCGCTCGTCCAGCCGGCCGGCCGCCTGGATAAAGGTGGAGCGGGAGACGCTGAAGGCCAGGTGGTGCAGGTTGCCGATTCCCTCGGGATTGGGGGTCGTGTCGACCGGCCGGTTTTCGTTGGTGAAGACGGTGATCAGACGGCCGTCACCCGGATCGAAATAGAGGTGGCTCTCGTCCGCATTGTCGAGATTGGGCTGCTCGAAGATGAAGGGCATGCCCAGCACCCCTTCCCAGAAGTCGATGGTCACCTGCCGGGTCGCCCCGACGAGGGTGATGTGGTGCACGCCTTGGGTTTGAATCTTTTTCATCGTTTCCTCACCTTAAATGAAATGATCATGGATTGGGCAGCTACCAGGCTGCCTGGTAAATCTGTTCAATTTCGGCCGCGTCGGTGACCGGCCGCGGGTTGTTCTGCACGGCGGCGCTGTGCATGGCCAGCCGGGCCAGCCGGGAGAGCTCGGCCGCGTCAACCCCGACGTCGCGCAGCCGGCGCGGCAGGTCGATGCGGGCGATCAGATCATCGACCGCGCCGGCGCAGCGGGCCGCCAGGTCGACCTCGCTGTCGCCCTCGAGGCCGAGCGCCCGGGCCACGGCCGCCAGCTCGGCGACCATCGTTGTGGCATTATAGCGGATCGCGTGGGGCAGCATGATGCCGTTGGCGATGCCGTGGGGAATGCCGGCCGATCCCCCCAGGACGTGGCACAGGCCGTGGTGAAGCCCGATTTTAGCCGTGGCGACCGAGACGGCCGCCAGGTGCGCGCCCATCATGAGCCCGATGCGCGCCGGCAGGTCGTCGCCGTGGGCCACTGCCCGGGGCAGCGCGGTTCGGATGGCCTCGATGCCGGCCAGCGCGGCCGCGGTTGACACCGGATTGCGGCTGATCGAATAGACCGCTTCAATCCCGTGGGCCAGGGCGTTGATGCCGCTCGACGCCGTCATCAGGGGGTCGAGCGGCAGGGTTAGCTCCGGGTCGTACAGGACCAGCCGGGGGGTCGCGCGCGGATCGGTCACCGTCATTTTGCGGATCGTGCCGTCGACCAGGCGGGTGATCCCGTAGATTGGCGTCATCTCCGAACCGGCATAGGTCGTCGGAATGGCGATGATCGGGATGTCGACTTCGCCTCCGGACTGGCGGGCCCGGCTTTTTTCCCGCCGGCGTTTCTCGGCGGCCGCCTGGCTGGCCGCTTTGGCCAGGCCGATCGGGCTGCCGCCGCCCAGGCCGATGATCGCCTCGACGCCGCGGTCGGCCGCCAGGGCCGCGGCCGCCTCGACCTGCGCCTGCGGCACGTGCGGCTGCGCCTCGCTAAAGATGGCGACGAGCCGCGGCCCCAGGATTCCGGCCACCCGGTCGACCAGCCCGCTCCGGGCCAGGCGGGGAATGGTGCAGAGCTGGATTTTCTGCCAGCCGGCCCGCTCGACCTCCTCCCGGAGCCGGTCGAGGGCGCCGGGACCAAATAGAATCTGCTGGGCGAAACTGGTGTAAGAAAATTCGGAGATCATTTGACACCAATTATCAGCGAGCCCAGGCGGCGCTCGTGCTCATCCTGCAGAATCCGGAAGGCGGCCGCCGTTAGCCCTGGGGCGGCCGCCGGGGCCGGTTCGAGCCGCATCCAGGTCAGGCGCAGCAGGCGGCGGTAGATCAGGTCGAGGACCGGCTCAAATCCGGCATTGGCAAAGCCGCGGATCGACGGCCGGTTCTGCCGGGAAGCCCCGATCCAGATGCAGGGAACCGCTTCCTCGCCCAGCCGATAGATGATGCGGCTCAGGAGATGACTGTAGCAGCCCCGTCCGCGCCAGGCGGGAATCGTGGCGCAGTCCCAGACATAGGCCTCGTCGTCGGGGAGGTGAAAGGTCCGCTCCAGCTCGCCGACCACTTCCCGGCCGAGCGTGACCCAGCCGTAGGTGACGATTTCCCCTGCGGCCCAGAGGGCAAAGCAGCGCCTGTTCCCCTGCAGCCGCTGCGCGATCGGCTCCGGCGACGGCAGGTTCATGGCGGCCGCCAGCCGACTGAAATCAGCCTGTCCGACCTCCCTGAAAGCGGTTTCGACCTGGGCCGGTTGGGCCGGGGGCAGGCCATCGACTGTTTTCAAGGCCCAGAGGGTCCCTTGTTCTTCAGCCCAGAGTCTCATTCCTCATCCGTCAGGGGAAATCGGGTTTGGGACGGGCGCCGGATGGCTCCAATTTCAAATGTGGAAGAACAGGTGGTTGACCTTGTCGATCACTTTCGGATCGCCGCTCGTTTCACCGCCCTGGATCCGCTGGTAGGTCGTCAGCACCATGTCCGAGGGATGCTTGAAGCGGAAAACCGCCTGGGCGTCGTCGAGATTGTCGACCGACTCGTAGCTCAGCTGCCCGTCCACGACCCTGATTTTCCACTTGCCGCCCCACTCCCCCTCGACATGGATACCGTATGTGATATCCACCCCTTTGGCCGCTTCCGGGTCGACCGAATACTGCCAGATGATGAACATGTAGGGGATCAGCACCCCGGCCGTCCGCTCGTCGAGCCTATCGTTCTTTTTACCCAATCCCCAGTGCATGTCCCAGGTATGGACGCCGTAGTCCATAATCTGGAAGGCGGGATAGCAGAAAGCGGGCAGCGGACCGGAAAAGACGTGGGACACCATGAAATTATTCCACTCCTCTTCTGACAGCTTCTCAAAGATCCCCATGAGCTGGTTGGAGTCATTCTTGAGACGGGCGATCGCTTCATCGCGGGAGAGTTTGCGGAAAGAAAGGGCCCCTTCGTTCAGGGAATCCGCCATGACCAGCCACCCCCTGGCGTCTGGCGCCTTTTCGTTGCGGCTGGCCAGCTCCCAGCGCTGCAGATAGGCTTCGGTCACGTCA
>JBFFZG010000260.1:0-6644 GCA_041568735.1 Promineifilaceae bacterium (SeqCode)
AGCTGCATGAGATGGTTCTGGAACATATCGCGCAGCACTCCGGCCGATTCATAATAGCCGGCCCGCCGGCCGATATCGACCGTCTCCAGGGCGGATATCTGCACGTGGTCGATAAAGTTCCGGTTCCACAGCGGCTCGAAGATCGAGTTCCCGAAGCGGAAAACCATCATATTCTGCACGGTCTCCTTGGCCAGGTAATGGTCGATGCGGTAGATCTGGTGCTCCCGCAGAACCTGGTGGCTGGTCTGGTTGAGCCGGCGCGCGGATGGAAGATCGTGGCCAAAGGGTTTTTCAATGATGACCCGCCGCCAGGTGTCGTCCCCTGATTCCTGCACCAGACCGGTTTCCCCGAGATGCTGGATGATCGCTTCGTAAAACCGGGGCGGCATGGCCAGGTGAAAGAGGCGGTTGGCGGATCCCGGTTCGATTTCGGTGAGCCGCTGCAGCAGGTGATCGTAGTCCGCGCGTTCGGTGAAATCCCCCTGCACGTAATGGAGCGCCTGGCTGAAGGTCTCCCAGCCGGCGTCATCGTAGACCCGGCCGGCATAACGGGAAACCGATTCCCGCATCGCTGTGCGAAAATCGGCCGTGCTCCAGCCATGGCGCCCCAGCCCAATCAACGTGAAGGGGAGCGGCAGCCGCTCCTTGACGAAGAGATTGTAGAGGGCCGGCATCAGCTTGCGGTTGTTTAAATCGCCGGATGCCCCGTAAATGATGATGGATGTGGAATGAGTCATGGCCTCTCTCCTGACGACGGCGGCTCAATCCCCCTTACCGGGAGCTGCTGGGACTGTGGATGGGGTCCGGCCACTAGAAGGCGGCCTGCTGGCAAGGAGACTTAATCCACCTGGGAAGGGGATGCCAACATTATGGCATTAAAGGCGGCTGTTTCGCAACCGGAGGCGGATCGACTGGCTTTTCTTATCAGATCAGGGAAGCCGGCCGGCCGCTGCCCGGTCGACGAGCCAGGTCAGGGTGCCGTCCCCCGGTTGGATGCGCCGGATCGGGAAATCTCCCGGCGCGCTGTCGTCGAGAACGGCCGCCAGCGTCTCCGCTTTTTTGGCTCCGGTCACAACGACGAGGATCTCCCGGGCGGCGTTCAAAACCGCGGGAGTCAGCGTGACCCGGTTGGCCGGCCGGCCCTCGTAATCGGCCGTCACGGCCAGGACCGGTCGGGTCAGCCCGGCGCCGGGATCTGACCCGGGAAAGAGAGAGGCCGTGTGACCGTCCGCCCCCATCCCCAGCAGGGCCACGTCGAAGCGGGGCCAGAGAGCGCCGCCGGCCGCGGCTTGCAGCTCGGTGGCGTAGGCGGTGGCCGCCGCCGCCGGGGACAGTTCGCCCAGGACCCGGTGGACATTTCCCGCGGGGACTGCGATTCGCCCCAGCAGCGTTTCGACCGCCAGGTGATAGTTGCTTTCCGGGTCGGTGGGAGGAATGCAGCGCTCATCCGCCCACCAGAAATGAACCTGCTCCCAGGGAATCTGTCCGGCGAGGGGTGGCCGCCCGAGCGCGGCGTAGACCGGCCGCGGGGTGCCGCCGCCGGAGAGGGCGAAGTGGGCGATGCCGCGGGCGGCGGCGGCCGCCTCCAGCAAACCGCCGATCATTTCCGCGGCCGTTTCAGCCAGCTCCTCCGCCGAGGAAAAAATCAGGAGCGTCATGGCTATTCTTTGCTCAGCGCGTCATAGCGCAGGAGACCCAGCGCGTCGATGTGCACAGCCGTCACCTTATTTAAGGACAGGGCGATGCGCAGCTCCTGGGTGAGATCGAGGGTGGGCACTTCTTCCGCCCAGATCCGCTGAATGCGTTCGTAAGCGGCCGCCCGACCTTCGAAATCGACCGGGTTCAACTGCTCCATCGAGGTCATGGCCGCTTCCATGGTCGCACTCTGGTAGTTCGAACAGAGTGAATCTGTATTAAATAAGAAGAAAAAGATCCAGTGGTAGGGGTCGTTGTAGTTCGGCGGCTGTCCGCTCGGGGGCCAGCCGAGCAGAAAGGCGCCGGATTCACAGGCCACGGTTTTCTGACGGAAGGCGTCGTACGGGGCGCCGGCCAGCGTCACATCAAAAACGCCCGTTTCTTCCAGCTGGGCTTCGATGGCAGCCGCGTACTGGGCTTCAAAGGGTGAGTAGCGGCCGTCGCTGACAAAATCGATCGTAATGCGGGCCGGGGTTTCCGCCGTGTAGCCGGCCTGCTCGAGAAGCCGGACCGCCTGCTCGAGGTCTCGATCCGGTTCGGTGGCCACGTGTCCCCAGACCTGGTCTGGCACCGGGCTGAAGAGCGGCTGCCGCACGCCTTGAAACAGGGCGCTCAGGGCCTCCCGATCGACGGACAGGGCGGCGGCGCGGCGCACGAGCACATTGTTCCAGGGAGCGGTCTGATGCTCAAACACCAGGTAGCTCTTAAAGGCGGCCGGCCCCTGCCAGATTTTGTAATCCGGCTGGCCGCCCAGTGACAGCAGATCGCTCAGCGGCAGCCCCAGCCAGGCCAGGTCGATCGCCCCGATCTCCACCGCCCGGCGCATGCGCGCGGCATCGTCGTAAAAGCGGACCTGGACGTTCTCAAAAGACGGCGGCGGCCCCGGCCACTGCGGGTTGGCCTTCAGGCGCATCTGCTGTCCGGCTTCCCAATCGGTGATGACATAGGGGCCGATGCCGCCACATATGCTGTCCGCGGCACTGCCCTGGGGAAAGCACTCATCGCTGACGATGAAATAGGGCGGCGTCGCCAGCAGGCTCAAAAAATAGGAGGCCGGCTCATCCAGCAGGATGCGCACTGTTCGTTCGTCCACGGCCTGCACCGCGTCTTCGTCGGCAAAACCGTCGATATTGGCATCTTTCAGGAGGGCGTTGACCAGAAAATTGCCGGCCACGACCGAGCGGCGGAGCGAATAGACAACGTCGTCGGCCGTCAGGGGACTCCCATCCGGGAAAGACAGCCCCTCCCGCAGGGTGAAGGTGTATTCCAGGCCATCCGGGGAAATCACTGGGAAATCGCTGGCCAGCAGGGGGGTCAGCTCGTTATCGATGGTGAATCCGACCAGCCCGGCCATCGTATTTGTTTTGAGCTCCCAAGACAGGGGTTCGGGGTTGGCCGCCGGATCCAGGTTGATCTCTCCGGCCACCATGCCGATCACGAACTCCCGGTCGAGCGTGCCGATCAGGGATTCCCCGGCGACCAGCCGATCCTGCGGCACGAGCCATTCCTGGACCAGCGATTCGATGGTGCCGCTCTCCCGGGCCTGCTCAATGGCCTGATTGAGCAAGTCGAGCAGGATCTGATTGTCGGCGGCGACGGCGATCCCGTATTGCTTGTTGGTAATCCAGCCATCCGGACCATCTCCCCCGGCGATTTTCAGCTGTTGATAGTAGCTGCCGGTGTAGGCGATGGCGTCGTCGCTGTCGATTATGACCCCATCAACCTGTCGGTCGATCAGCGCCTGGAGCGCCTGCGGGGTTCGGCCGTACCGGCGCAGATTGTCCTCCGCGATCCCGACGATTTCTCGGGCGATCTGCTCCCCGGTTGAACTGGCTCGGACGCCGATAACCGCTTCGGCCGGCAGGTCGTTCACACTCGAAATCCCCCGCTCATTGGCCCGCACTACCAGGACCTGCCCCACTTCGAGATAGGGGGTGGTGAACGTGATCCCGGGCGGCGGCGGATCGGAAATGATCAGGCCGGACATGGCCGCATCGAATTCACCCTGGGCCACACTGTCCAGGACCCCTTCAAATCCGGTGACGACAAATTCGACGTCAATGCCGATGCGGGCGGCAAGATCGGCCGCCACGCCGGGATCAAACCCCTGAACCCGGCCAAACTCGTCGATATCGGTAAAATCCCGGTTGCGCGACGGCGCGTCGAGGGCGATCGTGATAAATTGGATCGCTTCCCGGCTTTCCGGGAAGGGTGAGGTGGCTGGCGTGGCGGTTTCGACCGCGGCCGGCTTTGTGGCTTCCGGCGTCGGCTGTGGGGTGGATTGGCAGGCTGCTCCGCTTCCCCCCAGCACCAGCAGGACAAACATCCAGACAGCTTTTCGTTTAAACACGTCCCCTAAACCTGATCCTTGGTGTCTGAGATCGGGTATCTGCGACCCCCGATCGGTCTGAATTCGAAAGTATAGCACGAAGACAGTACCACCCCAATTTACCTTAACGGGGGATCAGCTTCGCCTGTTTTCGATCTGGTTTCAGGGCTGGGAGGGCCGGCGCACCGGGGCTTCGACAGCAGTTTAAGGGAGCAAGAGGCCGGTCAGCGGCCGCCATCCCGGTAGATCGAGGCCTCGTAGCGCAGCCGTTTGAGGAAATCGACCGATTTTAACTGGCGTTCGAGCTGGTAGGTGATGTAGTGATAGAGGACATCTTCCAGCTCGCCGTGCAGCTCCCGGCGGAGCTGGAGACTCTGCACGGTGTTCCAGCTGCGCGTCTGCAGATAGCGGAGAATTTTCACGGCGCTGGCGGAAATCGGCCGGGCCTGGCGGTCGGCCGGCCGGTGGGCCGGCCGGACAAGACCGCCCAGCTCGGCGCTGAAAAACTGGTCCTCTTCGACGATCGGCTCCTGGCTGACGACACAGCGGAACAGCTCCGGCTGGTAGCCGTTCAGACTGAGCAGCCGGAGTTCGTAGAAGCGGGCGGCCAGCAGAAAATTGTCCGATCGGGCGAACCACGCGAGCGCCTGCACCAGCAGGTCATAGATGCCGATGTTCTTGTCCCCTTCCGGCGTAAACTGGTCGAGCAGTTCGACGGCATAGGCGGCATAAGTCGTGCGCACGAGATCATGGCGCAGACCATCGTAGACGTCGACAGTTTCCGCCTGCGTCACAATATCGAGCGACCGGCCGGCGGCGATGAGAAAATTGGAGCGGGTGAACAGCTCGACGTGGCCTGTTTTGCGGCTCTGTGGTTTGCGAACTCCCTTGGCGATGGCCCGCACCTTGCCCAGCTCCCGGGTGAACAGCGTGAGCAGCCGATCCGCTTCGCCGAAGTCAGAACGGCGCAGGACGATCCCTTCGGTGCGGTAGGTGTGGACTTTTGGCATGGTCCGAGCCGCCTTTCTCGACGGCCGGATCAGCTGTGGAGCAGCTGCTCGCCTGTAAACGAGTCCGGCAGCAGGCGGCCAAGCGACGTTTCCCGGATCTCCCCCGTCGAGTCATTGACGATCCAGACGGGAATGTCCCCGCCAAATTCCCGCAGCACCTGGCGGCAGGCCCCGCAGGGGGTCACCCCGTTTTCACTGGCTACGGCCACGGCGGCAAGCGACCGCTCGCCGGCGAAAACAAGGGCGTTGACGGCGTTTCGCTCGGCGCAAACGGCCAGCCCATAGGAAGCATTCTCGACATTGGCCCCGCTGAAAATTTCGCCATCGGCGCCAAGCACGGCGGAGCCGACCAGGAAATTAGAATAGGGCGCGTAAGCTTTCTGGCGCGCCGCTCGGGCCGCTTCGATCAGAGCATCGCGTTGAAATGGTAAAACGGTCATGAGTGCCTTTTATTCATGCTGATCAGTCAATGACTGGTCAGATCAGCCGTTGGTGTTTTCCGGCCGACGGCCGCAGTCGTTCCAGTGTGGAAACCGACAACCTTTAAAAAAATACACCCGGTTCGGGATGGTACCTCAGGGAGCGGAAAACAGGCAACTCAGTTTAATCCCGGCGAATATGCGAAAGAGGAGGAACCACGACACCTTCCCCGATGTCCGCTCCTTCGATCACCGCCATTTCCACGCGCGCACCCCGACCCAGACGGCTGTCGCGGACGATGGCGTTGGGACCGATCACGCAGTCCTCTCCAACCACTGTGGTCCCCTGGAGAAAACTGCCGGGCCAGATTACCGTATCCCGTCCGATTTCGACCGTCGCGTCGATGAAAATCGATCCGGGATCGACCAGGGTCACCCCGGCCGCCAGCCAGCGGCCGTTGATGCGCCGCTGAAAGGCCGCTTCCACGGCCGCCAGCTCCGCCCGGGTCCCGGCGCCCACCCCTTCATCGGGATCATCGGTTTGATGGGCTTCAACGCGCCTCCCCTGGGCCACCGCCATTTCCACCAGGTCGGTCAGATAGAATTCCGTTTCGCCGCCGCGGGCCTGGCGAGGGGGAAGCCGCTCGAGGTTTTCCCAGAGCCAGTCGCCGTCAAAACAATAAACACCCACGTTCAGCTCCGGTATGGCCAGCAGGTCGGCCCCGTTCGGCCGCTGCCTGGCCTGCGCAACCTCCACGATTTCACAGACCTGGCCGTCCCCACCGCGCACGATGCGGCCGAACGTGGACGTCGATTCCCCCAGGACGGTCAGCAGAACGACGGCCGCCCCTGTTTCCGCCTGCCGGGCGGCCAGGTGAGCCATCGTGCTTGCCTGGAGCAGGGGCATATCCCCGTAGGTGACCAGCACCTGCCGGCTCCGGCCGCGCAGCCGACCGGCCGCCATGCGCGCGGCGTGGCCGGTTCCCAGCTGCTCTGGCTGCACGACATAATCCGCCCGGTCGCCGACCAGGTCCCGCAGCGCCTCGCCGCCGAGCTCTCCGATCACCAGAACCGGCCGGTTCGGCGCAACGGCGCGTGCGGCTTCGACGACGTGCATCACCATCGGCCGGCCGGCTACCGGATGGAGAATCTTCTGTTTTTTGGAGTTCATGCGGGTTCCCATGCCGGCCG
>JBFFZG010000261.1:0-6625 GCA_041568735.1 Promineifilaceae bacterium (SeqCode)
ACCCGGATTACGCCCGCTGGGATCTGCTGGTTTCCCTCCAGCTGGCCGTTCGCGAGGCCCTGCGGACTATGCACCCGGCCGGGGTCCTGGTCATGCTCGGCGATCTGCCGTTTATTCCCCCGGCGATCATGAACGCGGTTGTGGACGCCTTTCGCCAGGGGCTGGGGGCCATCGTCGCACCGATTTACCGCGGTGAGCGCGGCCACCCGGTCCTCTTTGGCGCGGCGGTTTTTTCGGATCTGCTCGACCTGCCGCCCACGGCCCGGCCGCGTGATCTCCTGGACCTCAAGACGGACGAGGTGGCCGACCTGCCGGTGGACGACCCGGTCATCCTGCGGGATATCGATACGCCGGAGGCTTATGAGCGCTGGCGGCCGGCCGGGGATGAATCCTGACCGCCCCCGGGCGGTCTATTGGCGCCGGGCGGCGATGATTTCCCCCATGATCGCCACGGCGATTTCCTCCGGCGTCTGCGCGTTGATATCGAGCCCGATCGGCCCGTGGATCCGCCCGATCGCCTCTGAGGTAAAACCGGCATCCTGCAGCCGCTTCACCCGTTTGGCGTGGGTTTTACCGCTGCCGAGAGCGCCGATGTAAAAAGCGGGGGAGCGCAGGACGACGTCGAGCGCCGGGTCGTCGATTTTCGGGTCGTGTGTCAGAAGGGTAACGGCCGTATTCTGGTTCAGACGCAGATCCGCGAACGCCTCCCGCGGCCAGCGGGTGATGAGTTGATCGGCATGGGAAAAGCGATTGGCGCTGCCGAATGCCCGCCGCGGGTCGATGACGACCGTCCGGTAGCCGAGGACGCGGGCGATTTCGGTCAGGGCGATGGCGATATGCACCCCGCCGACCATGATGAGCTGGGGAGCCGGCAGCAGCACCTCGACGAACAGCTCCGTGCCGTCGGCGAGCAGGGCCTGGCCGCTTTTGCCGGCCTGCATCAGGGTCATAGCCGCGTTGATCGCCTCTGATTCGCGCCAGCCGTCGACGAAGCCGGCTTCGTCGAGAACGAAAGGGCGGCCGACCCGCGCCGGATCCGGTCCGGCGACGGCCGTGCCGATCGCCCCCAGCCGGTCTTCATCCAGGAGCCGGTGGATCGCCTCGTAGAGCGGCCCGTCGAGCGGCTCGACAAAGATACGAATACTTCCCCCGCAGGCCAGGCCAACTCCCCACGCTGTTTCGTCGGCGACCCCGTACTGGAGCAGTTTCCCCCGTCCCGCTTCGAGCGCGGCCACGGTCTCGTCGAAGACAGCCCCCTCCACGCACCCGCCGCTGACCGAACCGGAAATCTCCCCGGACGGGGTCAGGGCCATTTTCGCCCCCGCCTTGCGGGGGGCAGAGCCCCAGGTTTGAATCACGGTGGCCAACCCCACCGGTTCACCGCTGGCCCGCCAGCGATCGATATCCTGCAGCACTTCGTTCATCGTTTCCTCCTGATATGTCGCGGCCGGCGCTCAGCCGGCCGGATGGGTGACCGGCAGGCGTTCAACCAGGGGCAGGCGCAGCTTTTCGCGCAAATTGCGGAGAAGGAGATCGGTGGTTTCCCAGCTGATGCAGCCATCGGTCACCGAGACGCCGTAGCGGAGAGCGGGGATTTCACCCGGTTCCGGAAAGGGCTGGCTGCCGTCGTTCAGGTGGCTTTCCAGCATCAGGCCGATGATCGAGCGGTTTCCGTTGAGAATCTGGCTGGCGATATTGTCGGCGACCAGCGGCTGCAGTTCGTACTTTTTGTAGGAGTTGGCGTGGCTGCAGTCGACGACGATGCTGTCGGGCAGCCCGTGTTTTGCCAGCTCTTCTTCACACAGCCGGACGTTGACCGAATCGTAGTTTGGCTGTTTTCCGCCGCGCAAAATGAGGTGGCCGTAGCGGTTGCCGCGGGTATGCATGACGGCTACCTGGCCGGCCAGGTTGATGCCGATGAATTTGTGCTCGCTGACGGCCGATTTCAGGGCATTGATGGCGACGTCGAGGTCGCCGCTCGTGCCATTTTTAAAGCCAATCGGCATCGACAGACCGCTGGCCATCTCCCGGTGGGTCTGCGATTCTGTCGTGCGGGCCCCAATCGCCGCCCAGGCGAACAGGTCCGATAGGTACTGCGGCGAGATCGGGTCGAGCGCCTCGGTGGCGGCCGGCAGACCGAGTTGGGCCAGCTCGATGAGCAGTTTGCGGGCTTCGATCAACCCTTTTTCGATATCGCAGGAGTCGTCGAGATCGGGATCGTTGATAAACCCTTTCCAGCCGAGGCTGGTGCGCGGTTTCTCGAAATAAATCCGCATGACGATGTAGAGGGTGTCCCCCAGGTCGTCGTGCAGCTGCTTGAGCCGCCGGGCGCATTCCAGGGCGGCCGCCGGATCGTGGATCGAACAGGGGCCGGTGATGACGAGCAGGCGGTGGTCCCGCCGATCGAGAATGTTTTCGATCGTGCGGCGGGCGGTCCTGACACGGGCGGAAAGCTCGGGCGTGTTCGGATAACGCGCCAGGAGCTCTTCCGGTCGGGTCAGCAGCGTCTCGGATATGACGTTCGTATTAAACAGATCGCCGGGGAGGGTCATGTCTTCAAATCCTTCTCAGTGTCCTCGTTCCAGCGGGTAATTGTATCGCGATCCCGCCGGTCCGCATCCCGCCGCGGCTGAGATCGGCTCCGATCAGCGCCGCCGGCCGATGAAGGCGGCGCCGCGCAGTCGGGACTTCCGGCCGGTTTTGCCGCTGTCGAGGGAAAGCAGGTGATCAGCCAGGGTTTCGAGGCTTGAGAGATTATTCACCGGCAGAAAGTCGTCGATGTAGGGGAGAGCGGCCACCAGTCCACGGGTCAACGGCTCATATCGGTCAGAGCCGAGAAGCGGGTTAAGCCAGATCAGCCGGTGGCAAAATAGATTGAGGCGGGCGATTTCCCGCCGCAGGAGCCGGGGATCTCCCCGGTCCCAGCCATCGCTGATCAGGAGAACGATCGCCCCTCCGCGCAGGACCCGCCGGCTCCAGGTGAAATTGAACGTTTTCAGCGCCTCACCGATGCGGGTCCCCCCGGACCAATCCTGGACGGCGTAGGAAACATCGTCGATCGCCCGGTCGATATCCCGGTTGTTCAGCTGGCGGGTGATGTGGGTGAGCCGGGTGCCAAAGGTGAAAACTTCCACCCGCTGGGCCATACCTTCGGCCAGGCTGTAGAGAAAGTGAATCAGGAGGCGGGTGTAGCGCTCCATCGAGCCGCTGATATCGGCCAGTACGACGAGCGGCCGTGGTTTGACCTTGGGGACGCGGTGGCGCCATTCGAGCAGTTCGCCGCCGTAGCGGAAGCTGCGGCGGAGGCTGCGCCGCAGGTCGAGCAGCCGCCCTTCACCCGGTTTCATGCGCCGTGTCCTTCGCTCCCCCAGCTGCCAGATCAGCTGGGCGATGACCCGCTTGATGGCCTCCGTTTCGGCCGCCGTCAGGTCGGCGAAATCCTTGTGGAGCAGCAGTTCCCGGGCGCTGTAGGTGCGGGTGACTTCGATGACTTCCTGGATGGACTCCGCTTCCTCCTCGTCGGGTTCGCCGATGGGTTCTTCTCCGCTCGTCTCCAGCGGCGGCGGCGTAACAATTCGAGCCGGTTCTTCCTGGCGGAGCCGGTCGGTCAGCAGATCCTGTAAATTGACATCGAGCCCGCCGCCGGTCGGCCGTTTCCAGAAAAGATCGAACGCCATGTCGAACTTTTCCAGGTCGTGCCGCCGGTTGACCAGCAGGCTGCGCAGGGTATGGTAAAAATCCGATTTTTGGCTGATCTGGACGAACTGGAGGGCCTGGGAGACTTCGATCATGCGGCCGGGATTGACCTCGATGCCGAGCCCGCGCAGGACCCGGCCGAAGAGAACGAGGTTGTGCAGAAGGGATCCGGATTCGCGGCCGGTGGGAGCCGGATCGTGCGGCAGGTTGCTCACCGTCATCTTTCGCTCTCCGGATGATCAGCCGGCCGTCTTCGACCGCGCCATGACCTGGTTTAAAACCTCGGAGCGCACGTGATCGACATCGTCCTGGTATTTGAGGATGACGCCGAGCGTCTCTTCCACGATCGTCTCGTCCAGCGCGGTCTGGTCGAGGGCAACCAGGGCGGCCACCCAGTCGATCGTCTCGGCCACGCCGGGAATTTTGTAGAGATCTTCTTGCCGGAGCTCCTGGATGAAGGAGGTCACCTGCCGGGCCAGTTCAGCCGGTGCTTCGGGCACCCGGGCCTGGACGATGTCGAATTCTTTCTGGAAGCTGGGGTAGTCGATCCAGAAGTAGATGCAGCGCCGTTTTAAGGCATCGTGCAGCTCCCGCGTGCGGTTGGACGTCAGGATGACAAACGGCCGCTGGGTCGCGCGCACCGTCCCAATTTCTGGAATGGTAATTTGAAAATCGGACAGGATTTCGAGCAGGAAAGCCTCGAATTCCTCATCGCTGCGGTCGACCTCGTCGATCAGGAGCACCTGCGGCCGGTCAACGCTCTCCTCGATCGCCTTGAGCAGGGGGCGGCGCAGCAAAAATTTTTCACCAAAAAGCTCCTCCTCGTCAAATGACCGGTTTTGGGCTTCCATGGTGCGAATGTGCATGATCTGGCGGGTATAGTTCCATTCGTAGACCGCCTGGTTGATGTCGATCCCCTCATAGCACTGCAGCCGGATCAGATCGGTTTCCAGAAGCCGCGCCACCACTTTGGCGACTTCGGTCTTGCCCACGCCCGGTTCCCCCTCAAGGAAGAGCGGTTTTTGCAGTTTGAGGGCCAGGTAGATGGCGGTGGCCAGACCGCGATCGGCGATGTACGTCTCTTCTCGCAGGGCGTTCTGCAGCTGGTCGATCGAATTAAAAGGCATGAGATCCTCGAAAGTGGTCAGGATTGGGTCTTCTGGTGCCGGCTATCAGGTCAGATCGCGCGGCCGGCCGCGCTCGACGACATCTTCCAGCAAGCCGCCGTGACCGAGCTGGACGATGTCCATTTTTGTCAGCCGGTCTCCTGCCAGCAGGCGCGGGATGACGAGATCGATAATATTTTGCTTTGGGCTGCGCGCGCAGCCGGGGGCCCCGATGATGGGCACGTCGCCATCCCTGCCTTTCAGGTGGGCGAGCATGAGCAGATTGCCCGGGTCGACCGGTGCGCCAAATACCGTAACCTCGCCCCCGGCCCGCTCGACAGCCCGCGGGGCGATATCATGGCGGTCCATGATCGCCGTTTCCCCCGCCAGAATGACGATTTCGCGACCCTGTTGGATCTGGGCGCGGAGGGTGTCCGACAGGGAGATTTCTCCGGATGGGTCCTCCAGGGGGACAAAATCGACCTGGTCGAGCCGGGATCCCCAGTGCTCAAGACGAGCCCGCACGGCCTGGGTGAAGCCAGGGGTAATGCGGGCGGCCGCCGAAGGGGAACCGGAGAGAATCAGCCCGGCGGAACGGGTGGGGAGGGGATCGAGGCGGAGGAGCGGGGCGAGGACCGAACGGCCGTCGACGGTGGCGCAGCGGCCGATCTGCTCCGCCTCGCGCACCTGGTCCTCCGGCAGAGCGTAGGCGATGATTTTTAAGGTGGCCGCGATCTGCCCCGGCCGCACCACGCTGTGATTGGGCAGCGTCGCCAGGGTCACCGCTTCCCCGAGATTGAGCTGGACGAGCCGTGTGACGTCGACCCGCAGCAGCCCCAGCGTCTCGGCCAGGAGATTGGCCCGGCCGGTTGTCTGGCCCGACAGCCGAAGATGGGGGCCGCGGACCGCATCGGCGATGCGGCCGGCCGCCTGGTTTTCATCCACGTCTCCCGGCTCCAGTTCGGCCACATAGATTGTGTGCCGGCCCAGACCGCGCAGCACGGTGATATCCCGGGCGCTCAATGGCTTCCCCTTGCGCAGGGCGCGACGGCCGTCGTCGCCGGCGATATTGTGTCCCAGGATTTTACCTACTGCCTGGTCGATGGAAACGGGGCCAAATCTCATAATGGGTTCACTGTAAACCGCCGACTTGCCAGACGACGCACCGGGGTTCTTCGGGAAATCAGGACCTCTACGAGCCCCTGTCCCGGGAAACGGCCGTATTACGGCCGGCGTGCATCTCGAATTGTACGCCCTTTGTATCATGAAAGTCTAAGTTTCACACGATCCCTCCATTCTTTCCCTTGAATTGATTTTCCGCTGCCCCGTTACTTTTTTGGCCTTCAGGCAACTTATCATCAGATTTTGACCATCCAGACCGCAAGACTCATAGATTTCAGGAGACAAAGATGCGATTCAACCTGCGCCACCCCAAAAATATTGCCGCCATCATTTTATTAATTCTCACGACGGCCGTGGCCGCCTGCACCGCCACGACTCAGGCCGATGTAATCCGCGTTCCGAGCGGCGACCTGGAGCCGGCCGTTCAGCTCGAAGCGGGCGTCGAAGCCGGTTTATCCGGGGATCAGCTGCAGGGATTAGACCTTCTCCACGACCAGGAGAATGGCAATGCCAACGAAAATGAAAACGAAAACGAGAATTTGAACGGCAACGACAATGATGATCTCCACAATGATAACGAGGATGATCATCATGAGAATGCGAACGACAACGCCAACAGCAACGACGACGACGATGACCACGGCAATGACAATGCCAACAGCAACGACGACGACGACGATGACCACGGCAATGACAACGCC
>JBFFZG010000262.1:0-6597 GCA_041568735.1 Promineifilaceae bacterium (SeqCode)
GGAAGGGGACCTGCGCGGGATCGATGCCGTCATCGGCGAGTTGAAACGGCCGGGTTTCCTGGGTGGCTGCCATCACACCTCCGGTATTTGCGGTTGGCTGCCATTGCTCCCTGCCGGCTGTCCGGGAAACGCCAAAACTCGTATGTTACGGGTAACATACCGAGCGAAAAAAAAGCCCGGCAGCGGCGAGCAGCGATGTGTTATGCGTAACAGTATAAGGGGTTTTCGGGTGGTGTCAAGCTGACACACGCCAATTTTGGAACCACACCGGCCGCTGCTTTGCCGGTCCGGGCGCCGGCCGGGTCGCCGCGGGGGCGCGCGCCCTAAGTTTCCCGGAAACTGGCAGTTTCCGGGAAACTCCGTCTGAGTTTAACCCATCCACCCCCGATCAAACTCCCATCTATTTTCATTTCGTGTCGAGTCGAGCCACCCCCCGCCATTCGTCGCGGCCCGGGCCGGCTTCCGGCCGCCGAATGGGACCCAATTGAGCGGAACTTATTGACATGTGTTAACAATATGTTATAATGTTACCCATAACATGTTACGCATATCACTTTCCCATTTCTAATTCTAGGATCCGATCCAAATGCCCACAATTCGCGATGTCGCCAAACGCGCGGGAGTCGCCTCCATGACCGTCTCCCGCGTCATCAACAACTCTGGCTACGTCAGCGACGCCACCCGGGCTAAAGTCGAATCCGCCATCGCCGAGCTGGGCTACGTCCCCAACATGCTCGGCCCCAGTCTTCGCTTCAACCAGACCAACACCCTGGCTCTCGTCATCACCGATATCACCAATCCCTTCTGGACGACCGTCGCCCGTGGGGTTGAGGACGCCGCCAACGCCGACAACTACAGCGTCATCCTCTGCAACACCGACGAATCGCCCGAAAAACAGGATCAATATCTGCACATGCTGCTGCGGCGCCGGATCGACGGCGTGCTTTTTGTCCCGACCGACAGTTCCGTGGAGGCGGTTCAGCTGATCCAGAAACAAAAAATCGAGGTGGTCGTTCTCGACCGGGAAGTGCCCGGCGCGGAGGTCGACGTCGTCCGCGGGGACTCTTTTATGGGCGCCTACCAGCTGACGGCCCACCTCATCGAGCTGGGACACGAGCACATCGCCATTATCTCCGGACCCCGCCATGTCTTCACCTCCAACGAACGGGTCGCCGGATTTCAGCAGGCCCTGCGCGATGCCGGGCTGGACCACAATCTGAACAACATTTATTGGGGCGCATTCAGCCAGGAGGTCGGATGCGCCATGACCGAGAAAGCCCTCCAGGCCAGGCCGCGGCCGACCGCCTTCCTGGCGGTCAACAACTTTATCGCCAACGGTGCCCTGTACAGCCTGTCCCAGGCCAATCTCCGCGTGCCGGAGGATGTCTCCCTGGTGTCCTTCGACGACATTCCGATCACGATTAATCCCTATCCTTTTCTCACCGTGGCCGCTCAACCCGCCTACGAGATGGGCTACCAGGCCACCCGGCTGCTGCTGGCCCGCATCCTCGGCGAAGGGCCAGACCAATTTCAAACGGTTGTCCTGCCGACGACGCTATCTGTCCGGCAATCGAGCGCACCCCCGCCGGCCGCTTCTCCCCCTTCCAATGAACACTGAACGGCGAACACTGAACGGCGGCAGGCGGTACGCGAACAGCCGGCCGGTAGAGGCTGTGAATGAACATCACCCAAAGGAGAAGCTATGGAGTGAAAGCAAGTTCAGCAGGATGATGAAAGATCGACGTTCACATCGTGTTTTGATGCCTGCTGGCGGGACAATCCCGGCACCACCAGGCAAGTTTTATCCAATAAAGAGGAGAATTTCGCATGAAGAAAAGATTGTTTTTCGCCTTTTTTAGCCTGATGCTGGCCGCCTTCGTGCTGGCCGGCTGCGGTGGCGGGACCACGGAGCCGGCGGCCCAATCCGGCGGCTCCACCCCGTATATCGCCGTGATTTCCAAAGGTTTCCAGCACCAGTTCTGGCAGGCGGTTCGCTCCGGTGCCGAGAAAGCGGCGACCGATTACAATGTCACCATCACGTTTGAAGGGCCGGAAACCGAAGCCCAGGTCGACAAGCAGGTCGAAATGGTCCAGGCCGCGCTCGACAAGAACCCGGCCGCCATCTGCCTGGCCGCCCTCGACACCCAGGCGCTGATTCCGCAGCTGGAAAAAGCCAGAGAACTCGGCATCCCGGTGATCGGCTTTGACTCCGGCGTCGACAGCGACATTCCGCTCTCCACCGCGGCCACCAACAACATCGCGGCGGCCGGTGTGGCGGCCGATAAAATGGCCGAACTGATCGGCGGCTCCGGCCAGGTGGCGGTCATCGTCCACGACCAGACCAGCCGGACCGGTATCGACCGGCGCGACGGCTTTACCCAGCGCATCGCCGAAAAATACCCGGATATCGAGATCGTCGACATTCAATACGGCGGCGGCGACCATCTCAAGTCGACCGACCTGGCCAAGGCGATCATCCAGGCCCACCCCGACCTCAAAGGCTTCTTTGGCGCCAACGAAGGCTCGATCATCGGTGTGCTGAACGCCGTGAAAGAGATGGGGAAAGAAGGCGATATCGTCGTCATCGGCTACGACTCCGGTCAGCAGCAGATCGACGCGATTAAGAGCGGCGTCGAAGCCGGCGCCGTCACGCAGGATCCGATCGGGATCGGCTACAAGTGCGTGGAAGCGGCCGTTAAAGCGCTCAATGGGGAAACCCTGCCCAAAGAGATTGACACCGGGTTCCACTGGTACGACGCGACCAACGTCGAGTCTGAAACAATCGCTCCCCTGCTCTACAAATAAGCGGGTGAACGGACGGCCTGTCAGGTCTTCACCGGCCTGACAGGCCTTTTTCTTAGCGGCCGTTTTCCACTGGAATTGGTTTCCCTGCCGGGCACCCGCCGCGGCAGCCGGGCGAATGACCTGAATGTAAAGGGGAAAAGCATATGGCTGAAATTCTGGTATCCATGTCGGGCATCGACAAGCGGTTTCCCGGTGTCCATGCGCTGGATGAATGCCAGTTCGAACTGCGCACCGGGGAGGTCCACGCCCTGGTGGGGGAAAACGGCGCCGGCAAGTCGACCCTGATGAAGATCCTGTCCGGCATCTACGCCAAAGACGCCGGCCGGATCCTCTTCAAAGGCCGAGAAGTCGATATTCCCAACCCGCGGGCGGCGCAGGATCTGGGCATCAGCATCATCCACCAGGAGCTCAACCTGATGTCCCACCTGACGATCGCGCAGAATATTTTCATCGGCCGCGAGCCGCGGCGGTGGGGCGGTCTGTTTTTGGACGAAAACGCCATCAACGAGCAGACCGAAAAACTGTTCGAAATGATGCACCTGCGGCTCGATCCGCGCACGAAGGTGACCAATTTAACCATCGCCAAGCAGCAGATGGTGGAAATCGCCAAAGCCCTTTCCTTCAATTCCGACGTCCTGATCATGGACGAACCGACGGCCGCTCTGACCGAAACGGAAATTCAGGATCTTTTTCGAATCATCAACAACCTGCGGGCCAACGGAGTGGGCATCGTCTACATCTCCCACCGCCTGGAAGAGCTCAAAAAAATCTCCGACCGGGTCACGGTCATGCGGGACGGCCGCTACATCAACACCCTGCTGACCGCCGAAGCCACGACCGACCAGATCATCAACATGATGGTCGGCCGGACGATTTACGGCGGCGCCCCCGAGCTGCCCGAGGACGCCAGCCAGGAAGTCGTCCTCGAAGTCAAAAATCTCAACCGCGGCAGCCAGCTGATCGATATCAATTTCGAACTGAAGCGGGGCGAAATTCTTGGCTTTGCCGGTCTCATGGGCGCCGGCCGGACGGAGGTCGCCCGGGCGATCTTCGGTGCGGACAAAATAGACTCGGGCGAGATTTATGTCCAGGGGGAAAAGGTCCAGATCGATTCGCCGGAGAAGGCGGTCTGGCACGGGATCGGCTATCTCTCCGAGGATCGCAAGCGGTACGGCCTGGCCCTGGGGCTGGAAGTCAAAGAAAACATCGCCCTGGCCGCCCTGGGCAAATTTCTGGGCTTTCTCGGCTGGGTCAACCAGTCCCTGATCCGCGCCGAGGCCAAACACCACATCGACGATCTGATCATCAAAACCCCCAGCGCCGAGCAGAAGGTCAAGAATTTATCGGGCGGCAACCAGCAGAAGGTCGTGATTGGCAAATGGCTGACGGCCGATACCGATATTTTGATCTTCGACGAGCCGACGCGCGGCATCGACGTGGGCGCCAAGAGCGAAATCTACAACCTGTTGAACGACCTGGCCAGGGCAGGCAAATCCATCATCATGATTTCGTCTGAGCTGCCCGAAATTCTGCGCATGAGCCACCGCATCGTCGTCATGTGCGAAGGTCGGATTACGGGGGAACTCCTCACGTCCGAAGCCACTCAGGAGAAAATAATGACGTTTGCCACGCAGCGGAAAGCGATTGTCACCGACAACAACCACGCGGCAGCCGCGGCAGCTTAGAGGAAATCCGAACCATGAAAACAAACCTCATTTCCACCCGCACGTTATTCGCCTCCAACGCCTCACAAAAGATCCTGGCTTTTGCCGGGCTGATCATCCTGCTCGTCGTCTTTTCCCTGGCTTCGCCGAACTTCTTCCAGTTCAGCAACATCGTCGGCATCCTCCTGGCCACGGCCGTCAACGGGGTGCTCGCCCTCGGCGTCACCTTTGTCATCATCACCGCCGGCATCGACCTGTCAGTCGGGACGGTCATGACCTTCGCCGCGGTGATGACCGGGGTCTTCATCACCCGGCTCGGCCTGCCGATCCCGGTCGGCGTCCTGGGCGGGCTGGGCTCCGGGCTGCTGGCCGGCTGGTTTAACGGCGCGGTCATCGCCAAAATGAAAATCCCCCCCTTCGTGGCCACCCTCGGCATGCTCTACATCGCCAAGGGGCTGGCTCTGGTCATCTCCGGCCTGTCGCCGATTTATTTCACCGACACGCCGGGCTTCAGCCGCATCGCCATGGGGGACATCCTGGGCATTCCCTACGCCGTGCTGATCTTCTTCGGCGCGGCCATCGTCGCGCACATTATCCTGACCAAGACGATTTTAGGCCGCTACACCTTCGCCCTGGGCAGCAATGAAGAGGCCACCCGGCTGTCAGGGGTCAACGTCGACCGCTGGAAGATGGCCGTCTACGCCCTGGCCGGCCTCTTCTCTGGCCTCGGCGGGGTTATCATCGCCGCCCGGCTCAACTCGGCCCAGCCCGCGCTGGGGGCCGGGTACGAGCTCGACGCCATCGCCGCCGTCGTCATCGGCGGCACCTCGCTCAGCGGCGGGGAAGGGACGATCCTGGGCACCGTCATCGGCGCCTTTATCATCAGCGTTCTCACCAACGGGCTGCGCATTCTCTCGGTCCCCCAGGAATGGCAGATCGTGGTCACCGGCGGCATCGTCATCCTGGCCGTCTACGCCGATATTCTCCGCCGCCGCCAGGCTTAGCCCGGCCGGCCGGCTGCCAGACCGGGACGCTCCACCTTAACCTGATGTCAGCCGGCAGCGGCCGGTTCTGTAGCCCGGCCGCTGTCTCCTTTTATCAACCCGTATCCGAACGAGAGCCTTTAATATGAACGTCAATCCCCCCCAAAATCAGTTGATCGGTTCCCCACCCAAAATCGGCATCCGGCCGGCGATTGACGGCCGGCGGCAGGGAGTGCGGGAATCCCTGGAAGAGATCACCATGGGCATGGCCCACAACGTGGCCCGCTTTCTGAGCGACAACCTGCGCCACGCCAATGGCCTGCCGGTGGAATGCGTCGTGGCCAACAGCTGCATCGGCGGCGTGGCCGAGGCGGCCCAGACGGCCGCCCAGTTCGCCCGCGAAGGGGTTGGGGTCTCCCTGACGGTCACCCCCGCCTGGTGCTACGGCTCCGAAACGATGGACATGGACCCCCTCATCCCCAAGGCGGTCTGGGGCTTTAATGGAACGGAGCGGCCGGGAGCGGTTTACCTGGCCGCCGTCATGGCCGCCCACGCCCAGAAAGGGCTGCCGGCCTTCAGCATCTACGGCCGCGATGTCCAGGACGCCGGCGACACGACCATTCCGGCCGACGTGCAGGAAAAACTCCTCCGCTTCGCCCGGGCCGGCCTGGCCGCGGCCACCATGCGCGGCCAATCCTACCTGGCCATGGGCGGCGTCTCGATGGGGATCGCCGGCTCGATCGTCGACCAGCCCTTCTTCGAATCCTACCTGGGGATGCGAGTCGAGACGATCGACATGACCGAGCTCATCCGCCGCATCGACCAGGGGATTTTCGACCCGGATGAATACGAGCGGGCGCTGGCCTGGACAAAAGCCCACTGCACCGAAGGGAAAGATTACAACGGCCCCCGGCACAAACGGACGCGCGCCCAGCTCGACCAGGACTGGGAGATCTCCGTCAAAATGGCCCTGATCGCCCGCGACCTGATGGTCGGCAACCCCCGGCTGGCCGAGCTGGGGTATGCCGAGGAAGCCAACGGCCACAACGCCATTGCCGGCGGCTTCCAGGGGCAGCGGCAGTGGACCGATCACTACCCGAACGGCGATTTCATGGAGGCGATCCTGACCTCCTCGTTCGATTGGA
>JBFFZG010000263.1:0-6589 GCA_041568735.1 Promineifilaceae bacterium (SeqCode)
CGGACGCTCATTTCGACGTTGGCATGGGGCATGATGTTTTCTCCTCGATCAATATCACAGGGTCGGAGGCGCGAGGATCAGGCGGTTTCCCGCAGGGCAGACGCCTCATCCGGGTAAATGCTCATAAAGTCGGCCAGCCGGGTAATGCGAAAGATCTCCTCGTAGTGGGGGCTGAGCCCGCAGGTGATGAGCCGGCGATGGTCCCGGCGCGCCTGGGCCAAAAGGCCGACGATGAGGGCGATCCCAGTGCTGTTAATGTAATCGACGTCGCTGAAATTGAGCAGGATCGCGGCCGGGTTCTGCTGGACGGCTTCCGCATAGGCCGCGTTGAGCGTCGCTTCCGCGAAGCCGTTGATCTCACCGTGGAGATCGATGATGGCCGTTCCCGGCCCGGACGCCGGCCGGTGGCGAACGGTGGTTTCAAAGTCACGTACCGGTTTCATCTGGTTACTCCTCCAGCCGCATGATCAGTTCGATGGTGTGATGGGTTTCGTCGTGGTAGACGTTCATTTCATCCACCATGTTTTGAATGAGAAAAAGCCCCCAGCCGCGCGGCGACTGCAAACCGGCCAGTTTGGCTTCCAGATCGGGCTCTTCGGCCGCTGGAATGGGCGGGCCGCCCCCATGGTCGGTAATGCGCACGGCCAGGGCTTCTCCCTGGGTGGATTGCAAAAGTTCGATTTTGACGGGCAGGTCCTCCTGGTATTTGTTGCCGTGCTCCATGGCGTTCATCGTCGCTTCGGCCACGGCCGTTTTCAGCTTGTCCAGGCGGGCAGCCGGCAGTCCCAGCTCGCTGGCCAGGGCGCCCACTTTTTCCATCACCTGCCGCTCATTGCCGGGAGCGCTGGGGAATTCGAGCGAAGCCGCCGGCCGCCATGCCCGCGCCGCCTCCGGCTCCGGATCCTCCCCATCCCGGCCGGTGGAGCCGGATTCGACGCGCAGCGTGACCAGGGTGACATCGTCTTCCTGCTCCCAACCCGCGCCGGTGAAAGCGGCCAGCTGTCCCAGCAGATATTCGACCAGCGATCCATCATCTGCATGGCCGGCCAGGCAGCTCTGCACCCGGGGGAAGCCGAACATGCCCCCCTGCGGGTCGTGCGCTTCGGCCAGCCCATCGCTGTAAAAGAGGACTGTGTCACCGGCGGCCAGCATGACCTCTTTTTCCTCGTAGCGCATGCCGGGCATCAGCCCCAGCGGCATCCCGGTCGCCCGCAGCTCCTCCACCCCGCCGGCGTGGCGCCGATAGGGGAGGTCGTGGCCGGCGTTGGCGTAGCGCAGGTGACCGGTGTCCGGGTTGAGGACGGCATAGAGGCAGGTGACGAACATCCGCTGCGGAATTTCCTTGTGCAGCACCTCGTTGGTCCGCTCGAGCACCTGACCCGGTGCGACTATGCGCTCGGCGGCCGCCCGCAGGATGCTGCGCGTGGTGGCCATCACCAGGGCGGCCGGCACCCCCTTGTCGGTGACGTCGCCAATGACGAGGCCGACGTGGCCGTCGTCAAAATAGATGAAATCGTAAAAGTCTCCCCCCACTTCGCGAGCCGGCTGGTAGTAGGCGTCGATGGCGTAGCCGGCCAGGTGCGGCACCTCCTGAGGCAGCAGCGTTTGCTGAATGATGCGGGCCACCCGCAGCTCCTGTTCAATGCGCTCCCGCTCGCGGGCTTCGGCCTGCTGCTGGCGGACGAGCTGGGCGACCCGCACGGCCGGGGCGGCCTGGGTGGCCAGGTCCTGCAGCAGCTTGCGATCGTCGCTGGAATAATCCTGCTCGCTCAACCGGGGGCCGAGGTTGATCAGCCCGATCAGCTCGCCCTGGCTGACCAGCGGCACGACGAGCTGAATCCCGGCCTCGCGCAGCTGCCTGAGGGCGGGCGAATCGAGCTGCAGCCGGGCCGGCTCTAAAACCCCGGAGTTCTGCTGGAGATAGGCCAGCAGCGGATCGTTCGGCGCGATATCCAGGTCAAAAGCCTGAACCTGGGTCATCTCCTGCGCCGGCGCTCTGTCTGAAACGTCCGAGGTGTCCTTGTTCTTATTGCGGTTGCGCCAGAATGCTAAGGTTGCCATAGTGCCTTTACTTTAGCATGGGATCGTCTTCTGATCGTTACGAAAAAAACAGTTTCGAGTACTGAGTACCGAGTACCGAGTTCCGAGTTCCGAGTGGAAAGTGGAAAGTGGAAAGTGGAAAGTGGAAAGTGGAAAGTGGAAAGAGAAGAGGATCCTGGTTCACGGGGGAGCTGTCGGGTTCCGACACCTGTTCCCTGTTCCCTGTTCCCCGTTCCCCGTTCCCCGTTCCCTGTTCCCTATTCCCCGTTCCCTATTCCTCGATCCGCCCGATGCCATTTTCGACGACGACCCGGTAGGTGCGGACGGGTTTCTTGGCCGGGCCGCAGGTGACCGCGCCGGTGATGACGTTGAAGCAGGAATCGTGCCAGGGGCAGATGATCTCCTCGCCGTTCAGCCTTCCTTCACTGAGGGGGCCGCCCACGTGGGTGCAGCGCTCGTGGGTGGCGTAGAAGGCGCCGTCGACGTTGTAGACGGCGACCGGTTCCCCCTGGAAAAACAGCCGGATGACGGTGCCCGGGGGGACTTCATCCACGGGGAATTCATTTTCGGCCAGCCCGGGGGCGGCCCCCGGAGCGAGGGGCGCCCCCGCCAGCGGGCCGTCGAGATTGATTTCAAACTCGTCCCGCAGAAAGAACGGGATCCGCACGTAGACCTCGTCCCCGCGAATTTCGACCGGGTACATCGGCAGGCGAGCGTTTCGGTCGAGGAGCAGGACGCCATCGGTCACATTGTACTGGTAGCCGTGCCACGGGCAGGTCAGCGTGTTTCCCTCCAGCGGGCCGGTGCAGACCGGCCCTCCCCGATGGAGACAGCTGTTGTGCAGGGCGTACCAGCCTCCCTGGTGGTGGAAGACGCCGATTGACAGGTCATCGACCTGGATCAGCTTGCGCTGGCCGTCGGGGATCTCGTCGACCCGGCCGACGAGCACCTCCCGGTATTCGATGGAGCGGGCGACTCCGAGCGATTTTTCGTAGGCTTCAATGGCCAGCTTATGCACCTCGGCGCCGTCGATAGGGCGCAGTTCGCCTGCAATTTCGGGTTCTTTCTCCTGGCTGTAGCTGCGGGCCAGCATCTCCAGGATGACCATCATCAGGAGCCCCCAGCCGCGGGCGGCCCGGCTTTCCAGCTCGGGGTCGATCTCGCGCAGCTCCTTGGCCAGGGCGGCCGTGATCTGCTGCTGCATGAAGCCGACCATGCCGATGACATAGCGTTCGGGGATGTAGATTTTGGGATCGGCCCCCTGGGAGGTGTGGGCCCGGCCGACGTAGTCGACGTAGCGGGCGAAATCGTCATCGTAGTCGCCGGAGGCGGCCCGCCGCCAGAAGTGGGTCTGGTGGTGCATGCGCAGCTCCAGGTTATCCCGGTCGATCGTCCCATCTTTTTTTAAGAAGGGCTGCCGGGTGGCCGGGAAGCGGAGCAGCTGGGTGTAGAAGGCGGCCACGATGGTCGGAATGTGGGCTTCGATGACGAAGCGGCTGTCCCGGATGGCGGCCGCGTCTTCGGCCGTGAAGCCGACAAAATCGGCCATGTAGCGGAAAAAGCGGCCGGCTTCGGCCGATCCCCGTTTGAACCGCTCCTGTGTGGATTGTTCGTTCATCGATGATCTCCTTGGACGTGAAAATGATTCTTGAGCCAGAGGGAGGTTTGCTCCGGTCGAAGGGATTCACGGATGGCCGTCATAAGTTCGTCGATCACTCGAGACAGCTCCACTTCATCGCGCGCGACCCGGGCGAAACGCGCCAGGATTCGAGCCGGGTCGTAGCGGGTGCGGAAAAAGCGGCGGTCGATCCATTTTTGCAGAAATCGACGCAGGGGCTGAAACAGCCCGGCGATCAGGAGGGTAGAGAGAACCAGCACCAGGGGGGAATCCTCTCCGACCGCGGCCGCCAAAAGGCGCTGCAGCAGCAGAACCGATCCCAGATAGACCCCGCCGAGCAGCCCGCTCAATCCCGTGTACAGAAGGGTGCGCCGGATGACCAGGTCGATATCCCAGAGATGGAAGCGCAGGATAGCGATGGCAATGGCGATCGGGACGAGGGTGAACAACGGGATAAGAAGCAGAGCGCTGGCGATGTAGAACAGAAACTGCGCTTGACTCTCATCGGGGAAAAACGAGCCCGTGAAGGCGAAAAGAACGATGGCCGCCAGGTTCAGCAGGAGGCTGAAAGTTACCCACTTGATCTGCTGCCGTTGGACGGGCCGGGCGACCCGGAAATAGCGATAGGCCTGGGCCAGACCGAGGCTTCCCAGCAGTCCGACCCAGAGTAAAAAGAGGACGGCCGGCGGCCATTGGCCGGGCGAGAATGGGTGGTCGATCGGGAAGATGGCAAAGGAGAGCATCAGGCCGATCCAGAGGGCCGGCAGCCAGCGAGTCCAGCGAGGGACGAAGCGGCCGTCCGGAAACAGATAAAACAGCAGGGGAAGGATCAGGATCTGCAGGATGAAGACGAAGACCCGGAACCAGACAAGAGGGCCGGCTTCTGGCAGCAGGGTATGGGGAATTCGGGAGATGCTCCAGGCAAAGAGCAGCAGGGCGATCGAGACCAGCATCGCCATCCAATCATTCGAGCGGAGAATAAAAATCGCGCTGCCGATGAGAAAAAATCCGAAGGTGAAGGGAAGGGCCAGGGCGATCATAATCGCGGCGAACTGACCGGCAGTCCAGCCCAGATCCACCAGGATCGGCCGGAGCTGGGCGGCCGACCAGCCGAACGTATGCTCGGCATACGATAAGTCGAGAAGGCTCCGGTAAAACGAGGGAATTGCGGCCAGGATTGTGCCCAGGAGCAGGCCGTAGAGGCCGATCCATCCGCAGCGGGCGATAAGCAGCGGGATTCCCCGGAGAAGGGTGAGTGGTTGGTTCTGGGTGGCGATTGTCATGACCCCCTACCAGCCGCCGCATCCCAAGAAAAAAAAACAGTCAGTGCAGCCGTCAGCCAGGCTGCACCTTCTGCGGGCTTAGAGTGCTTGTTCCGATTTGACTGGACCATAAACAGCGGATAACCGTCAGAAAAAAGGGGCTGCCTTTTCCCTAACCATATCAGCCATTCGTCTGCTCATCGTTACGAAATCACGGCAGAAACCAGATTGAGGGGTCTCGTTTTCGTTTTCTTAACCCGCCGGCCGCCGTTTATCCGGCCAGCGGCGCCGAGAGTTCGATCTGGATGTTGTCCGGATCGCGAAAGGCGAGCACCGAAATGCCGAAAGCCGGCAGCGGATTAATCTCACCGTGGTCGATCCCCAGGGCGTCGAAATGGCGCATCGCCGCCTCGAGATCGGCCTGGGAATCGACGCTGAAGCTGACGTGGTCGAGGCCGATCCGGTTTTCGTTGAAGCGGTCATTGGGAATGGCCCGGTCCGGGTCTGGCCCGGGGGAGAGGGCCAGGATAAAGCTGCCGTTGCTCATCAGGGCGCGCGGTCCAAAATCGCCGACGAACTTGAAATTCAGAGCGGTCGCATAGAAATCCCGCGAGCGCTGCACATCGCTGACGGTCAGGGTAACGTGGTGCACGGCCGCCGTGCGAACGGGGTTGGTCATGAGAAGTGCCTCCTCGTTGGCTGCCTGCCGGCCGCTGGCCCCACCGGCAGGCCTGGGACCGGGGAGTGCGGATTGGAGAGGGGACGGCCGGTCCACGTGGGTTGTTCTTTCAGTATAGAGGAAAACCCGGCTGATCGCGAAATCGAATTCCGTGCAAAAAAAAGGCAGGATTTGCCAAAGGTTGGGAGTTTTTTGGGAAGGATAGGGGGTACCCTTTATTTTCCCGGAAACTGCCAGTTTCCGGGAAAATTAGGGGCACACCCCCTCGTTTCGCGGCCCGGCAAATGCGGCAAGCGGCCCGGCAGGGCCCGACCCAATGCGCTTCCGGCGCCTCAGCGCCGGATCGGGTTCAGGATGGTGTCGGGCCGGCCGGGCCGGCTTCGCTCAGCACGGCGAGCCAATCATCCCAGGGGATCTGCGGCCGGGCCAGCCCACGGGTCTCCAGATAGCGGCGGGTCGTGCGCCGGCCGTCGCGCAGAAAACGGACATAGCTCCACAGGCCGCCGATGGCCACGCCGGGGATGAAGGCCAGCGGCCGGAAGACCCAGCCGCCGTCCCCCTGCTCCAGCTCCCCGCGCAGGACAAAGCTCTTCAAATTCCACAGCCGTTCGTCGTGCCGGTGGCAGAGAAGGCTGGCCGGGCCGGGGGGTAGCCTGGCGTAGTCGGGCAGGTCCAGCCGCAGAACGGCCGCCTCCCTGTCCGGTTGGGGCCGGCAGCGAAGACTGAACGGCCGCCCGCCGGCGTCGAGTGCCGACAGGACAGCGCTCTCGAACTCAGGCAGATAACGGGCGATCTTCGACCACATGGGGGATCTCCTGGATGTGCGGCGGCCGGCTGAAATCTCCGTTTTCCCACCAGACAATCCGCTGCGGGGTAATCGTGATGAACAGCCGCATGAAATACCAGTCCATCAGGTAGCGGGTCAGGAAGCTGCTCATGTACATCTTCATGGCCGGCTGTTTTTCCATCATTTTTCGCCCCTGGGCGATC
>JBFFZG010000264.1:0-6580 GCA_041568735.1 Promineifilaceae bacterium (SeqCode)
GATCTTCCGATCTAACTCCCGTTCCCTGTTCCCGGTTCCCTGTTCCCTGTTCCCTGTTCCCTGTTCCCAGTTCCCCGTTCCCCTCTCCCCCCATTGGCAATTACCCCCCACACTGGTATCATACCGGCGTCACACGTGGCTCTTAAAAATCTGCGGACTTCTGGCTGGGTTTGGGCCGGCTCGTTCGCTGTGCGTCAAAAGGTTTTTTCATGGAATTCCAAGCTCCCGTTGTCAATCTGGCCATCATCGCGCCTGTCCTGATCGTCGGGGTGACGGCCCTGCTGCTCATGCTGCTCGACATGTTTCTCAAAGACGAGCTCATGGGTCTGGGCCCCTGGATCAGCCTGGCGGGGTTGGGGCTGGCCGGCGTTCAGACGGTGGCCCTGTGGGGCGGCGAGTACGCGACCTTTATCCCCCGGGGGGGGACCCCGATGGTCGTCGTCGATGGGTACACCAACTTCTTTAACCTGCTGTTTGTTATCACCGGCATCCTGGCGGTCCTGATCGCCATGCCGTTCCTCGGGAAGGTCAACATCGAGGAGAAGGCCGAGTACTACATGCTGCTTCTCTTTTCCATCAGCGGCATGATGCTGATGGGCATGGCCAACGACCTCCTGCTGATCTTCATCGCTCTCGAACTGCTGTCGATTCCCCTCTACGTCATGTGCGGAATCGCCCAGCCGCAGGAGCGGAGCGAAGAATCGGCCATGAAATATTTTCTCCTGGGTGCGTTCGCTTCTGGCTTTCTCGTCTTTGGCTTCGCCCTGCTTTATGGGGCGACCGGATCGACCGCCCTGCCGGTGGTCGTCGAGCAGTTCGCCGCCGGCGGAGTGCTCTCCCTGGTGGGCCTGGGCATGGTCCTGGTCGGGCTGGCCTTTAAAGTCGGCGCGGTTCCCTTCCATATGTGGACGCCGGACGTCTACGAAGGGGCTCCCACGGCCGTGACCGCCTTCATGTCGGTCGGGGCCAAGCTGGGTGGATTCGCCGCCCTCATTCGCGTCCTGGCCGAAGCGGTGCCGCAGGGCAGCGCCGATATCTGGGCGCCGGCCATCGCCGTCATCGCCGCCGCCACGCTGATTCTCGGCAACATCGTGGCCATCGCCCAGCAGAACGTCAAGCGCATGCTGGCCTATTCGAGCATCGCCCACGGGGGCTACATCCTGATGGCCGTGGCCGCCATCCCCTACGCCAAAGATGCGGTCAGCGCCTCCCTGACGTACATGCTGGCCTACATGTTCACCAACCTCGGCGCCTTCGCCATCGTCATGATGGTCGAGCGGGCGGACAACCAGGGGGTGAACCTGGACGACTACAAGGGGCTGTCGAAGCGGCATCTGGGGCTTTCGCTCGTGCTGGCTTATTTCATGATGTCCCTGATCGGTGTGCCGCTGACCGGCGGCTTTGTCGGCAAGTTCGTCGTCTTCCAGGCGACCCTGGAGGCGAACATGATCTGGCTGGCGATCGTCGGGGTCGTGACGGCCGCCATTTCCGCCTACTATTACCTGCGGCTCGTCTTTTACATGTTCATGTTCGATGGGGAAGGATCGATCGAGCCGCAGCCGGCCATGTCGACGGCTGTGGCCATCGCCCTGGTCGCCACGCTGCTCATCGGCTTTGCCCCCAACGCCTGGTTGACGCTGGCCCGCGCCGCCCAGCTGGCTGCTTCCCAGATCGCCTACGTGGGCGGCTGAGCGAAACACCCCCGAATTCACGCTTTATTCACCCCTTCCCGGGCCAGCGGCTGCGAGCCAGCTCCCTGGAGGGGGTTTTTTTTGCCCCCCAGCGCCCCGCACAACGTTAAACTCCGGCTGTTTGGCCGAGCCGCTGGCGTCCGCCGTAAACTATTATGTTGACATATTTTATGTTTTGTTGTAGAGTTGCAACAGTCTTTATTGTTGTATTGTCCCGCAGTCAGGCGCGCGACCGATCACTATGTCCATTAAAGAGAGCTTGTTAGATCAATACGCGGGGGTCGACGCGGTGAGTGAGCGGCTCAATATCCACCCGGAATCGGTTCGCCGTCTGATTCGGCAGGGAAAACTTCCGGCCATCAAGTTCGGGAATAAGTGGCTGGTCGAGAAATCAATCCTCGAGCAGTTTGCCAGCCGCTACGATCCACGGCCGGGGAATAAGGCGACCTTATTGTAAATCTGGGTGGTACCGAGGACCCAAGACTTAATTCCTATTTGTAATTTTGTTGACAACGGGTATCGTGACTGAAGTCATCTCTGACGCCGTACCCGTAATTAAATAACCGTTCCGAAAGAGGATGTTTGCCATGCAACGACCAGAATATGAGAACTTTGCGCGCCTGCGCGTTGTCGGGGTGGGTGGCGGGGGCAACAACGCCATCAACCGCATGATCGAAGCGGGCGTCAGTGGGGTCGATTTCATCGCCGTGAACACCGATTCTCAGGCGCTGCTTCTCTCCAACGCGCCGACCCGCGTGCGCATCGGCGAAAAGCTGACCCGCGGCCTGGGTGCCGGGGGCAACCCCGATTTCGGTGAGAAGGCGGCCAACGAATCGGTCGAAGATCTCTACCAGGTGCTCGAAGGGTCGGACATGGTTTTCATCACGGCCGGCATGGGCGGCGGCACCGGCACCGGCGCCTCCCCAATCATCGCCAAGGTGGCCCAGGATCTCGGCGCGCTGACGGTCGGCATCGTCACCCGCCCCTTCATGTTTGAAGGGACCCGCCGCGCCAACTCGGCTGAATCCGGTATCGAAAGGCTCCAGGAAGGCGTCGACACCCTGATCGTCATTCCCAACGATCGGCTCCTCGAGCTGACCGACCGCCGGGTCTCCCTGACCGACTCTTTTCGCATGGCCGACGACGTCCTGCGCCAGGGTATTCAGGGAATCAGCGAATTGATCACCGTGCCCGGTTTGATCAATCTCGACTTCGCCGACGTGCGGACGATCATGTCCGGCGGCGGGGCTGCCCTCATGGCCGTCGGCAACGGGGATGGCGAGGACCGGGCCCGCATCGCCGCTGAACAGGCGATCAACTCCCGGCTGCTCGACGTCACCATCGACGGCGCCAAGGGAATTCTCTTTAATGTCACGGGCGGACCGGACCTGAGCCTCTACGAGGTCAACCAGGCGGCCGCTATCATTCGCGAGACCGCCCACCCGGATGCCAACATCATCTTCGGCGCGGTCATCGACGAAACGATGGGCCAATCGCTGCGTCTGACGGTCATCGCCACCGGTTTCGAACGGGAGCAGCAGGTCCGCCGCCAGATGCTGCACCAGCAGCTCACCCGGCGCCCGACCCGGCCGGCCCCGGCACCGCAGCGCCCCGCTTCGGAGCAGCTGCCCCCGCCGGTCGAGCAGCCCAAGCGCGAACAGGAAACGGTTCAACCACGGTTTTCGCCGAACGATCTGGATATCCCAGCATTTCTGCGGAAACGCTAAAGGCGTTGGTAACCTCCCGCTGTGTTTTCAAGACGGCACAGCATCCTCTCTGCTTATGCCTCCTATCCTCGAGATAGGAGGCATTTTTTATTGTACGGGTTAGACAGAAAACCGCCGGTTTTATTGTTGACAATGCCCAGATCGCCTTATACAATCGACCACCTTCCACTAACGTTTTGTTGATCTAATCTAAGGAGAAGAATGATGATGGATCGTAGGGAATTTTTAAAGGTTGCCGGCAAAGGGACCCTGGGTGCTGCTACCATGGGTCTTGTCGCCTGCAATTCGGCCGCGCCGACCGCGCCGGCCGCCCCGGCCACCCAGCCGGTCATGGCGACCGAAGAACTGGCCACCGCAGTTCAGGCGGAGCAGTCCCTGCCGGAAATCACATGGGAAATCGCCACCAGCTGGCCGGTCGCTCTCGACACCATTTTCGGCGGAGCCCAGACGTTCGCCGAGCGGGTCACGGCGATGACCAGTGGTAAATTCACCATGACCGCGCGTGCGGCGGGTGAACTGGCCCCCGGCCTCGAGGTTCTGAATGTCGTCGAGCAGAACTCCGTTCAAATCGGCCATACCGCTTCCTATTATTACATCGGTAAAAGCCCGATCACTGCCTTCGGCACCGCCCTGCCCTTCGGGCTGACGGCGCGCCAGCAGAACGCCTGGCTCTACGAAGGGGGTGGCCTGGCCATGCTCCAGGAGCTGTATGCGGAGAAATTCAACGTCATTCAGTTCCCGGCCGGCAACACCGGCGCCCAGATGGGCGGCTGGTTCAACAAAGAGGTGAATACGGCGGCCGACCTGCAGGGTCTCAAGATCCGCATCCCCGGCCTCGGCGGCCAGGTGATGGACAAGCTCGGCGCCACGGTGCAGGTTCTCCCCGGAGGGGAAATCTTCCAGGCCCTCCAGACCGGCGCCATCGACGCCGCCGAATGGGTCGGCCCTTACGATGACGAGAAGCTGGGCTTCCAGAACGTCACCAAGTACTACTACTATCCGGGCTGGTGGGAGCCGGGTCCATCACTCGAAGTCCAGATCAACCTGGACGAATGGAACAAGCTGCCCCAGGAATACCAGGAAATCATCAAGACGGCCGCCTATGAGGCCAACATGACCATGCTGGCCCGCTACGACGCCAAAAACTTCGACGCCCTGCAGCGCCTGCAGAACGAGTCGGATATGGAGCTCCGCCCCTTCAGCGATGAAATCCTCAAGGCCGCGGAAGACGCGTCGTTCGCCCTCTACGATGAGTTCTCCGCCAATGACAGCGATTTCGCCGCGGTTTTCACCGAGTGGAAGAAGTTCCGCGACGGCATCCAGGCCTGGCACGGGCTCAACGAGACCCGCTACCTGACCTACATCGGGTCCGAGCGTTAATCCTCTCGAACGCCAGATCGCAGCGGCGCCGGTTTCGACCGGCGCCGCTTTTTTTTCGCTCCCCTGCCCCGATTAAGCGCTAATCCACCCCGGCTTCCGTAGCAAATGCCAGGTGGAAAACCATCTCCCCATCTTCAACGCGACCGGTGTCGACGAAGCCGAGCTTCTCGTAGAAGGGAACCGCACTTCCTTCACCCGGCACGACACTGAGCGTCAGCCCGGTCGCGCCCGGCCGCCCCTTGATTCGCTCGATCAGAAGTTCCATCGCCTGCCGGCCGAAGCCCATCCCCTGAAAACGATGGTCGATCATGAACCGCCAGAGGTAATAAATCGCCGCCGCTTCGTTTTCATAGGTCATCAGGAAGCCAACCGCCCGCTCGCCGGCGTAGATCGCCCGCAGCCAGGCGCGCGGTTCGAAATAAGCCTCGGCAATTGAAACGGCGTTCGAAGCGACGAAGTTCTGCTGGGACTCCCCCACGTTGAGCCGCAGGACGTCGCCCAGCGTATCCCGCGTGATTTCTCGCAAACTGACTTCGGCCTGGCGGCTGACAGCTTCCATCGTCCCCTGCCTCCTCTCCGCTCTGTTTCACGGGCGGGTGATTCACACCCGCCAGCTCCGATTGTATCCGGCCTTCAGTTATCGGTCTTGATTAAAATAAAAAGGCCGCCTCCCCGGCAAATCGAGGAGGCGGCGGCTGAATAGAGGGTGAAATCGACCGTGACAGATTAAATCGCGCGGCCGCGGTCTACTCCTGAACGACGACGGCCGTCACCATGCCAAACATGCCGTGAGCGCTTTCGGCATGCGACAGGATGTGGCAGTGGAACGCCCAGGCGCCGGCGGTGTGGCAGTCGACGATGACGTCGAACCGCTCGCCGGGCGCCACGTTGACCGTGTCACAGTAGTACGGCTGCGGCAGATTCCAGCCGTCTTTCGAGAAGACGAGCTGCTCCAGGCCGTGCAGATGCATCGGATGGATCATCAGCCCTTCATTCATGTAGCGAATGCGAATCTTGTCGCCCAGCCTGGCCACGATCGGCTGCGTGGCCGGGAAGGATTTGCCGTTGATCGTCAGCCCAATACCGGTGTCGTTCATGATGAAGGTGTAATCCGCGTCGTATTCGGGATCCTGGCTTCGATCCTTCGGCTCGATAATGAAGGCGCCGAGCAGGCCCTTGGTCACCTGCTCCATGGCGTTGTGATGGGAATGGTACATGTGCGAGCCCGGGTTTTTGGCCACGAATTCATAGGTAAAAGTCTCACCCGATTTGATCGGCGGCTGGGTGATGTACGGCACGCCGTCCATGTTGTTCGGCAGCAGCACCCCGTGCCAGTGGATCGAGGTGCTTTGATCCATCTCGTTTTTCACCACGACGCGGACGTTGTCCCCTTCGGTGACCCGAATTTCCGGTCCGGGCACGATGCCGTTGTAGGTGAACGCGGCAATCGTCTTTTCTTCCGAAATCGCCCAATCGGTCTGCACGCAGGTGAGTTCGAATACCTTGGTATCCCCATCCATGGTGAATGCCAGGGGGGTTCCCCAGAAGGCCGGGTTCTGCCCGATTCCATCCAGGAACTTCTTGACGCCAACTTCGTGCGCGGTGTCGATATCATCCATCTGCATCGCGTCGTGTTCGGCGGCGGCTTCCGGCTCCGTCTCGACGACGGCCGCCGGCGCGGCCGCCGGGCTTCCGGCCCGGCAGGCGGACAGCCCCAGGCCGACACCGGCCACACCGGCCATCTGCAGGAACGAACGACGGGTTAAATCTTCTTTCTTTAAC
>JBFFZG010000265.1:0-6579 GCA_041568735.1 Promineifilaceae bacterium (SeqCode)
ACTAACAGTGATCACACGGCATGGCGGGGGTTTTTGCTACGGTAGTGCAAGCTCCTGTAACCTCCAGGGGCTTTTTTTTGAGCTAATTTCGTTAAAAAAACCGCATTTTCTCTGCGTCCACCCGATGGGGTAGATGTCCCGTGGATTCCGGCCGCCGCAGCTCACCACACGGCATTTTCCCCCGGCAGGCGGCCGGGAACCGGTTCGCGCACACGCCCCGCCCCTTCGAGGCGCGGCTGACCGCCGGCCAGGCATCATATCGCATTATTCTTATTATTCAGAGAGCTATCCGTGAATTATCGTTCCCTATTTGCCAGTACCCTCCTGGGGTTTTTCTCCCTTACCGCCTGCACGGCTCCGGCCCCCGTCATCACGCCGGAACTGCCAACTGAAGTGGCCGTGGCTGTCGCCCCGACGGCCGAACCAACGGCGACTTCGACCGCGACACCCATTCCACCGACGGTCGGACCGCCGGCGTCGGTTACGCCACGACCGACCATCACCCCATCCCCGACGTCAACGGCCACGCCGACGGAAACATCCACGCCGACGGCCACGGCCACGCCGACCGCCACCGAGACGCCGATCGCCACCGACACCCCCAAGCCACCGCCCCGGATTCCGCTGCCGGAACTGAACCTGGTTCCCGGCTCCCCGCAGCCCTATCTCTCCCGGTTTACCCTCCTGAGCTTTTACGGCACCCCGCAGGGGCCGAGCCTCGGCGTACTGGGGAAGCAGGCTCGCTACTACACCAATTTCGCCCTGCGCAATATGCGCCAGGAGTTCCGACCCTACGTGGCGGCCGATAAATTCATCATTCCGACCTATCACATCATCAGCACGGTTGCCGATGCCTGGCCCGGCCAGGATGGGAACTACAATCACTGGTTGGACTGGGGAATTATCCAGGATTGGATCGCCGCTGCGGATGAGCAGGGTTTTGCCGTGACGCTGGATATCCAACCCGGCCGCGCCGATCTCATGGAGGAGTTCGAACGGCTCTGGGGGCTGCTCTACAACCCGCACGTGCACCTGGCCATCGATCCGGAATTCCTGATGTACCCGGATGAAGTGCCCGGCCAGCAGCTCGGCCAGATATCGGCCGAGCAGATCAACGCCATCCAGGCGCGCATGAACAATATCGGCTATGAAATCGGCTTAAACCGCGTGCTGATCATCCACCAGTTCGAAGACGAAATGATCCTCAACAAGGAGCAGATCCAGAATTTTCCCTTTGTCGAACTGGTCATCGATGCGGATGGTTTCGGCTCCGAAGGCACGAAAATTCGGGATTATTTTCAGTATGCCGCCGAACCCGGGTTCGAATATGGCGGATTTAAGGTCTTCTACGACTGGGATACCCCGCTGATGACCCCCGATAAAATCATGGACCTGACCCCGCCCCCGGCGGTGATTATCTACCAGTAAGGGCCAGCGGCATGGTTCCGATTGAAAAGGCGGCTGGATGCCGCCTTTTTTTATTTTCCTTCTAGCCCGGCGCGCAGGGCGGCCGGCGTGTTGGTGATGAGGGCGTGGACGCCGAGGTCGACCAGCCGCCGGGCTTCGGCCAGGTCATCAACCGTCCAGACGTGCACCCGGTAGCCGCGCTTCCTCGCCCAGGCCATGTAGCGCTCGTCGACCGTGGGATGGTAGGGATGGTCTGCCTGCCCGCTGAAGATCAGGTAGCTGTATTTCTGCAGCCCGATATAGCGCAGCTGGCCGAGCACCACGCCGGGGGGCATGACCTGGCGCGCCCGGCGCATCGCCCAGGGGGAAAATGAGGAGACCGCCACCCGCCCGGCCAGGTCGTGGCGGGCGATGGCGGCGGCGATTGCCCTTTCCGTGCCGTGGTTGCGCCAGCGGACGTCCTTGATTTCGACATTGTAGAGGAGGCGGGAACCAAATTCCGCGAAAACCGCCTCGAGGGTGGGAACCGGCTCCCCCTGGCCGGCATCGAGCCGGCCGAGTTCAGCGGCCGGCAGGCGATCGACCGGACCACGGCCGTTTGTCGTCCGGTTCAGGGTGTGGTCGTGGATGACAACCGGCACCCCATCGGCGGCCGGCTGAACGTCAAATTCGATGCCGTCCGCTCCTTCCTCGAGGGCCAGCCGAAAGGCGGCCAGCGTGTTTTCCGGGGCGGCATGGCTGGCTCCCCGGTGGCCGATGATGAGCGGCCGGTCGGCCGCCAGCCAGGCGTTTCCTTCGCTCATTCGATCGTGTGCACCTGGATCAGATTGGTCAACCCGGATTTGCCAAAGGGCACACCACCGGTCAGTACGATTCGATCCCCATCGGATACCACCGGTTCGCGGATCGCCTCCAGCGAGCGGGTGATCATTTCATCGGTGCTGGATACCTCCTCCATCTTGGTGCACTCGACTCCCCAGACCAGGGCCAGAGTCCGCTGTGTTTCCTCCATCGGGGTGACGGCGATGATCGGGGTGCGCGGCCGGTGGCGGGCGATCTGGCGGGCGGTGTAGCCGCTGATGGTCGAGGTGACGATGATTTTCGCCCCCACGCGCTCGGCGATATTACAGGCGGCGGAGCTGATGGCATCCGTCACGCTGTCGAGCATCTCGATGCTTTTTCGCTTCGCTTCCCAGATTTCATAGGGGAATTCGGCCTCGGTGAAGTTGGCGATCCGGCTCATCATCTGGACCGATTCCACCGGATATTTTCCAGAGGCGGTTTCATTGGAGAGCATGACCGCATCGGTGCCGTCGAGAATGGCGTTCGCCACGTCGCTCGCCTCGGCGCGGGTCGGCCGCGGGCTGTTGACCATCGACTGCAGCATCTGGGTGGCCGTGATGACCGGCTTGCCCAGCAGGTTGCCGGTGGCGATGATCCGCTTCTGCAGCATCGGCAGCTGCTCGGTCGGCATGTCCAGACCGAGATCCCCCCGGGCGACCATCATGCCGTCCGCAGCGGCCGCGATGGCGTCGAGGTGGTCGATCCCTTCGAATTTTTCGATCTTGGCGATGATTGGGATCTTCTTGTAGCGGGTGGCCATCAGTTCGCGCAGTTCGAAGATATCCTCGGCGTCCCGCACAAACGAGAGGGCGACGAAATCGAGATCCAGCTTGCAGATCAGGTCGAGATCGAGCCGATCCTTGCTGGTGATGCTGGGGATCGGGATGCGGGTTCCCGGTGTATTTACCCCCTTGCGCTCCTGCAGCTTGCCGTCGTAGCGGGCCCGGCAGATGAGGAGGTCGTCGATTTTGTCGATCACCGCCAGCTCCATCTCCCCGTCCCCGAGCACCAGCCGGGCGCCCGGTTCAATGGCGGCCACAATTTCCGGATGGGGCAGCGGGACGGCGTCCAAATTGTCTGGATTTCAGGTTAATCTGACTTCATCGCCGGCACTTAGCTCAATTTCGGCAAAATTCCCGAGCCGAATTTTCGGTCCCTGCAGGTCGCCGAGGATGGCCAGGATCTTGTTTTCTTCGCGGGCAACCCGGCGCAGCATCTGGATCGTTTTGGCGTGCTCTTCTTGCGCGCCATGGGAGAAATTGACCCGGGCGCAGGTCAGACCGGCTCGCAGCATGAGCCGGATTGTCTCGGGGTTGTTCGATGAGGGGCCAATGGTGGCGACAATTTTTGTTCTTGACATACACCCTTCCTGAAAGCGGTTCGAACCGACATCGTGAATTACTCAGTTTAGATCGGGAAGCGATCGGGTGTCTGGAAGCCGGTGGGGATCGTGGCCATTATAACCTAAATGGGGCGTGTGGCGGGAAAATAGGAAATTAAAAAAGGCTGCCGCCGGCAGCCTTTATTGCTGAAACCGGATGCTTATTCCGGATTCGAAAGTTCGATCTGGATCTCGTCATCCCGAGAGCGCGAGGCATGGACCTGGATAGTAGATTCAGGAGAAAAGTTTTTCTCCAGCCAGATATGCGGTTTTTCTCCGAGCACGATGCGGGCCATTTCGTTCGGCTGCAGGCGCCAGACGGCGCTGTTGTTATCCGACCGCCCTTCGAAGATCACCGTCACCTGGCGCGTTTCACTGCGAGCGCTGTCGGCGAAAAATGGCCAGTGGCGAGGGGTTAAATTGATGAAGCCCTTGCGAATATGCAGCGGTTTTAATTCCGCGATATAGGTGAAGGAGCGATGGGAATCCCGCGCGGGAGCGGCCGGTGCTTCCGGCGCCGCCTCGACTGTCTTCGCCCGGGCGGCCGCTTTCTTTTTCTCTTTCCTGGTGGTCGTGTTCGAGTGGGTGAACAGGAAGAGGATCGACATCAGGCGATCGATCTCATCGGCCAGGTAGGTGGCCAGGTCGCGTCCCATGCCGGCCGCCTGCTCGGATGGTATCCGGTGGCTGATGTAAACCGGGGTCACCCATTTCGCTTCGCTGTTGAGAAAGGCTGCCCGGCCGGTTACGTTCTGGCAGGTTTCCTCGTCCAGCTCGAGTACGCTTCCTTTATAAATATCCTGGTAGAATGATTCCCCGCCGGATTCTTCGTCCACGAGGTTCTGCTGCAGGTGGATCGACCAGTTTTCCCCCAGCCCGCGCAGGTAGCGGTGCCAGTCGGCCGGATTTTTTTCGGCCGCCCGCAGCCCGCGGTTGATCACCGCCCGGTCGGTCACGCTGAAGCGCATTTCGAGAATGGTCGGCCGGGCCAGAAAGGCGATGTAAGGCCCTTCTTCCGCCTCCCGCTTGGCCGCGATAAAAATCGTCTGCGTGGCGCGATCCATCCCAAAATGGGGGAATTCGCTCCGCGCTTCACGAGAGAGGGCGGGATGCAGTTCGTGGATAAAAGCTTCGAGCTGGGAGAGGGCGAAATTGATCGCGTTCTCTTCCCCGGCCCAGCCAAATGCTGCAAAAACAGGCATGGGCAGACCGGTAAGTTGACCTGGTGCCGACATAGAATATTGACCTCGTTTACGCAAATATGCTGATTTAGGCGGAAAGTGACTGTGATACGACCTTGGAAAAAGGAAGACAGGGCTCGATTGAGGCAATCGATGGGATTGGGCCAAGAATCCCTATATGCCTATTTTTAGCCGCCACTCCCGGCCTTGTCAAGGTATTTCAGTCCTATAAGATCCAATGCTATTCTTTTTCTGAGTGAAGCGGAGCCGTTATAATCCGGCGCGTATGTCCGCCAGCGAAAATGACCCCCCTTCCCCTCCTCGCTCGCTCCAGCGCCAGCTTTTTCAGGCCGCCGGCATCGTAGCCGCGGCGTTTGTCGTCGGCCGCCTGCTGGGTCTTGTCCGCGAAGTCGTGATCAGCGCCTATTTTGGCGTGAATTCGCTCGAAGCCAATGCCTACGCCCTGGCCAACCCGCTCCCGGAATTAATTTTTAACGTCATCGCCGGCGGCGCGCTGGCCTCGGCTTTCATTCCGACCTTTGCTGGCTATTTTATGCGGGATGATGAAGCCGGGGCCTGGCGGCTCTTTTCGACCGTGGTCAACCTGGTTTTTATCGTCATTGTGGTGCTCGTCGTGGCTGTGGCGGTCTGGGCCCGGCCGCTCATCACCTGGCTCTATCTCGATCCCGAGCAGGCCCGGGCCCTGCCGGAGCTCCTCCCCCTGACGGTCAGCCTGCTGCGGATCATGCTCATCTCGACCCTGATCTTTGGCATCAGTGGGGTTTTGATGGCGGCGCTCAACGCCCGCCAGCGCTTCCTGGCCCCTGCCCTGGCCGCCTCCGTTTATAATCTCGGCATCATTGCCGGCACGATCCTCTGGGCGCCTTCGGTGCTCGGGCTCGCTTATGGGGTGGTGATCGGATCGCTCGGCCATCTGCTGATCCAGCTGCCGGTCATGCGCCAGGTCGGCGGCCGCTACCGGTTGGCGGTCGATTTCCGGGATCCGGGCGTGCGCCGGGTCATGGTCCTGATGGCGCCGCGCCTGGTCGGACTCTCCTTCAGCCAGCTGAACCGCTTCATCATGCCGATTTTGACCCGGCCGCTGATCCTGGGGAGCCTGCCCGCCCTGCAGAAGGGGCTGCAGGTCACGCTGATGCCATACACCATTCTGGGGCAGGCGATAGGGACGGCCGCCTTTCCCACCCTGTCGGCCCTGGCGGCCGAGAAAAACTGGCCGGAAATGCGCCGCATCCTGGCGGTTTCGTTCCGCTCGATCTTCTTTTTTGGCCTGCCGATCACCCTGGGCATGATGCTGCTGCGCCGGCCCCTGATCGTGGTTTTGTTCGAGCGGGGGGCCTTTGGACCGGAGGACACCGAGCTCGTGGCCTGGGGACTCCTTTTCTATCCGCTGTCGCTGATCGCCCTGGCCGTCCTGGAAATCGTTTCCCGGACCTTCTATGCCCTGGAGGATACGACGACCCCGGTCGTCGCCAGCATTCTTCAGCTGCCGGCCATGGCCCTTCTGGGCGCGCTGTTCGCCTACGGCCTCTTTCCGGCGCTGGAGCTGCTCCCGCTGGGCGGGCTGGCTCTGGGATTCTCTTTGTCGAACTGGCTGGAGGTGGCCCTGCTGATCTGGCTTCTGCGCCGGCGCATGGGGGGGATCGGCGGCACCCTGGCCGCCGCCGGGCTGTGGCGCACGTCTGCGGCCGCGCTGGTGATGGCCGTCGGGATCTGGCTGGGGCTGCTCCTGGGGCCGGTTCAGCCCCT
>JBFFZG010000266.1:0-6555 GCA_041568735.1 Promineifilaceae bacterium (SeqCode)
CATCACCATACCAGTCGGATTCTCGCCCCGGCCGGGGTGGGTTGAAGGAGAATTGGGCACGGGTGGCGCTTGATTCAGTTCAGGAACTTCGTTTTATCAGGCAGAATAGTAGCGGAATTGGTGGCTGGAGGTCCATAGAAAAGGCGTGAACTAGGAATAAATTCCTAGCGATTTCACGCGTTCGGCCCGAAAAAGCGGCCGCAGGTTAACCGCGCATGAAGGTCTGACCTGCTGTTCCCGGCAGCAACCGCTCCGAGGACCGGCTCTTTTCCGCCAAAATACCCCTTTTGGGCCGGGCACAGTATACTTGCCCTCCTGATTGAACTCTGTTCACCAGAAAGCGATCGTTTCCCATCATGTCCGAACTCGATACCCAGAACGCGTTTTCGATGGATTCTCAGGATCCCCTTGGCTATATGCGCGACCGCTTCATCAGCCGGGATCCGGAGCTGATTTATCTCGACGGCAACTCGCTCGGCCGGCTCCCGCGCGCGACCATCACCCGCCTGCAGCGGGTCGTGGAAACCGAGTGGGGGGAGCGGTTGATCCGCGGCTGGAACGAAGGCTGGTTTGAACTTCAAGAAAAGGTTGGGGGGAAAATCGCCCGGCTGCTCGGGGCCGAACCCGATGAAGTGGTCGTCGCCGATTCGACCTCGGTCAACCTCTTCAAGCTGGTCATCAGCGCTCTGCGCGCCCAGCCGCGTCGGCAGAAGATCGTTACCGACGATCTCAATTTTCCATCGGATCTGTACGTCCTCCAGGGGGCGATCAGCCTCCTGCCGGGCCGCAGGATCGAGGTCGTCCGGTCGGAAGATGGAATCCATGGCCCGGCCGAACAGCTCACGGCCGCGCTCAACGACAACGCCGCCCTGCTCACCCTGTCTCACACCGTCTTTAAGAGCGGCTACGTCTATGACATGCAGGCCCTCTCTGCCCGCGCCCGCGAGATTGGCGCGATGACATTGTGGGATCTGAGCCACTCGGCCGGTTCCGTCCCGGTGCGGCTCAACGAGGACAAGGTCGACCTGGCGGTGGGCTGCACCTACAAATATCTCAACGGGGGACCGGGCGCGCCGGCCTTCCTTTACGTCCGGCGGAGCCTGCAGGAAACCCTGGGCAACCCGATCGCCGGCTGGTTTGGGCAGAAAAACATGTTCGCGCTCGACCTCGACTACGATCCGGAAAGCGGCATCCGCCGCTTTTTGACCGGGACGCCCCCCCTTCTCTCCCTGGCGGCCGTGGAAATCGGGGTCGACCTGGTGGCCGAAGCGACCATGAAGGAGATTCGGCAGAAAGGGATGTCCCTGACCGAGTATTTCATCATGCTCTACGACCGCCACCTGGCATCGCTCGGCTTCCGCCTGAACTCCCCACGCGACGCCCGCTACCGCGGCGCCCATGTTTCGATCGGGCATGACGCCGGCTGGCAGATCAACCGGGCCCTGATCGAGGATATGAACGTTCTGCCGGACTTCCGGGCCCCCGATAACATTCGCCTGGGCTTTTCCCCGCTCTATACCACTTATACCGACGTTCACACGGCCGTCATGCGGCTGCGTTCGATCGTCCAGGATGGGGTGTGGGAAAAATACCCGCCGGACCGGCCGGTGGTGACCTGACCGGCGCGATCTCGGGCGCACACAACCGATTGAACCAACCTGGATTGTAGACGCATGCTGTTGAACACCTGGCAGACGGCCGGCGGCCGCACGATCTACACCTTTCCGGTGCAGGCCTTTCCCGAGCTGGCCACCAATCTTTACGTTCTCGACGACGGCGGCCAGATCACACTGATCGACTGTGGGTCGGGGCTGGAGCCCTCCAATCGGGATCTCCTGGCCGGGTTTGAGGCGATTTCCGAGCGGCGCGGCGGCCGTGTGACCCTGGCCGACGTGGGCCGCATCCTGATCACCCACGGCCACATGGATCATTTTGGCGGGCTCCCCTTCGTGCGCCAATTTACCGACGCCCCGATCGGCGTACACCAGCTCGACGTGCGGGTCCTTTCCAACTACGAGGAGCGGCGGATCGTGGCCGCCCGGCAGCTGGATGCCTTCGCCGAACAGGCCGGCGTGAGCGCCGAAGCCCGCCAGAAGCTGATGGCGATGTATCTCTACGCCAAGGGGATCTACCGCTCTACACCGGTGCAGTTCATTCTGGCCGAAGGGACGACAGAAGACGGGCTGGAAATTTTCCATGTCCCCGGTCACTGCCCCGGCCAGGTCTGCCTGCGCGTCGACGATCTGCTCCTGACGGCCGATCACGTCCTCAGCCGCATCACGCCACACCAGGCTCCAGAGAGTATCACTCTCAACACGGGGTTGGGCCACTACCTGGCCTCCCTCGACAAAATCGGCCGGCTCGACGGCATCCGCCTGGCCCTGGGCGGGCACGAAGAGCCGATCGAGAACCTGGCCGGCCGCATTGCCGACATTCGAGCCTTTCATGAAGCCCGGCTGACCCGGGTGCTGGAGATCTGCCGGGAGCCGCAGAGCATCGCCGAAATCAGCAAGGCGCTCTTCGGCCCCCGCCAGGGGTATCACGTCCTGCTGGCCCTGGAAGAAGCCGGGGCGCACGTCGAATATCTCTACCTGCGCGGTGAACTGGGGGCGGCCAACATCGACGAGATCGAGCGGCAGCCCCACCCCGTCATTCGCTACCAGGTGCTGCGGCCGGAAGCCGCGGCCGCGGTTCCATCCCGGCCGGCCGCCCGAGCCGGCTGAGCCCATGACCTCCCGTTCGCACTCCGAAGACGGCGCCGGCCAGATCGCGGCCGACCTCCTGCACTGGTGGGACGACGGTCACGCCGATCTCCCGTGGCGCGGGCTGCGCGAGCCGTACCCGATCTGGATCTCGGAGGTTATGGCCCAGCAGACCCAGCTGGCGACGGTGATCCCCTACTTCGAGCGCTGGATGGATCGCTTTCCCTCGGTGGCGGCCCTGGCGGCCGCTCCGCTGGACGACGTGCTCAAACTCTGGGAGGGATTGGGCTATTACAGCCGAGCCCGGAACCTGCACGCGGCCGCCCGGGAAGTCGTGGAGCGCCTCGATGGCGAACTGCCCCGCTCGGCGGCCGGGCTGCAGCAGCTGCCGGGCATCGGCCGCTACACAGCCGGCTCCATCGCCTCGATCTGCTACGATGAACCGGCCGCCGCTGTCGACGGCAATGTCACGCGGGTGCTGACCCGCCTCTTTGACCTGGATGGGGACATCAGCCGGACGGCGGTTAAAAATGAACTCTGGCGGCTGGCGGAGGCGCTGGTGCCGGACAGGCGGCCGGGAGATTACAACCAGGCGCTCATGGAGCTCGGCCAGGCGATCTGCACCCCGCGGACCCCGGCCTGCGCCGCCTGCCCGCTGGCCGCCCGCTGCCTGGCCCGCCGGCGCGGCACCCAGCACGAGCGGCCGGTCCGACCGGCGCGGCCCACAATCCCTCATGTCGACGTCGTCGCCGGGGTGATCTGGCGGGAAGCGGTTGGCCGGGAGCCATTACTCATCACCCGGCGCCCGCTCGACGGCATGCTGGGTGGGCTGTGGGAGTTTCCCGGCGGCAAGCAGGAAAACGGCGAATCCCCGGCTGAGGCGCTCGCCCGAGAAATCCGCGAAGAAATGGGGATTCAGATCGACGTTCCCGGCGGCCGGCCGTTTGTCGCCGTCAAGCACACCTACACCCATTTTCGCATCACCCTCCACGCGCTCCACGCCATCTACCGGGCGGGGGAGATCCAGCATATCGGCGTTTATGACCACGCCTGGGTGACCCTGGCCGATCTCTCCCGCTACGCCTTTGCCGCCACCGATAAAAAAATCATCGAGGCGCTGCGCCGCGCCGCAGACCCGGACGGCCGCCCATTGAAATCAAAGCCGGCATGAACCCTGTCGAGAAACTGCGCGAAATACTCAACCGGATCGACGGCCGGGGATACAAGGGCTACAAGGCGATCGCCGGCAGCTACCGGTTCCCCGACTTTGAGCTCTGGATCGATCATGTCCAGGGCGATCCCTTCGCCGCGCCGAGCCGGCTGCGGGTTTGGGTGGCGGCGGCGCAGGCCGGTTTTCCGGAAGCGCTTTTCCAAAACGACAGCCGGCGCATCGGCCTGGAGAACTACCTGGCCCTGGCGGTCGACCGGGCCTGCCCGATCGCCAGCGGCCGGCGCGGGTCGGGTAAAAGCGGGCTGCTGGCCATCGATGCCCCCGGTCAGGAGCTGCTGGCGCGCACGGCCGTGCGGGTGAGCCTGGACGGGGTGGAGGCCCGGCTGGCGGCCGGACTGCCGGCTGCCGGCCGGCGGATTCTGGGACGAGAGGCGGCCGCCATGCTCCTCGAAGAGCTGCCCCGCGTCGTCGCGGAGGCGCTGACCTACCGGAACGGCGACCCGGACAGTATGCGCCGATTTGCCGCAGCGGCCGAGGATGCCGATGCTCTGCGCGGGCAGCTGGCGGTGCAGAAGCTGGTCGCTTTCGTAGCCGACGGCAGCCGCCTGCCCCGCCGCTCCGGTGTCGACGACCGGCCGCCGGCCGGCGCGGATATCGTCCCCTTTCAGTCACCGCCCTCCCTGCGGGTCGAGATCCCCCTCCCGAACCGGGGGCAGGTGACCGGAATGGGCATCCCGGCCGGAGTCACCCTGATTGTCGGCGGCGGCTTCCACGGCAAATCGACCCTGCTGCAGGCGCTCGAACGCGGCGTCTACAATCACCGGCCGGACGACGGGCGGGAGCTGGTGGTGACCGAGGGATCGGCCGTTAAAATTCGGGCGGAAGACGGCCGCAGTGTGGCCGGGGTGGATATTTCCCCTTTTATCAATAATCTGCCACAGGAGCTCGACACCCGCCATTTTTCCACAAATAACAGCTCCGGCTCAACCTCGCAGGCGGCCAACATCGTCGAGGCGCTCGAGCTCGACAGCCGGCTTCTCCTGATTGATGAGGATACGGCGGCGACCAACTTCATGATTCGCGACCGGCGCATGCAGGCCCTGATCGCATCGGAAAAGGAGCCGATCACCCCGTTTGTCGACCGGGTGCGGCCGCTTTTCGACGAGCGGGGCGTCTCGACGATTCTGGTCATGGGGGGCAGCGGGGATTATTTCGACATCGCCGATACGGTCATCGCCATGGAGGCCTTCCGGCCGGTCGAGGTGACCGCGGCCGCCCGGGCCATCGCCGCCCGTGAGCCGGGCCGGGTGCTGGCGCCGCCAGCCGGCGCTTTCGGCGGGTGGCGTGAGCGGGTGCCCGATCCCCACTCGATCGATCCGAGCCGGCGCGGCCGGGAGGTCAGCGTCCAGGCGCGCGGAACGCGGGTAATTCGCTTTGGCGAAGAGGAGATCGAGCTGACTGCGCTGAGCCAGCTGGTCGACGACAGCCAGGCGCGGGGGATTGGGCTGGCCCTGGTGTACGCGCGACAGCACTACCTGGACGGCCGGCGCTCGTTAGCCGAGGCACTGCGGCTGACCATGGCCGACGTCGCGACGCACGGCCTGGATGTGCTCGACCGGCGCCGCCTGGGGGACCTGGCCGCCTTTCGTCTGCAGGAGCTGGGAGGGGCGCTCAACCGGCTGCGGGCGCTGCGCATCCAGGGCGATTAGCGAGGGCCGTTTATCAGGAGCGGGAATCCTGCCCGGCTGCCGCCCGCGTGCGCGGATCGAAATAGTCGACCAGGAGGCCGACCAGGAAGCCGGTCACGAGGCTGATGGCGATCCGCAGCGGCAGGTCGAGCTGGCCGGTGATGGGCGCCGGCACCTGGTTGACGAGCGGCCGGTCCAGGACGGTCACGGCGGCCGGTTCGCCCGCCAGGTGAGGGATCGCCTCGCCGCTTTCTTCCAGAACCACGTCGATGGCGGCCCGCATCGCCTGCTCCAGCACGGCCGCATCCCCGTAGTTCATCGTGATAGTCAGCCGGCTGCGAATCGCCTCGGCCGACGTGCCGTTAAACAGGGCGATCGGATTGACTTCAACCCCGCCGGCCGCCAGCCGCCGGGCGACCCGTTCGGCGAAATTGATGCTGTTGACCCAGTCGGCCAGCGCGTTGACGACGTATTCGGAGGTCAGCCACTGGTAGTAGCGGTTCTCTTCATCGCGCCGGCTGCCGGCCGCTGCTCCCGGATCCAGCGGCGGTGGCGCGACCAGAAAGCGCACGCCGACGTTGTAAACCGGCGGCGGCACAACCGGCCGTCCGGCGGTAATCAAGGTAAATGCCAGCACGACCACAGCCGGAATCAGCATGATCAGCCAGCGGCGGCGGATGAGTTGGAGGTAGGAGGAAAGAGGCATGGGGGAAAAGGGAGATGAAAGTTAAAAGTGGAAAGTCGAAAGTTAAAAGTCGAAAGTCGAAAGTTAAAAGTCGTAAGTCGAAAGTGATGGCCTTTTATTTGTTTTCAATCAGCGTTGAAAGAGGCTGCGATCGTCTTCGACCGGGCAGGCTGAACTAGCCGCTGGTCAGACAATACTTTCAACTTTCGACTTTCGACTTTCATCTATTCTTTTAGAATTTTCCCCATTTCCAGCATCTCGACAATCTTATCGACGATGGCATCCAGGTTTTCGATGTCGGTTTCGACG
>JBFFZG010000267.1:0-6551 GCA_041568735.1 Promineifilaceae bacterium (SeqCode)
GGATCAAACTCTCCATATTGGTTATGCTTCCTTGCAGAAGCCTAGGTTCAATCCGTCTTACTTCTTGGTTCGTACTCCACTCAAAGGGCAGCAGTTCGCCTGCCCTTCAGCGTCCTTACCACTATTCAGCTGTTAACGTACTGTATGATTGCTCGCTTGAGCGAAATTCTATTCTATCGCCCGGACAGCAAAAGGTCAAGAGATTTCATGTTAAAAAATCTGTTGACTCCAGAGGGCTGTGCGGTTGTCAAGATCGAAAATATCGGTCTTTTTCGCGATGCAGGTATTTCCCCAAGCGAATTTCGAGTCTACCCGACTCCCTGGAGGGAGTCAAGATCTGTCGCGCAAAAGATGTATTAGAAATCGGCCGGACAGCCGCTGCGCCCCGGGCCTTCTCTGGCCGCCGCGGCGGAACCGGCCCCACCGCGCCCCGAAAAACGGCCGTGCGATCCGGCCGGACATTAATTCGATATTAATACCCGGCCGCCGCCGCGCCGGGTTAAAGGTCGAGATGGCGCAGAACGGTGTCGAGATCCTTGTCCCCCCGGCCGCTCAAATTGACCAGGATGACCTGGTCCGGCCGCATTCGGGGCGCCCGCTTGAATGCCTCAACCAGGGCGTGTGAGGATTCCAGGGCCGGGATAATCCCCTCGGTTTTGCAGAGGACCTGGAAGGCTGCCAGCGTCTCCTCGTCAGTGGCCGAGGTGTAGCCGGCCCGCTCCTGGTCGCGCAGCCAGGCGTGCTCAGGGCCAACGCTGGCGTAATCGAGGCCGGCGCTGATGCTGTGGGTCTCGATGATCTGCCCGTCCGCATCCTGCATGACGAAGCTCTTCGTCCCCTGCAGCACCCCCAGCCGGGAAACGGCCGGGTCGGCAAAGCGGGCGGCGTGCTTCCCCCGCTGAATCCCCTCACCGCCCGCCTCGACGCCGATCAGCTCGACCTGCTCGTCGTCCCGGAAGGCGTGAAAAATCCCCATGGCATTCGAGCCGCCCCCGACACAGGCGATGATCGCGTCGGGCAGCCGGCCGACCTGCTCGAGCATCTGCCGGCGGGCTTCGACGCCGATGACGCTCTGGAAATCCCGCACGATCATCGGGTAGGGATGGGGGCCGAGCACCGAGCCAAGCAGGTAGTGGGTCGTGCGCACGTTGGTCACCCAGTCGCGAATCGCCTCGTTGATGGCATCTTTCAGCGTGCGGCTGCCGCTGACCACCGGCTCGACTCGGGCGCCGAGCAGCTTCATGCGCTGCACGTTGGGCTGCTGGCGGGCGATATCGACCTCACCCATGTAGACGATGCACTCCAGGCCGAGCAGGGCGCAGGCGGTGGCCGAGCCGACCCCGTGCTGGCCGGCCCCGGTCTCGGCTACGATGCGCTGCTTGCTCATGCGCCGGGCGAGCAGCGCCTGCCCGAGGGCGTTGTTGATCTTGTGCGCGCCGGTGTGGTTCAGATCTGCCCGCTTGAGGTAGATCTGGGCGCCTCCCAGCGCCGCGCTCAGGCGGCGGGCATGGGTAATCGGCGACGGCCGGCCGACAAAGGTGGCCAGCAGATATTGAAATTCCTCCAGGAAGGCGGGGTCACGCCGCGCTTCTCCGTAGGCGGCAATCAATTCCTCCAGGGCGGGCATCAGCGTTTCGGGAACAAACTGTCCCCCGTACGGGCCAAATTTGCCCCGGGCGTCGGGCACATCGGTCGGTGGCAGCAGATCGGCCAGCGTCGTCATGATCGGGTCCTCACTCTCGATTGATTGGCAGGGGGAAAGTATAGCACAGGGATCCGGCCGGAAACCGCCGGCTAAGGGGCGATCCCGGCCGCCCGCACGGCCGCCACGAAGGCGCGCACGGCCGCCTGGTCTTTGCGGCCGGGAGCCGCTTCAACCCCACTGGCCACGTCGACGGCGAAGGGGGCGACCACTTCGACCGCCCGCCCCACGTTGGCCGGGGTCAGGCCGCCGGCCAGCATCAGGCCGGGGGTCTGCCGGGCGATGCGCCGGCCGGCCTCCCAGCTGGCCAGCTCGCCGGTGCCCCCTTTGAGGGTCGGATGGTAGGTGTCGAGCAGAAGAGTCGGCCGCAGGCCGGGCGCCTCGGCGATGAACCACTCGGCTTCAATTTCCGCCTCGGCAGTCGATTGGGGGCGCAGCGCCTTGTAAGCCCGGCCGTAGAGCGGTGAAGCGGGGTCGTTGACCAGCGAGGGAACTTCATCCCCGCTGAGTTGGGCCAGGTCGAGATGGCAGTAGTCGAGCACCTCGACCATGGCCGCGGCCGTTTCGTCGACAAAGACTCCGACGAGCACCGGGCAGTGGGGCCGGCCGCGCAGGGCGGCGATCAGCGGGCGGGCCGCCTCCGGGGTGATGCCGCGGCGGCTCGGCGGGTAAAAAATGAAGCCCAGGAAATCGGCCCCGGCTTCGACTGCGGCCTCCGCGTCGGCGAGATGGGTGATCCCGCAAATTTTAACTTGTACCTTCTCCGACCTCATTCCATAATTATGCCGGCTTTCCCCCGCTCCGGGCAAACCGCCGCCGGCCCGACCGGGAAGGCGAGCGCCCATTTCCGAATCACGCCCGGCCGGCCCCGCCCCGGCCGCCGGGTCGACCCATTGTGAGGGCTGATGATCGTTCTCTCCATTTTTGCGGCCGTCATTCCCGCGCTCCTTTACGCGCTCCTGATCTACGCCTTCGATCGCTACGAAAAGGAGCCGCTCTGGCTCCTGGCCGCCACCTTTATCTGGGGGGCGATCCCGGCCGTGATCACCGCGCTGATTTTCAACGCCCTGTTCGGCCTGCCGTTCTACCTGGTGCTGGGGGAAAACGGCTCGAGCGAGGCGGCCGTGGCCACATTCGTCGCCCCGCTGGTCGAGGAGTCAGCCAAGGGGGTGGCCCTCCTCCTCGTCCTCTTTTTCTGGCGCAGCCAGATCGACAGCCTGCTCGACGGCATCATCTACGGCTCGATGATCGGAATCGGCTTCGCCATGGTCGAGAATATCTTTTATTTCGTCACCGTTTTTGACGAAGGGGGCTTCGAAGCCTGGCAGTCGACGTTCATCCTTCGCGTCATCATCTTCGGGTTCAACCACGCCCTGTTCACCAGCATGACCGGCCTGGGCATCGCCGTTGTGCGCATTTACCGGGACGACCCGCTGCGCTTCCTGGCCCCGGTGGCCGGCTGGAGCGTGGCCGTCGTGCTTCACTTTATTCACAACGCCTCCGCCTCGCTGGGGGATACCCTCGGCGGCCTGGTCTGCCTGCCGATGCTGGGGAACGCCTGGGGGGGTGGGCTCATCACCGTCGCCATCATGATCTGGTCGCTCGTGCAGGAGCGGCGCTGGCTCCAGACCTACCTGCGCGACGAGGTGCATAACGGGCTGATCACCATCCGTCAGTATGAGATCGCCACCTCATCCTGGCGGCGGATCGGTGCCCATATCGACCTGTTTTCCAGCCGGGGGATCCGCGGCTACACGCGCAGTGTCCGCTTCTACGACCGGCTGAGCAAGCTGGCCTACCTCAAGCACCACGAAGACTGGTACCACGACCCGCGCACGCTGGAGCAGATGGGCCGCCTGCGCGAGGAGATCGCCGGCTACCGGCAGTTTCTCGCCTGAAGGGACTCGATTCAGATCCACCCATCCCGGAGAGTTTCGGCCAGGTCGGCCAGGGTGCCGCAGCCGATAATCCGGCCGGGAGCGGGAGGTGGGGCGCCGTTCGAGCGGATCCAGTAGCAGGAAATCCCCAGGGCTGCGGCCGGTTCGATGTCGTTTTTCCAGTCGTTGCCGACCATGAGTACGTCGGCCGGCCGGCGGCCGATTTGATCCAGAATCTCCACATAATAAGCCGGGTTTGGCTTGGTGTAGTGCATATTGTCCATGGAGGTAATCAGGGTGAAGGGGATTTCGGCCGGCGGCAGTCCGGCCCAGTCGAGTCGGGCCTCGATGGCTGTGGGGGGGAAGAGCGGGTTGGTAGCGATCACCACCTCGATCCCCCGGGCGATCAGCCCCTCAACGAGCGGGCGGGCGGCCGGCCGGCGGGTGGTCCCATCCCGCAGCTTGTGGAAGCCGTCCCGGTAAAATTTATCGAAATAAGCCGGAGCCCCCAGGGCCAGCCAGTCGACCCCGGTCTGGCGGGCCATGCTGGCCCAGAAGACGTCGAAATTAGTCCGGCCGGGATCGGCGCTGTTGATCATGTCTCGCGTGGCGGCCAGCAGGCAGGGAATGAACTCGAAGGTCGGGTTGGGGATGAGCCGCAGGGCGTGGCCAGCCAGGAGCGGAAAATAGCGGGGCAGAAAAACCGCCATGTCGTTGCCCAGCAGGGTGTCGTCGAGATCGAAAAGGATCGATCGAAAGGGGAGGGGACGGGTCATGCGCGGGGAAGCGGCCGGTTTAGATATCGGTGAAGAGCTGCTGCAGCCCCGGTTTTTCTTTAGCACATTCGGGGCAGCCGACGCGCGGTTCGCGCACGTCGATGAGGTGCTTGCTGCAGAAGGCCTTGACCTCGACCCGGCGGCCGACCAGGTTGAGAAAGCCCTTGCGGATGGTTCCCTCGAGGACGAGATTGGGGTCGTTGTTGGCCGCCAGGATCCCAGGCACCGGGCAGCCCTGGCAGTCCCGCGGATGCCAGGCGGCGGAGCTGGGGTTGGCCTGAATGAGGCGGCACTCCTGGTCGGAGCGGCCCCGGTGGAAGTTTTCGTAATAAAAGCGGCATTCGGTGCCGGCGGGTGTTTTCATGCGGGTCTGGTTCTGGTCAGGCGATTTGTGATTAAAACGAAAGGCTTACGATACCCGATCTTCATTAAAAACACGTGGGCGGCTAAATCCTATCACGATTTGAGGGGAGTTCCAATGGAGGACGGTGGGGAGATGGAGGCGGCAGGGCTCCTTCCGGGCAATTTGCCGGGATTGCTGACCGGCCGGCCGTTTCTCGCATATAATAATAAGAAGAAAGAGAGAAACCCGACGGCGGTCAATCCAGCTCCTGGATGGGAGTGGGGCGCCCTCGACCTCCCGGTCACAGGCAACAAATGCGCAAGAAAGGGGAAATCGTCATGTTGAAAAAAATACTGGTCCCGCTGGATGGCTCCGAACTGGCGGAGCGGGCCCTGCCCTATGCCACCGCCCTGGGGGAAAAATTCGAAGCCGAACTGATCCTGCTGATGGTGCTCCAGCCCTATCTTCTGCCGCCGGCGACCGGCCACTACGGGGATGTCGTCTACATCGACTATCCCCGGATGGAGGAGCGGCGCAAGGAAGCCGAGGCCTACCTGGCCCGGATCCGGGATCGGCTGACCGGACAGAAGATCGCGGCCCGAGTGGAGGTCCTGGAAAACCTCGCCGTGGCCGATGGGATCGTCGACGTGGCCGTCGAGGAAGGGGTGGACGTGATCGTCAAGACGACCCACGGCCGCTCCGGCTTCAGCCGCTGGGTCTACGGCAGCGTGGCCACCAAGGTCCTGCAGGAGGCCCCCTGCCCGGTCTTCCTGGTGCGGGTCACCGGTGGATAATCGGCTGCCAACCCGACAGCACCAGATAATTTAAGCCTGCTGCTTGCGGGCCAGCCGGATGGAAAAGCGCCGCCGCTCGATTATTCGAAGGAACCGGGGGGCGGTGCCCTTGTACACCGGCCGCCAACGGCTCGCTCGCTATTGCCCGGCCGCGGTCGGGAGCCGGCACTGGCTGACCCAGCCGCCGGCTGATCCCACCCAGATTGTGTCTTCGGCTCCCGCCGCCAGGCTGCGCACGTCCGTGGCCGGCAGACCGCTGCCGGCGTCATACGTCAGCCAGCTGTCTTGAGCGGCATCCCGCCGGGGATCGGCGATGTAGATCAATCCTTGCTCATCGCCCCGGGCGACCCACAGCCCGCCGCCCGCGTCGACCAGCAGATCGTAGGCGAACCGCTTGTGCCGGCCGCCGTAAACCGTTTCCGTCCATCGCTCCGTGGTGGGATTGTAAAACCGCTGCCCGCTGAACCAGATCGTTCCGTTGGGGGCCACTGCCGCCGTATCGTAGCCGGCCGTGACATTCCGTCGATTCTGTTCGCTCTCCGGATGAATCCGCCAATGTTCCGCCCCCGGTAAAAGATAAGAGACGGCCGTTTCGTGGGTGGCCCAGACGGTCCCATCGGGCGTGAACAGGATATCGTGCACCCGATCCGGCAGGCGACCATTGCCCTCCCCGTGCCGCTGCCAGTCGTCCCGCTCCCGATCCCAGCGCCAGAGGTCTTTCGCGGCGGCGATCCACAGCGCGCCGTCCGGGGCCGCCCGGGCGGCCCCGATGTCAGCGCCCAACAGCCGCTCTTCCTCGACTAACTGCCAGCGCTCCCCGTCGTAGGCGGCCAGCTTGCCTTCCCAGCCGGTCGCCCAGACTGTGCCGTCCGGACCAACCGAGATCATGCGCACGCCGCCGATCGCCAGTCCCTCGACCGCGGTGAAGACCTGCCACCGGCCGGCGTCCGCATCGAAATAGGCCGCCCCATCGTTGGCCGCCACCCAGATCCCGCCGGCGCTGTCCGGGGTGATATCCCACACGAAGCCGGCAGCGCCCAGGGGGCGATGGGGGGTGCA
>JBFFZG010000268.1:0-6475 GCA_041568735.1 Promineifilaceae bacterium (SeqCode)
GGCGCTCCCGGTCAGGGTCATATCGCCGGTTTGCGGCGCCTGGCCGGGCTGGTAGGTTTTAACCTGCTGGGTGGGGGCGCTGCCCCGTTCGGCCTGGCAGCTCTGGCAGGTGGTTCGCTCCGCACCGTTGCTGCTGCCGCAAAATTCACAAATCCAATCCGGCCCGCGCCGGGCAAAAGCGATCAGATCGCCTTCGGTGACTTCTTCGGCGTTCTCGGGCAGGTAAAACCGGGTCCCGGCCGGCCGGCTTTTTGAGCAGATCGGGCAGGCCTGGTAGCGGCCGAGAATGCCCTGTGTTGCGCAGTACTGGCAGTCCCACCGCCCTTCCCGAATGGCCATGGTCGAATTGTATCAAACTTGAAAAATTAGCCACAGGGGTGGCCATCCCCCATGAGATTCATTAATAGTCCTTGTTGCTCCCCTCTTACTCCCGTATCATTGCCAGATGACCCTCGAAAACCCGCCTGACCTGCCGGAAGAAAATCTTTCTGGCATCCCCCGCCCCTTGCCGCCGCGTCCGCCGCAGCGGGGGGACATGATCAACCCCTTCACGCGGCCGTTTGCCAGGCCGGTGTTTACCTATCTCATGCTGGGATCGATCATCGGCATCTTCGCGCTGACCCTTTCTTCCGGCTTATTTTCCAACCAGGGTCTGGTTCTCTATGAATATGGGGCCAGCTACGGCCCCAACATCATCGAAGGGGAGATCTGGCGGCTGTTCACGGCCATGTTCCTCCACGCCGACATCACCCACATTCTTTTTAACGGGTTCGCCCTCTATATCCTCGGACCCGATATGGAGCGGCTGTACGGGAACGGCCGCTACAGTCTCGTCTATCTCCTCTCCGGGTTGTTCGGGAGCGTCGCCTCTTTTGCCCTGAGCGGCCCCGCTGAATTTTCGGTCGGGGCTTCGGGCGCCATCTTCGGCGTCATCGGCATGCAGCTCGCTTTCTTTACCTTTTACCGCAAAAAGCTCGGCCGTTTTGGCCAGGAGCGGTTCAACGCCATGCTGCGCCTGGTGGGGATCAACCTGCTCATCGGGTTTATCGTCGTTCGCATCAATAATACCGCGCATATCGGCGGCCTGGTTTCGGGGTTTCTGCTCGGCTATGTCCTCGTGCCCCGTTATTTCGTTGAGCAGGTGGGATGGCCCGAACTGCAGATTGTCGATCGTGGGGGTCTGGCCCGCACCTGGTGGATCGTCGCCCTGGCCGCGGCCGGCCTGGCCGCCGCCACGAGCGGCTCGCTGCTCTTCTGGCGGGCGGTCACCGGCTGAGGCGCCCTGGAAGATGAACCGTTTGACATGACATCCTTTGGCGTGTAGGATTACAGGTCATACTCACCAGCAAATCGAACGTTAAGTGCATAGCTAAAACCGGTTTGACAGACCAGCAGCCATTTTCTGGCCCGGGGTTCTGTCGCGATCATTTCGCCTGTCGCTGGCGGCGTTAAGCTCATCGGGGTAGGGACCCTCCCAAACCATTCTATTTAAAACCTGGTGATTTGGTAAGGTGTCCGGCCGGCGGACACCCAAGGAGTATGGCGTGCGACGTGAAGTATTGACATGGTCCGATGTCGACAAATTGATTGACTACCTGGTGCCCCAGATCCACGGGCGATTTGATTCGATGATGATTATCACCCGGGGTGGGATTATCCCGGGCGGGCTCCTGGCTGAAGCGCTTAACATCACCTATCTGCTGACGGCGTCCGTGCGGTTCCCAGCCGATTTTCCCGGTATGTTCAGCCCGCAGGACAAGTATGTCATCCCGGAATTTATTCAATTTCCCGCCGATGAATTGATTGACGGCCGGCGCATTCTCGTCGTCGACGATGTCTGGACCCGCGGCCGCAACGTGGTCACCGTCAGCAACCGGATCGATGCGGCCGGCGGGACGCCGGAAACCTGCGTGCTCCATTACAAACCGGGCTCTTCCCTTTATCCCGGCCACACGCCCACCTATTATGCGGCGGTAACCGATGCCTATATCGTCTACCCCTGGGAGCTCGACCGGGGGCCGAGCGCGATGCGCCTGATGTGGGAAGGTTAGGGGAACAGGCTCCCCTGTCTTAAAATTACTATCGAGAACACCCTCAAGCCTGGTGACAATCGGGGCCCCAGCGGCGAAGGACGTCGAATCGTGTCAGGTCCGGAAGGAAGCAGCACTAAGACGTAATCTTCGGGTGACTGGGATACCCTGGTTGTCACCTGGCATGGGGGTGTTTTCATTTTCGGGGGGGATCGGGGGATCCAGGCTAACCTGGGCCGAGAATTCAACGACAGGCGAACGGCCCATTAAGAGATTCGCCTGCCCCGCCTCTTTTGCCCATAATTGACCACTGCGATGGCCATTTCTAACCGTCTTCTACAGCGCGCCGGCTTTGCCCTGCTCGCCCTCAGTCTGGTGTTGGGCGGGATTTTTTTCTGGCTGCTGGCGAACGCCGAGCAGTATACGGTCTACGCCGACGGCAGCCCGATCGTCGTGCGGGGGCAGTTCGAAACCGTGGGTGAGGTTGTCCGGGCGGCCGGCCTGCAAGTCGGTCCGGATGACCGCCTGAACCCCCATCCGGATGCGGCCGCCAGCCCATCCGTGCCCATCGCCCTCAACCGGGCCCGGGAAGTGCTGCTGACGGCCGGAGGTCAAAGTGAGCGCCATGCGACCGGCCAGCCGACGATCGGGGCCTTCCTGGCTGAAATCGGCTTCCCCCTCCGGCGCACCACCCAGATCCTGGCCGACGGCCGGCCGGTTTCCGTTTACGATATCGGCCGCAGCTCCCTGCCGACCCGGCTCGAAATCCGGCAGCTGACGACCGCCACTGTCATCGACGGGGAGCGCCAGACGACGATCACCTCCGGACGGCCGACGGTGGGCGAAGCGCTCCAGGAGGCCGGTTTTACGCTGTATGCGGCCGATGGCAGCGATCCGCCGCTCAGCAGCTGGCTCGAACCGGATATGACGATCGTGATTCAGCGGGCGATTCCCCTGCAGATACTCGCCGACGGCCAGGTCGTTCCAACGCGCAGCCGCCACCGCACGGTCATGTCTGTCCTGGCCGAGGCGGGCATCGGGCTGGTCGGCCTCGACTACACCCGGCCGGGCTCCGATGTCCTGCTCCAGCCCAATGACACCATCGAAGTGATCCGGGTGACGGAGGATTTCCAGACGATCGACACGGAGATTCCCTTTGAAAGCACCCTGCAGGCGACCGATCAGCTCGAAATCGACCAGCGGGCGGTGCTGCAGGCCGGCGTGCCGGGTCTCAAACGGGTCCGCCTGCGGATTCGCTACGAAAATGGGGTCGAAGTGGGTCGCCAGCCGGATGGTGAATGGGTCGTGCGGGAGCCGGCGGCCGCCATTGTCGGCTACGGCACCCGCCTCAACATCCGCACAGTCGACACCCCCGATGGGCCGCTGGAATACTGGCGGGTCGTGCGCATGCGGGTCACGGCCTATACGCCGCAGAGCGCCGGCAAACCAAAGAGCAGCCCGGGCTACGGCATCACGGCCAGCGGGGTGAAAGCGGGCTATGGGGTCGTCGCCATCGATCCGCGGGTGGTTCCCTTCCGCTCCTATGTCTACGTGCCGGGCTACGGCCGGGCCTTCGCCGGGGACACCGGCGGGGGGGTGAAAGGGCGCTGGATCGATCTCGGCTACCCCGACGGGCAGATTAAAGCCTGGAGCGGCTACGTGGACGTCTACTACCTGACCCCGGTTCCGGAAAAAATCAACTACCTGATCCCGACGGTGCTCCCCTGAGGCGACACTATTATTCGCCCGGTCCGCCGGCCGTGGCGCCGCTCTCCAGCGGGATCGTCAGCGCCTGATCTGCCGGGCGTTCCCCACCGGCGAGGGTGATCGGGAGCCGGTCGCCCGTTTCCCAGCTGTAGAGGCCGATACTCAGCCGCTCCGGCCGGATCTGGTCGAGCGGCACCCTCAGCCGGCGCCGGTCGAGAAAGGCTCCGGCGGCCGGCCACTGGGCTACAGGGAATGTGTTGCCGAGGGCCAGCCCATCGGCCTGGGCCGCGAGGCTGCCGTCCGCGGCGAGGGCGTGCACGAAAACCGTGTATCCGTTGGGATTGAAGCCCGCCGCCGGCTCGTGGGCCTGCCAGATGAGGGCGACTTCGATCGTCTCGGAGTCGAGCCAGGCAGCGCGGGTGACCCCGAGAAAGACACCGGCGTCCGGAAAGTGGGCGTCCGCCGGCGTGTCGGTGCCGGCCCCAAAGGCCCCCAGCTGTTCCAGCGTGATCGCCTCCGGCGCGTAGCGGGCGGCCCAGATCTCGGCCGCCGGGTAGGCCGTCGCCAGCGCCGGCCAATCTCGACCGTCTCCCAAAACGTCGTAGATATAGGGCATCTGCGGCCGAATGTCGTCGTGCCGGCGAAAAGCGACCGTCTGCGGCCGGCCGGTCAGGACGTCGACGAGCCGGTCGGTCGGGATGTAGGGGACCATGAACACGGTCCCTTCGTGCCCCAGGGGAAAAGTCGTGGGTACGGTGGTTACAGAGGAAGGGAAATTGACCAGGATCGCCGCCTGCCCTTCCCGGTTGGCTGCGGCGACGACATCGACTCCGCTGCGCCAGGCCCGGCCGAGCAGGGCATGCTGGTCGATCTGCCGCCAGACAAAGCGGCCGGCCGGCAGGGCCAGAAGCAGGAGGAGGGCAAAGGTGAGGGCCGCCCGGGTCCATCCGGCCGGCCGGGACAGGCGGTGGCTCAAGGCGGCCGCGGCCGCCCCCCAGATCAGGGCGATGCCGGCGGCCGGCAGCATGAGCAGCCGGGGAGCGCTGATGACATAGGCGAAGTCGAGGGCGAACACGGCCGGCGCGGCCGCGGCGGCCGTCCAAATCAGCCCCAGGTGAAAGGCCGGCCGCAGGGACGGCTGCTGGCGGAGCAGCAGGATGGTCACCAGGAGCGCGCCCAGCCCGAGGCCGGCGGCGGTCCAGAGATCGTTCCAGCCCCAGCGGTCGCGCAGCCAGCCCCCGGCAACGGTGATGGGAAAAGCGGCCCCCTGCAGAAAATAGACGCTGTTCTGCCAGACCGCCTCGAGATTCAGCGCTCCGAACGGTTCGGCCCGCCCTTTGGGGACGGACAGCCAGGCGGCCGCCCAGACGGCCGGCGCCAGCAGCCAGACCACGGCCGGCCGCAGCCGGTCCAGAAACGAAGCGGCAGTTCCGGCCTTTCCACCCCGGCCCTGAGCGGCGGAGGCGCTGTCGGTCAGAAAAGCCGCCGCCACGAGCAGTGGGACGACGACCCCGTTTTCATGGGCGAACGGCGCCAGCCCGGCGGCGGCCAGGCCGGCCATGAGCCAGCGCCTGTTCCGGGATGAGCGGTAGGCCAGTGCTGCGAGAACGGCGGTCAGGGCGAAAAAGGTGACCAGAAGGTGATAGAGGGCGCCGATCCAGGGCACAGCCTGGTAGGAAAAGGGAAAGACGAGGAAGAGGGTGGCCGCGCCCCAGGCAGCGCCCCGGTCCGCCGCCAGGCGGCCAGCGAGCCGGCCGACCAGCCAGCCGTTGGCGGCGTGCAGCAGCAGGTTGACGCCGTGCAGCAGCCAGGCCAGGTGGCTTCCGGCCAGCAGGAAGAGGAGCCGCCAGACGGTGGCCCCGAGCGGCCGGTAGTAGGGGAAGCCGCCGGCGGAGCCCCAGATCGCAGCCAGGGGCGTGCGCCCCACGTAGGGAAGATGGTCGAGATCGTCGAAGAAAAAGGGGAGAAAGAGGGCCCGGCCGTAAAGGACCGCCACCAGCAGCAGGCTCCATAAAAAAAGAGAAAGGCCCGGCCAGAAGAACCGGCCGGGGGCAAATTTACGGACCATCGGCGGCCGCCGCCGCGGCGGTCTCGGCCGCGATCCGGGCGGCGAAGGCGCCGGCCGCCCGCTGGGCTCGCTTGTGGTCATAGTAAGGGGCTTCCGGATTGTAGAAGTTATAAACCGCCCGCGACAGCTCCCGCAGCAGGGGAAAACTCAGGCTGATCGGCATCCAATCGGTGTCGGCGTAGAGGAATTCGACCAGGACGTAATCCCTATTGGGTGAGAAAATGATCCCGGCGTCGCCGTGGGTGTTGTAGGCCCAGCCGTGTTTGTGGGCGACGGGCACGCCTTCCGGCACGCCGAAGCGGATCAGATTGCCCTCGACGTTCTGTGTCAGGAGATCGATCAGATACTGGCATTCGGCCGGGGTGAGCTGTTCCGGATAGAGGGCGATCAGGGCGCCGCCGCCCCGGGAACAGTCGTAGATCATGCCGAGCAGCTGGCCGATTTCCTCGGCCGTGGTCTGCATGGCCGGGTCGGGATCGAGGCTGGTGGCGGGATTGCTGTTGGAGCGGGTGACGAGCGTTCGCTTGCCCGCCCGATCCGGCTCGTCATAAGGGGTGACGATAAAGGTGTTTTCCAGGCCGAGCCGGTGCAGGGATTCGGTCAGAATATCACTGCCGAGGTAGGCGTTGTCCTGGCCGGCGACGACGTCGAGAAGCAGATTGGCGCTGAA
>JBFFZG010000269.1:0-6466 GCA_041568735.1 Promineifilaceae bacterium (SeqCode)
CAACCGCAAGCTGGGCCACCTCGAGCAGTACGAGGCCCACCTGCAGCAGGCGCGGGACCTGGTCGCCCACGAAAACGAATACAACCGGGCCTGCATCGAATCGATCGCCGGCAATACCGAGGAGGCGATCAAGCTCCTGCGCCGGGCGCTCAGCCTGCGCCAGGTCCGGCCGGAATGGGTGCGCCAGGATCCCGACTTCGACTTCATCCGGGATGACCCGCGCTTCCGCTCACTGGTCGGGGTCTGATTTCCCGCGATCTCTCCAAAGACAAACCCCCGGCGGCCGTCGGGGGTTTTTTTTACCGGCCAGCGCCGCGGAAAAGCGGCCGGAGCGTCCGGATGATTCCACGCATCTTGAAGCCCGACCCCGGTTTCCGGTATGATCTCCCCAACTGAATCATTCATCGTCGCTTGAAGTTCAGGCGATTGGCCCGGCCCTCAAACCCATGCCTGTCTTCCTTCCGTTCACCCTCCAGATCCTGGTCGCCGGCTATTTCCTCTGGCTGGGACTCTTTCTCATCAGCCGCGCCTACCTGCTGCCGGCGGTCCGGCCGTCGGCCTGGTGGACGCAGCCGGACGTTTCGGCCGGGCTGGCCATGGTCCTCGTCTTCATCTTTTTGTGCGGCGTGGCTATGGAAGGGGTCAGCCGGACGCCGGAGGAATTTATCTTCTGGCAGCGGGCGACCTGGTGGGCGATCCCCCCGGTGGCCGCGATCTGGCTCCGGCTGATTCTACGCCTGCCCGATTTCGACCAGGCGGCCCCGCCACCGGTCAATGTCTACCGGGAAAATATCTCCTGGCTTGTGCTCGGCGGGGCGATCTTTTTCTCGGTGGTCGGCGTTTCGACCAATTTCGTCTTCGCCTTTGACCGGATCACGACGACCGGCAATGTCTATGGGTCGATCCTGCTCCCGCCCGCCTGGCCGACCTACCCCATTTACGCCGTCTTTTTCCTGGGGACGATCCTGTCGACCCTCGTCATCATCGCCCTGCGCTGGCGGGCCGCCGGTGCGGCCGCCCGGCGGCTGCTCGGCCGTATTTTCTGGGGCAACTTGCTGATGATCCTGGGGAGCCTCAGCTACTTTCTGACCTATTTTTTCATCGACCAGCTGCCTCTGCGGCTGGCGGGCGATCTCCTGGCCTCAGTCGGCCTGGCGATTGTCGGCCGCAACCTGATCTTCTACGGCGGCTGGCTTCGCCACCGCAACGTCCGGCCGGACCTGCGCCGCTCCTTCGCCCTGAACGCCGTGCTCGTCGTCGGGTTTCTCCTCGTGTTCGAGGGGCTCCACCGCCTTTCCGGGGCCGACCCATCCTGGCTGTCGATCCCGATCCTGGTCGCCGCGACCGTCGTCATCGCCACCTTTTCTCCCTTTCTGCAGGTCGGGCTCGACCGCCTGATCCTGCCGGAATGGGAGACTCATCTGCGCCAGCAGCTGGACGCCCTGCAGTCCCAGATGATCACGGCCGCCGATCCGGCCGCCGCCCTGGCCGACGTGGAAAAGGCGCTCATCGCCGCCGCGGCCGAAGCGCGCCAGGCGCAGAAGCGGGAGATGTTCGCCGCCGAAATGGAGCGCATTTTCCGGCACAAGACGATTTTTAAGGACCCGGAGCTGGCCCGCTCGCCCCTGCTGGCGGAGCGGGTCGGGCAGCGGCAGCTGCAGGCCATCGCCCGCCGGCGCCAGCTGGCCGCCGCCCACCTATCCCCGGCCGACCGCGCCCAGGCGGTCCGGGATCTGCTCGAAGCCGCCATCGCCGAGGCCGAAGAGCAGATCGCCGCCGGCCGGCAGGCCGCCGAAGCCCGCATCCCCCTGCTCATCCTCCGCTTCGGCTACCTGGAAGATAAGACGCGGCCGGAAGTGGCCGAAATCATCCGCCGGCAAACCGGCTACCGGCTGGCCACCAACAGCCGCAGCTACACCGTCCAGCTCAACGAAGGGCGCCGCCTCCTGGCCGAGATTCTCTGGCAGCAGGAGATCGACGCCGCCCAACCCCCGGCCGGCTAACTCCGGCTAACTTCCGGCTGAGGCCGGCACAAAACCCCCTTACCCTCCGGCTTCATTTCGCCTATGGTGTGATTGTCCGGGATCGCCTGCCGAGGCACCCGGAATCAATTGACCCGCAGCGCGATTTGAAACTGGAGGTGTGTCATGTCTCGTGATCCGATCTCTTCTCCCTTATCTCCTCATGCCGACATCGAAGATGGACCGCCCGTCGACGACGGCGCCACCTGGATCCAGGGGTATTTCACCACGGACAAGGTGTTGAGCTATATCGGCATCGGCCTGCTCCTGCTCGGGGTGGGCTTCCTGTTTAACTACGCCGTGGAGCAGGGCTGGCTGATTCCTCCCCTGCGCGTGGGGGCCGGGCTGGTCATCGGCGCGGGGCTGCTCGGCGCCGGGCTGGCGGTGGAAAACCGGCGGCAGGTGCTGGGGGGCATCATGCTGGGCGGCGGCTGCGCCGTCCTCTATATCAGCATCTTCGCCGCCTATCAGCTCTACCAGCTGACGACCTACCCCATCGCTCTGGGGGCGATGATCGCCGTCACCACGGTCAGTTTTGTCCTGGCGGTGCTGCGGCCGGAAGGGTATTTTGTCGCCCTGATCGGCCTGATCGGCGGCCTGGTGACTCCGCTGGTGCTGCGCGGCGACAGCGGGAATCTGCCCGCCCTGGTCATTTACACCACCCTGATCATGAGCGGCACGATTCTGATCTCCCACTACCGCCGGTGGCCCTCCCTGGTCTGGTTGAGCGGCGGCGGCGCCTGGACGATCTGGCAGGTGAGCATCTTCGCCTTCGTGTTCGACCGGCTGGTCGGCATTGCGGCCGCGCCATCCGACCTGAACCGCTGGTTCCTGACCGGCGGCATTCTCTTCTCCTGGCTGATCCTGGCGCTCTCCTGCGACCGCCTGCTCCTGGAGCGGGCCCGCCGGCTCGAGTGGAAGGAGTTTTTGACCAGCGTCATGCTCGTCTCCACTCCGCTCGTCTCCCTCTTTTTCATCTACGAGATCTGGGCTTCTGATTACGACATCTGGGCCTACATCGCCCTGGCGGCCGGCCTGATCTACGCCGCCGCGGGCGAGTTCGGCCGCCGCCAGGAGGGTGACAGCTGGCTCAACCTGGCCTACCTGCTGATGGGGCTGACCTTCCTGACGGCCGGGATCACGGCCCGGTTCGAAGGGGACATCCTCTTCCTGATGATCGCCGCCGAAGCGCTGTTCCTGCACGTCCTCAGCACGCGCCGGCCGGTGGTCCTGATCGAAAGCGGCGCCTGGCTGCTGACGGCCGCCACCTACGCCTGGCTCATGCTGCGGCTGACCGAGCCGCACGCCCTGCCGATTCTGTTCAACGGCCAGGCCCTGACGAATCTGGCCGTCATTATCGGGCTGGGGGTCATCGCCTTCATCGTCAAAAACAAAGAAGCCCGGATCCTCTCCCAGATTTTAGTCTACGCGGCCGCCATGGCCTGGCCGATCTCCGAAATCGACGGGGTGGCCAACGGCCAGGGGATCGTCTCGCTGGTCTGGGGCGTGTACGCGATCGGCCTCCTGTCGGCCGGCGGTCTGACCCACCGCCTCGACCTGCAGCGAGTCGGCATGGTGACGCTCTTCGTCGTCGCCGGCAAGCTGCTGCTGATCGATCTGCTGCTGATCGACCCGCTGTGGCGCATTCTCATGTTTATTGGCTTCGGGATTATTTTCCTGGGGCTGAGCTATCTCCTGCCGGATATCTGGCGCTTTCAGCCGGCGGCGCCGGCGGCGGAGACGAACGGGGAATGAGCTCGGCGTCTTGGGGGGGCCAAACACGAGAAAAGGGAGGCGTCCCACGGGGCGCCTCCTTTTTTTTGTGCAGGGGAATCAGCGGAGGCCAAGCCGGCGGGCGATCCCCTTACCGACCCAGGTTTCTTCCTGGAACTGGGGGTCGCTGGCTGCGGCGACGAAGTAGGTGACTCCCTGGACGAAGGGGCGCTTCTGCAGCTCGCGCCAGAAGAGAAGGTATTCGCGCGCCTTCTGGGCATCGGTCGTGCCGGCCTTGTTGTTGCTGGCCTCGGTGACCCAGAACGGCTGGTTGCGGAAGCGGCTCATCAGGTCGTCAAGGACGTCGAGCGAGCGCTGGAGCGGGTAGACCCGGGACCAGTAGAGGTGAACCCCCAGCCCGTCGGAGGCCTCGACCGCTTCCCGGCAGGCCTCGATGAAGGTGATGTGGTCCTGCTTGATGCCGGAGACGGTATTGCCGGGGGAGAGGCCGGGAAAAATGAAGCGCACGGCCGGCAGCGCCTGCCGGTAGAGCTTGAGGAGCTCGAGGTACCAGTCGTTGAACGCCCGGCCGTCGGCCCAGGCGGTCCCCATCCCTTCGGCCGTCAGGTTGGGCTCGTTGTGGAGCTCCAGGACGAGATCTTTCCCCTTGAGCTGGTCGAGCGCTCGCTGCACATCGGGGAAGGTGTCGGTAAAGAACTGGCGCGGCGTGATGCGCCGGCTGCCGAAGCTGAGAAAGGCGCGCACGATCCAGCTGGCGTCCGGGTGGGCTTTGGCCAGGCGGGCGACGTCGCCGGCGGCGTGAAAGGAGAGGATCTTAATGAGGCCCGGCCGCAGATCGGCGAACTCGCGGAATTCGGCCTCGGTCATGTGGGGATCGGCCGAGGCGTGGAGGCCGATGCGGGCCTGCCCCATGAGCGGCGGCTCCGGACCGGGCATCTCTCCCCGGCCGACGTGCGGCACCGGCGGCTGCAGCACCGCCTCGTCGACCCGCACCGGGGTAAACTCGCCCAGCGGGGAATCGGTGACGAAGAGCTTCTTCAGGGCGGGGACGTAGCCAATGATTGTGGCGTCGCGCCGGGGAGCGTCGCGCAGGTTGAGGCCGGCCGGTCCGGCTGTGGCCTCGTAGCCGCGCACGGCGATCTCGCCGCTGAGAACCCAGCCGGGGGTCGATTTCTGCAGGGGGCGCAGGACGGTTTCGCCGGCGGAGGCCACTTCCTCGTCGGAGAGGGGCTCGGGCAGCTCGACAACCGGGAGCGGACTGGAGACTCGCAGAAAGCCGGTGCGGTTGACCAGCACCGGCGTGTAGTTGGCTTCCGCCTGCCCGGCGACTGAGACGGCCGTGTTGTTGCGGATGGTGCCGATGTAGCGGCCGCTCGACCCGGGAGCGCTCTGCAGGCTGATCGGCCGGTGGGGGGTTTCCCCGCGCAGGCCGGTAATCTTCAGGAACTGGGTGGGAATCCAGCCCAGGTAGATCCCTTCCGGCAGCTTCTGCAGGGACTGGCCGTTCGTCCCGCCCGGGGCCGGCAGTGGGGCTTCTTCCGGGGCGTTGACCGGTCCGATAAAATCGGCGCGGCGGACGGTCACCGGCAGGTAGCCGTTTTCATTTTCCCCGGTGATGACGATGGTGCTGCCCCGGCGCACAATGCCGATATTGGCGCTGTTCTTGGTGGCCCGCTCGCGCAGATTGATCCCATACGAGGTGCGCACGACGCCGAGCGTGTTGTCAATTTTAAGAAAGTCGGCCCAGGCCCAGCCGCCGACCGTGGCTTCGTGGGGGGCGGGCGGGGAGCCGGGAGCGCCGGGCTCGGGCAGATATTCGCCGACGGCCGCCCGGGAGACCAGAACCGGCACAAAGCCGCTCTGGGGGGCGCCGTTGACGATCATGATCGTCCCTTCCGGCACGTGCAGGCTTTCGTTGGGGCCGAGGCGCAGGGTCACTCCTCCGCTGAGCGCCTGGGCCAGGTCGTCGACGATCGAGATGCTCAGGTTGGCTACCCATCCCTTGAGGTAGGGGCCGGTCGGCGGCTGCCAGCCGAGGAGCGGCATCAGGAACGGGGTCGGATCGACGATGTCGTACGGCCAGTCCCCCTGCCGGGCGCCCTGTTTTTTCAGGGTCAGATGGAGGTGGGAGCCGAAGCTGTTGCCGGTGTTGTCGGCCAGGCCGAGCACCGAGCCGGCCCGCACGTCGTCCCCGGCGCTGACGAAGGCTTCCTGCAGGTGCGCATAGGTGGTCATGTACCCTTCGCGGTGCTGGACGCGCACGTGGATGCCGTAGTTGTGCCCTTTGGGATTGTTGTGGACCCGGTAGACACGGCCGGGAGCGACGCAGAATATCTTGCTGCCGCTGGGGGCCCGCACATCGATACCCTCATGTCCGGGCAGGCCAAACTGGCGGTAGTAGTGGGCATTGGCTCCAAAATGCTGGGTGATCACCCGGTATTCAGTTGGCCACACTTCAAAACGAAAGCTGCTCATCTGATTGTTAGCGCGTCCCAGCCGTTCCCGGTGCCGCCTCGCCGAAAAATTTCGGGGAAGCGGGGTGGGGAATAGGCGATTGATTCTACATGGACTGGCGACTTGCTTCAGGTTGGGCTCGCTGCGGCCGAACCTGATGGATTATACCACGGGGCGGGGGGGGTGACAATACATAATGTCAGCAACCGGCCCCGCCGCTCCCCATCAGAAACAGGCATGACGCCGCTTCCACCGCC
>JBFFZG010000270.1:0-6452 GCA_041568735.1 Promineifilaceae bacterium (SeqCode)
ACCGGCGGAAGCCGGCCGGCTGCCGACCATTCCCCCCCGCTTCAACGGGGGCAATATCGACATCCGCGGGCTGACGATCGGGGCGCATCTCTTTCTGCCGGTCCATGTCGAGGGGGCGCTCTTTTCGACGGCCGACTGCCATTCGGCCCAGGGAGATGGCGAAGTGACCGGCACCGGCATCGAAACCCCGATGACCGTCACCCTACGCTTCCACGTGCGCAAGGACCGGCCGCTTAAAGAGCTCCAATTTACGACGCCCAGCCCGCTGACCCGCACCGATTCGCAGGGGTATTTCTGCACGACCGCGCACGGAGAGGATCTTTATGTTAACTCGCAGAACGCGGTGCGCTATATGATCGATTGGCTGGAAGCCGAGCACGGCCTGTCGCGCAGCCAGGCATACTGCCTGTGCAGCGTCGCCGCCGATCTCAAGATCAGCGAAATTGTCGATGCGCCCAACTGGATCGTCTCCTGCTATTTTCCTCTGAGTGTTCTCAAGGGATGAGCCGGTCCCTTCAACTGACGGCCTGCAGTGGTAAAATCCCGGACAGTCGGGATGGTTTACCGCCTGTTTTGAAGGTAAAACAGCAAAAGCCACGATCAACCAGAATGTGTCTGTATGATTGCCAGAGGGATTCACTTCATCCGCCGGCGGCTCGGGACCCGATGGGGGATTGATCCCCGCCCGATCCTGATCTACCAGATCGGGAAGGTCGGTTCTTCGACGATTCGAACATCTTTGGAGCGCCTCGGCCGCTACGACGTTTACCAGGTCCACCGCCTGAACCCAGAGAATATCGCCCGGGTACGGCGGGCCCACGACGAGCGCGGCTGGCCGCACCCACGGACCGATCGCCATGGACTGGCCCTGTACGAGCGCCTCGTGCAACCGCGCGTGCCGGCTCGCATCATCACCCTGGTGCGAGAGCCGATTGGGCGCAGTTTTTCTTACTACTTCCAGAACCTCGATAAAATCTGCGGCCGCCGGCATGCCCACCGCGCCATCCCCGTCGAGCGGCTGATCCGGGATTTTCCGGTCACTTTTCCGTATTCCGATAATCACCTGACCTGGTTTGACGACGAGTTCAAAGTGGTCACCGGAATCGACCTTTATCAGCCCGACCTTGATCTGAAGAAAGGCTACGACATTCTCGACAGTGATGTCTACCAGGTGCTTATCCTGCAAACCCATGCGCCGGATGCCGTCAAAGCGGCCGCGCTCAGCCGCTTGCTCGACCTGGACGACGTCCCGATCATTCGGACCAATGTGACGTCCAGAAAATCCGCGGCCGAGGCGTATCGGCGGTTCCGGGAGCAAATCCGTCTTGTACCGGCCTATCTCGATCACATGCTGAATGCCAGGTACAGCCGGACTTTCTTTGATTGGGATGATCTGCAGCGCTGGCGCCAGGTTTATGGTGGCCGTGGATCGATTATTCCCGAGGCGCTGCAGGCGCTGCAGCTCGAAATGGATCGAGAACGGGAAGCCATTTCTGCACCATGAACTCCCATCTTCCCTCCGGGACCGTCACCTTCCTCTTCACCGATATTGAAGGGAGCACCCGCCTCTGGCAGGAAATGCCCCGGGCGATGGCCGCTTCCCACAGCCGGCACGATGCCATCGTTCGCGCGGCCATTGAAGCCCACAGCGGCCACATATTCCGCGTCGTCGGCGATTCCTTCAGCGCCGCTTTTCACAAGGCGATTGACGGCCTGCGGGCCGCCCTGGCCGCCCAGCAGGGGCTGCAGGCGGAACCCTGGGGAGAGACCGGCCCCCTGCGCGTTCGCATGGGGCTGCACACCGGCGCGGCCGTGCCGGCCGGGGATGGCTCCAAGGAGTACGATGAGGGCTATACGACCCTGGCCACCACACAGCGGGTGATGGCGGCCGCGCACGGCGGGCAGGTACTGCTCTCGCAGACCACGGCCGATCTGGTGGAGTCGGAATGGCCGGACACCGTCTCCCTGCGCGACCTGGGTGAACACCAGCTGAAGGATCTGCGCGCGCCGCTGCGCCTCCACCAGCTGGTGGCGGATGGGCTTCCACAGGTGTTTCCGCCGATCCAATCGCCCAACGTTATCCCCCACAATCTGCCCGCCCGGCTGACCTCGTTCATCGGCCGGGAACGAGAGCTGGCCGGCATCCGCCGGCTCCTCCAATCGACGCGGCTGGTGACCCTGGCCGGCGCCGGTGGAACGGGGAAAACCCGCCTCTCCCAGGAAGCCGGTCTTCGGGAGCTCGACAGCTTCCCCCACGGCGTCTGGTTTATTGAGCTGGCGCCGCTCACCGACCCGGCCCAGATCGTGCCCGCCATGGCCCAGGTTCTCGGCCTGCTGGATCAGCCTTTCACATCGCTGACTTCGCTCGTCCTCGATTATCTGCGCGAGAAAAAAGCGCTGTTGATATTCGATAACTGCGAACACCTGGTCGATGGCTGCGCCCGGCTCGCCGACGACCTTCTGCGCCAGGGATCATCCCTCAAAATTATGATCAGCAGCCGGGAGCCTCTGGGGATCACCGGTGAGGTCATCTTCCGCGTCCCGCCGATGGTCGGCCAGGAATCGATCCAGCTGTTTCTCGAGCGCGCGCGGGCCGTCAGCCCCCATTTTGAGGTCACCCCGGCCAATGAAGCGGTGATTGGTCGGATCAGCACCCGGCTGGACGGCATCCCACTGGCCATTGAACTGGCCGCCGCTCGCGTCAACGTCCTGTCACCTGAGCAGATAGCCGCTCGTCTTGACCATCGCTTCCAACTGCTCGTCCGCGGCAGCCGTACCGCCCTGCCTCATCAGCAAACGCTGCGTGCATTGATTGATTGGAGCTACGACCTGTTGACCGGGGATGAGCGAGCCCTTCTCCGCCGGCTGTCGGTTTTTGTCAGCGGCTGGACTCTGGAAGCGGCCGAAGCCCTATCTCCGGAGCTGCCCGTGCTCGACCTGCTGGCTCAGCTCGTCAATAAATCCCTCGTTCTTGCGATTGAAGATCATGAAACCACGCGCTACCAGATGCTGGAAACGATCCGCCAGTACGCGCAGGAAAAATTGGGAGAGAGCGGCGAGAGGGGCCGGTTTCACGGCGCCCATGCGGCCTATTTCGCGGAACTGGCCGGTGAGATTGAGCCAAAGCTCTCCACGGCCGATGCCCTATCCTGGGTAAAAACGCTCGAGCTGGAGCACGATAACCTGCGGGCCGCCTTTGAATGGCTGCTGGAGAGGAATCCGGAAGAGGCCCTGAGGATCCCGATTTCCATCTCGATCATCTGGAATATACGGGGTAATCAAACCGAGGGGCGCGGCTGGATCGAGGCGGGGATTGCTCAAATCGAGGCGCTGCCAACGGGCAGTGGTGAAGAGCAGTTGGCCCGCAAAAAAATCATTGCCCGGGGGTTGAGCGCCCTCCTGTCCGTGGTGGTTTACCAGGGAGATAATGCCACGGCGGACCGCGTCGGAGAAAAATGCATCGCCCTGGCTCGCGAGCTGGGTGATCAGGCGCTGCTGGCCCGGGCCTCTGTCTTTATTGCCAGCGGCCGTATGGTCACCGGGGATACCCACGGCGTGGAAGAGATCGTGGCGGAAGGACTGGCGGCTGCGCGGGCCAGCGGCGATCCGTTTACTCTGGGATTGGCCCTTTCGGTAACGGCCGAACTGTACATGTTTCTCGATCGGGATCCTGAAACCATCAAGGCCTATTTCGAGGAAGGGATCGCCCTTCTCAAAGCGAGAGGAAATTTGTGGAATGTATCCAACAGGCTGCTGGGGATGAGCATGGCGGCCCGCTACAAGGGGCGCTTTGACGATGCCCGCGCCAAGTTCGCTACCCTGGAATCCATTTTGCACGAAACAGGAGACCTTTATCTTCTCAATCTGGTTCACAGCGAACTCGCCCACATGGACCGCTACGAAGGCCGGCTGGATCAGGCCAAACGGATATACCGGGAAACTATCGTGGAATGGGTGCGGCTCGGCCATCGGGCGGCCGTGGCGCATCAGCTCGAATCCTTCGCCTTTATCGCCGCTGCCTGGGAACAGTTCGAGCGGGCGGCGCGCCTGCTTGGTGCGGCCGAAGCCCTGCGCGAGAAAATCCAAATCGAGATGAGTCCCTCGGAGAAAGTGGAATACAAACGGGAGGTAGCCGGGCTGCGCCAGGCAGCCGGCGCGGGCGCGGTGGATAACTGGTGGCAGCAGGGTCGAAAGCTGTCCACAGAAGCCGCCGTTCACCTGGCTCTGGCGGAGGACGAGGAGCCGGCGGCCTGATTTCGCGTCGGGCGCCGGCCGCTTCCACGCTTAATCCAGGGCCAGGAGCCGGCGATGGGCCGCCACATTGCAGCGGCTCACTCATGATGGTGGGCCAAAATACCGGAGGTGTGCCCCTGGAAGCCGGCGATGTTGCCGCCTTTGCCGGCATCGCGGTCACCGAGGATGGCAATGTCCTCGAGGTTGGCTCGGCCGCGCTGGCCGGCAGCACAGCCACTGCCGAGGTTGTTTACGGCCGTTTCCCGAAAGAACTGCTCAATGCGGCGCCGGAAGGGATTCTCGGCCTGGACACCTTTGACGGCACCGCTCCCGCTGCCCTGGGGACTACGTCCTGCTCGTCGTCTACGGCCCGGCGCAGGTCAAGGCCGACGAGTCGGCGGCCGCGCTCCAGCGCGCGCCGGCGGGCGGCAGCTCAGGAGCGGTTCTCGGCAAGGCGCTGGAGACCAGGCCCGATCAAACGGCCGGCTCGACGTCTTCGGGACGCTGCGTTGAGGGGGCAAACCCATCAAGCGACAGCGCAAACGCCTCCTGATGTGGGTCGGAGTTGGCCTGCTGGGCTCACTGCTTCTCTTATCTGGAATCAGTGGGGCGGCTCCAGCCTCAAGCGGCCAGAGCGGCTACCAGCTCGCCCGGCAGGTGATCGGCAGTGGACCGGGCTCGGCCGGCGGTGGGTTCATCCTGACCGGTGCCAGCGGCGGTGGATCCTATAAACTGCAGAGCGGTTTCTGGCCGGGTTTAACCATCGACTATGAGATTTACCTCCCCCTGGTCAGCCGCTGATCCGGCGAGACACCGGCCGGTCCCCAACCTCGCGGGACCGGCCGTCTCGCCGGAATTTCCGGATTAACTCCCCTTAAATTTTTCTCCCATCATTCGACCGTTTGCCTGCCGGTCGGGTAACATAAGCCGCGCTTCACCTGTCGCGTCCCTTTAGATCTGGTTTGCCGGAGTTTTCCGTTTCCAATCATATGAAGCAAGGCTCGAACAGCCCTTTGCCCGCGGCTGACCCGCCCGACCTGTCCCGCCGGCGCCGCATCTGGCTCCGCCTGTGGTCCGTGGTTCTGCGCGGCTGGCCGCTGGCGGCCGGTTTCGGCCTCGCTTTTCTGGCCCTCTTCGTTTACGGCGCTGCCTACCCGCCCCCGGAACCGCTTGACGAAGGGGATGTCGACCAGATCGCCGTCGATATTATCGCTTCGGTGACCCCGCCTCCTTCTTACGCCAGCCAGGTCTACCAGTACATTCTCCCCTCGCTCGTCTTCATTCAAACCGACCGGCAGGACGAGGAAGGGGAAAAAGGGTTTGCCGTCGGCACCGGGGTCGTCATCAACAACGATGCCGAGGTGCTGACTGCCCTGCACGTCGTGCAGGGCGCAACCGAAATCAACCTGACCTTTGTCGACGGCAGCCACGTCCAGGCGCTGGTCGTGGCGACTGAACCGGAGCACGACATCGCCGTACTGCAGCCAATTGAGCGGCCAGGGCTCATCGTGCCGGCCGTCGTCGGCAACCCGCGGGCAATGCGGGTCGGGGATGAGGCCTACGCCGTCGGCAACCCCTTCGGCCTGCCCGGCTCGATGAGCAATGGGGTCATCTCCGGCTTCGACCGTGCGCTGACCCCGCGCGGGAGCGACACCCGGCTGGAAGGACTCATCCAGTTTGACGCGGCCGTCAATCCGGGCAACTCCGGTGGGCCGCTGCTTAACCGGGCCGGCCACGTCATCGGCATCGTCACCGCTCTGGCCAACCCGACCGAGCAGGACTTCTTCATCGGTATCGGCTTCGCCGTCCCGATCAACATCGCCGCCGGCGGCGGGGCGGGGCTGCCCGATTACTAGCCGCCGGCCGCCAATTTCAATTGAATCATCAAAAGGATCAGCCCATGAATCCACTTCCCGATCACCCGCCCGATAAACCGATGGAACGGGTCTTGTTTGAAGTCAAAAAGGTCATCGTCGGGCAGGACAACCTGCTCGAGCGGCTGATCGTGGCCCTGCTGGCCCGCGGACACATTCTTGTCGAAGGGGTGCCGGGTCTGGCCAAGACGATGGCGATTAAAACCCTGTCGGCGACGATCGGCGGCCAGTTCCAGCGGATCCAGTTCACCCCCGACCTGGTGCCGGCCGACCTGATCGGCACGCGCATTTACAACCAGAAAAGCGGTGAATTCAACACCTCGCTGGGACCGGTCTTCACGAACC
>JBFFZG010000271.1:0-6435 GCA_041568735.1 Promineifilaceae bacterium (SeqCode)
GGCAGGCCATAATTAGCTCCAAAGCGCCGGCGGCCGCCGTTTACCCCGGTTAGCCGGCCGCAGACACCAGCGCGACCCACCCAGTTGGGACTGGCGGCGCCACCCCCAACTGGAAAGCCGCGACACAACCAGGCAGTTTGGATGACCCATCCTATCGAAGACGATCCACTTATCGGGGCTCAAATCGCCAATTTTCGGCTGGAGAGGGTCATCGGGCGGGGGGGGATGGCGACCGTCTACTTCGGCACCGACGTCAAGCTGCAGCGGCCGGTGGCCGTAAAAGTCATCGACGCCCGCTACCGGAACAACCCCCTCTACGCCGAACGCTTCGTCCGCGAATCGCGTATGGTCGCCTCCTGGCGACATCCAAACATCCTGCAGGTCTACTACGCCGACGATCAGGAAATGCTCTATTATTTCGTCATGGAGTTTGTCGACGGCCTCGACCTGCGCCGTCTGATCGACATGTACGCCGCCGACGAACAGCTGATGCCGATCGAGGATGTCCTGCGCATCGGGTTTGCTGTGGGGGAAGCGCTCGATTACGCCCATGAGCACGGGGTTATCCATCGGGATATCAAGCCATCCAATGTCATGGTCGCCTACAACGGCCGGGTGCTGCTGACCGACTTCGGCCTGGCGCTCCAGGTAACCACCGGCTCGCTCGGGGAGGTTTTTGGGACGCCGAATTACATGGCCCCGGAGCAGGCTCGCCGCTCCGCCGACGCGGTGCCCCAGTCCGATCTCTATTCGCTCGGGGTCATTCTGTTCGAGATGCTGACTGGCCGCGTCCCGTTCATCGACGAATCCCCGACCAGCGTCGCCCTGATGCATCTGACGGAGGCGCCGCCCGCCCCGCGTTCCCTGAATCCGGCGCTGGGGCCGGAAGTCGAGGCAGCCCTGCTGCGCATGCTGGCCAAGGAGCCGGCCGACCGCTTTCAATCCGGACGGGAGCTGATGCGCGCCCTGCAGCAGGCCTTTTTTGGGCAGGAGTCCCGCCGGCCAGAGCTGGCCGCGCTGCCCGACCTCGTGCGCCAGGTCCAGGCCGAAACCGCCGCCGGCGACGCCTCGCGCCGGGGGAACCTGACCCTGGCCGAACGGCTGGCTTTTGATGCGGAGGAGCGGACGGTCGACAAGCTGCCTCCGCCGACCGAAACCGGAAGACCGGCCGGTTCGAACGGCCGGCGCCCACCTGCCCCGGCCGGCGCCTGGGGGCGCACCGGACTCTGGGGCGCCGTCCTGGTCATCCTGGCTCTCTTGGCGATCGCTGGCCTCTTCGCCTGGCAGGCGCCAGCAGCCGAAGCCCCGCCCCCCGAACCTGAAACGGCGGCGGCGGTTGTTTTGCAGCCGGCCGGCGCCACCCGGACGCTTCCGCCGCCGCCCCAGGTGACCATCGCGCCGACCGCGACGGCCATCCGCGACGCAGCTCTGCCTGAGCCGACTGCGACGCCGGCGCCGTCGGCCACGCCGGCGCCTTCCCCACTGCCGGTCGCAACGGCCACCCCGGTTCTGGTCACCGACCCGGATCTGCTCCTGATATACAATAATCCCCTGGCCTTTTACCTGGTAAACGAAACCGGCGGCGATGTCGACGTCGGGCAGCTCTCTTTCATCTCAGTTGACAACGACGACGGACTGACCGGCTACGCCTTTCGGGCCTCCCGCTGGGGCAACACCGTCATCGAAGCCGGCCACTGCAACGCGCTGGAAATCGTCATGCGTCGGGAGGCGATCCGGCCGGCGGCCTGCGCGGATTTCAACTGGGTCAGCTTTCCCGCACTCGATTCTCCCCAGGTGTTCTGGCATTCCCGCCCGGCCGAACGGGTATTTCGCTTCCAGGTCTTCTGGGCCGGCCAGCCGATCCAGACCTGCGCCATTCTGTCAGGTACCTGCGCCCTGGCGATCCCCAGCTAAAACCCACTCCTCCTGTGTTGAATCATGGGACCGGCAGGCCAGCCGGATTTCCGTTCCGTTTGTAAAAGTCGCCCTGAGCTTTTTTCGCGAGTAAAATCTGCCCGGAACAACCAGTTCAAAGGTGAAAAGATATGACAGCCTGGGAACCCAACGCCCTGGAAAAAACTCGACTGGAGAAAATTCGGGCTTTTGAAGAAGCCGGGATCAATCCGTTCCCCCTCCGGGTTCAGCGCACCCATCAGGCGGCCGATGCGGTGGCCCTGCTGGAGGCTGAGGAAACGAAAGTGGCGAACGACGAGGGAAGCTTACCGGATCTCTCGGCCACGGTCTGCGGCCGGGTCGTCAGCATGCGGGACAAGGGCAAGCTCCTGTTCGCCGACATCGAAGATGAGTCCGGCCGCATCCAGCTCTTTGTGCGGGTCAACAATCTCGAAGAATCCGATTTCCAGATGTTGAAAAAATGGGTCGATATCGGCGATTTTATCCAGGCGACCGGCCTCCTATTTCGGACCAGGATGGGCGAGCCCAGCCTCAATGTCAGCGACTGGAAAATGCTGAGCAAGGCGGTCACGCCGCTGCCGATCGCGAAAGAGCAGGAAGTCGACGGGGAACTCGTCCGCTACAGTGCCTTTAAAGACGTGGAGGAGCGCTACCGGCAGCGCTATGCCGACCTGGCCGTCAACCGGGAAGTCCGGGAGATCTTTCGCGTCCGGGCCCGGGTCATCGCCGCCCTGCGCCGATTTTTCGACGACAACGGCTTTCTGGAAGTGGAGACTCCGATCCTGCAGCCGATCTATGGCGGCGCGGCCGCCCGGCCCTTTGTCACCCACCACAATCAGCTCAAACAGGATCTCTATCTGCGGATCTCTTTTGAGCTCTATCTCAAGCGGCTTCTCGTCGGCGGGTATGAAAAGGTCTACGAGATCGGCCGCGATTTTCGCAACGAAGGGGTCAGCTTCAAGCACAACCCGGAGTTCACCCAGCTCGAATTTTACGCCGCCTATTGGGATTACAACGACGTGATGGATTTCACCGAGCGGATGGTCGCCTTTGTCGCTGAGAAGGTCACCGGAGCCACCGAAATTCAGTACGGCGACCATTTGATCAACCTGGCTCCTCCCTGGCGGCGGCTGACCCTGCGGGAGGCCATCCGCCAGTACGCCGAGATTGATTATCTGGAACATCCGGAGGCCGGCAGCCTGGCCCGGGCGATCGTGGCGGCCGGCGGCCACACGCCGCCTGGCGCCAGCTGGGGCAAGCTGATCGACGGCCTGCTCGGCGATTTTGTCGAACCCCACCTCATTCAGCCGACTTTTATCACCGAGTACCCGCGGGATATTTCACCGCTGGCCAAGGCGATCCCGGATGATCCCCGGCATGTCGAGCGCTTTGAATATTTCATCGCCGGTATCGAAATGGGAAATGCCTTCACTGAGCTGAACGATCCTATCGATCAGGCGCAGCGCTTCCTCGATATGCAGACCATGTACCGGAGTGAGGACGACGAGATGAACCCGATCGACGAGGACTACCTGCAGGCGATGCGCTACGGGATGCCCCCCAACGGCGGCTTCGGGACAGGGGTCGACCGGCTGGTGATGCTCCTGACCAACAAGGCCACGATTCGTGAAGTGCTCCTATACCCCCATCTGCGGGACAAAACCGATAACTGAGGCCGCCCCGGGTCGCCGCGCGCCAGCCGGTCCTCCCCGGGCGGGAAGGGCCGGGGTGGACGCATGACCGAAGAAGCTCCTTCCCGGGATTGGTTCTGGTGGATCGTTGGCTGTGGGGGCGCGCTGGCGGCGTTTCTCTGTTCGGCGGCCGTCATCGCGGCCGGCTGGTTCTATCTGTCCGATGGGAGCAGCCCTGGCGGCGGCCAGCCGGCTATCGTCGTGCCAACCCCACCGGGGTCCAACGTCGAAGCGACGACCCCGCCGCTCAACCTCGCCCCGACGGCCACGCTGGCCGGCGCGGCCGCCTCGCCGGCTGCCGTGACACCAGCCCCGACCGTCGCCAATCTGCCCCGCCCGGGCGGCAGCGCGGCCGTTTTCGTCGCCCGCGCACCGGCCCCACCTCGCATCGACGGCCGGCTCGACGAATGGGGGAGTGCGGCCGAGATCCCGCTGACCGCTCGCGTATTTACCCGGGATACCTGGGACGGCACCGACGATCTCGAAGTTACCTACCGGCTCCTCTGGGACGATCAGGCCCTCTACGTCGGGGTCACCGTGGTCGACGATCGGCATGTGCAGACTTTTACCGGCCGCACCGCCTTCCGGGGGGACAGCCTGGAGATCCAGTTCGACACCGACCGGGCCGGCGATTTCGCCGCGCAGCTCAGTCCGGATGATTATCAATGGGTCCTTTCACCGGGTGATTTTGCTGGACTGCCGCCGGAGGCCTATCGTTTTCGCGGCACGGCGGCCGGCCGGATGGATGATTTTACCGGGCATGGCACGACGGTCGCCGCGGAAAAAACCACCACCGGCTACACACTGGAAGCCCGCATCCCCTGGAGCGATCTCGGTTTGATTCCCCATACCGGCCTCGAAATCGGGGCCGCTCTGAACGGCAACGACAATGATCAAGGCGGGGCGGCCGGCCAGGAAATCATGCTGTCAAATGTGTCGACGCGGACGTTTGGGGATCCGACGACGTGGGGGATTTTGACCCTCGCTCCTTAATGGGAGTTGGGAGCTGGGGATAAGGGGTTGGGGGTTAGGAGTTGGGGAGGTCGATGAGGGAGATGAGGCCGGTGGTGCAGCCGTCGGCCGGATAGGCGGTCAGTCGGCCCAGGCGGTCGGCTTCGTCCGAGGTGCGGATAAGCACACGGGAGGATGTCGCCCAGGCCTGTTTAAAGTGGCCGTCGAGCAGCTCAAAGGTGTGGAAGGGGCGGGAAATGCGGTTTTCAAAGACGCGGATCCGGCCCAACCGGTTCCCGCTTTCTCGATCGCAGACATCCGCTTCGAACCAGATCGCACCGATCGGATTGGAAATGGAGCCGGAATCCGAGGGAACCGAATCATCGCTGCCGACCTGCTGCGCCAGAGGGAAATTGATAAAAGCCTCCTCGAGACGGGGGTCAGGCATTGTTTCCGCCGCCGCGGTGGCTCTTTGATGGAATTTCCTTGTCGTTCTGTTGGGGGAACCCCGTTTCAGCAGGCTGGAGAATAACATGAGAAGGTCGGATCCTGTTCGATTCGATTCCGCCGGCCGGAATCCAGCCCTATTTTCCCCAAAAAAGCGCTCAGTGACAGGGAAACAGCGAAGTCGCGGTAGGCAATTGGTCCTGTGCAGCTCGAAAGGAATCGGTCAGGGCAGTTCGACCACGAGGATACCGCTTTCCTGGAAATGACCCATGCCGGCCAGGGCGGCCGGGGCCTCCTCGAGCGAGATCGTGCGCGAAACCAGCCGGCCGGGCTGAATCACGCCGGCGGCCATCATGTCGAAAAGGCGAGGGTATTCGTGAGCCTGCAGCCCATGGCTGCCGAGAATTTCCAGCTCCTTGCTGATGACGGCTCCCATCGGAACAGGGGGATCGCGGTCCTCGCCGAGCATTAAGCCGACCTGCACCTGCCGCCCCCGTTTGCGCAGAGCCAGGATCGACTGCCGGCAGGTGGTTGGGCTGCCTAAGGCATCGAGGGCGAGGTGGGCGCCGCCGCCGCTCAGGTCGTGGATCGCCGCCACCACGTCGGCCACCTCGTGCGCGTTCACGGCGAACTGGGCGCCGGCCATCCGGGCCAGGTCGAGGGCCTCGGCTTTGATATCGACGGCGATGACCCGGGCGCCGGCGGCCGCGGCGATCATCACGGCCGACAGCCCGACCCCCCCGCAGCCCAAAACCGCCACCCAATCGCCGGCCTGAACCCGCCCCTGGGCGACGACGGCGCGAAAGGCGGTGGTCAGCCGGCAGCCCAGGGCGGCCGCTTCGACGAAGGACATCGCCTCGGGCAGGCGCACCAGGTTGACGTCGGCATAGCGCAGGGCTACGTATTCGGCGAAGGAGCCCCAGGCGGTGAAGCCGGGTTGAAAATAATGATCGCAGATCTGCTGCTGGCCGGCCGCGCACTGGTCGCAGCGGCCGCAGCCGCCGGCAAACGGCACGGTGACCCGCTCCCCCGGCCGCCAGCGGCGCACCTCCCGGCCGACCGCCTCGATCGTGCCGGCCAGTTCGTGGCCCGGCACATGCGGCAGGCGGACGTCGGCGTCGTGCCCCATCCAGCCGTGCCAGTCGCTGCGGCAGATGCCGGTCGCCCGCACCCGGACCACCACCCCGTCCTCCGGCGGTGTGGGATCAGCAACACGCTCAACGGTGATCGGTCCCTGAAATGTGTCGAAAACAACCGCGTTCATAACAATCCTCCCGTGGCTGGTCGTAGTGTAAAAGCTTTCCGCCGGGAGGCAAAAAAAATCGCTTTTCTCTTTCATTTTAAAATGAAAGAGAAAAGCGATTGGCTCGCTGCCGGTGGTCCGACGGTAACTCCTAACTCCCCGTTTTTTCAAACCGCCGGGTGCGGGTCA
>JBFFZG010000272.1:0-6428 GCA_041568735.1 Promineifilaceae bacterium (SeqCode)
GCGATCTCCCCGTATTCCCGCGGCAGCTCGTAGCCGAGCTCTTCGCCGCCCCCGGCTTCCGACGGCACTTCCACCCGCGCCAGCTCGGCGAGCACCGCTCCGGGAGCAATGGTCAGGCGGACCGGTTCATCCTGGTCGAGGGTCATCGTGAACGGCACGGCCAGGCTGACTGTGCCCAGGCCGACCTTCTGATAGACCTCGAGCAGTCCGGTGCGCACCAGCAGTCCCTGTTCATTGACGGTCGTCTCGAGGTTGACCATGGCGATGGCCTGTCCCTCGGAGGATTCGACCTCGGTTTCACCGTCGCTGTTCTCGTTGCCGGAGGTCGCCGGGAGGGTGGGATTGATTGGAAATTCGGCCGTGGCCGGTGGTTGAAAGGTAGGGATATTCTCAACGGCGTTAACGGGACGGGATGGTGTTGGTCCGCCAAACGGTCCGAGGGCTACCTGGCCGAGCGAGAAAACAACCCCAAGGCAGATAGTGAGCAGGATGACAGCCCCGGCGACACCGATTGGAATCCATTTCCTGCGGTTTTTTTTGTTTTCTGGTTCTTCTTCCATCCGTCCCTCGCCAACCCGAATTGCGACATCCGGCTGCCTGTGTCGCCCCCCCGGTCGGCCCTTTTCAATTGTAACCGTAGCAAATTCACCCCCGGTTGACAAGACACTCCCCACCTATCCGCGGTCCGGTCTTGCCGGCCGGCCGCGGATCCCGAGCCTGTCGAGGGATCTGCCACCGCCGGTCACTCCCAACTCCACCAATCAGAGACGACCGGCGATCAGCCCGATCCACCGCCGTTCTGGCCCGTTCTAATTCGACCAGGGCGGCAAATCCCTCGTCGAAGACTCCTCGGGATACCACCTTGATTGTGATGATCTAGTGTATTCCACCTGCTCGCGACCCATCCTCGCCCGCCAACCGCGCATCCCGCGCCTGGCGAGGGATCTTCCACCGCAGCCGTCGCCCATCGCCACGGACCGAGGACGGCCAGCGGTCAGCGCGATCCACCGTCGTTCTGGCCTGTTCCACTCCGAGTAACGCGGCAGATCCCTCGACAGGCGCGGGATACTTGATTCTTTGTGTGTTTTGAGCCTGCATCCCGGCAACAGCCCCTTCTTCCCCAACTCCCAACTCCCAACCCCTGTCCCCCACTCTAATTGTCCGGCGCTGTCACAATCCCCGCCTGCCCGGCCCACTGGCGGATATCCCGGCCGTTGAGCAGCGCCCCCATCAGCTCGGGAAAGAGATCGGGCGTGCAGGCAAACGAGGGGATGTCGAGATTGACCAGCTCCTGGGCCAGCGGCCGGTTGAAGCGGGGCGCCCCCCGGTCGTCGAGGGCCAGCAGGACGATGATCTGGGCTCCACTGCGGGCCAGCTCAGCCGCCCGGCGCAGGAGGCCGGCCTGGTCCCCTCCCTCGAAGAGGTCGCTGATGAGAATAATCGTCGTCTCCCGCGGGCGGGTCACCAGCTGGGCGGCGTAGGTCAGGGCCCGGTTGATGTCGGTCCCGCCGCCCAGTTTGATCCCAAAGAGCAGCTCGACCGGGTCGTCGAGCCGGTCGGTCAGGTCGACCACGCTGCTGTCAAACAGGATCAGGCGGGTTGTCAGGGCCGGCATCGAGGCCATGACGGCCGCGTAGATGCCGCCGTAGACGACCGAGGTGCCCATCGAGGCGCTCGTGTCGACCGCCAGGATGACGTCGCGCAGGGAGGAGCGGTGCCGCCCGTAGCCGACCAGCTGCTCCAGGACGAGCGTGCGCTCGGCCGGCTGGTAGTGCTTCAGGTTTTTGTGAATGGTGCGCGGCCAGTTGATCTCTTTGTAGCGCGGCCGCCGGCTGGTCGCCGCCCGATTCAGCGCCCCGCTCAGCGCCTGGCGAAAGGGCCGCTCCAGGCGGGCCAGCAGCTCGGCCACGACCTGGCGCACCACTTCGCGGGCGGTTTCCCGCGTTTTGGCCGGCATGACCCGCCCCAGGGCGATGATTTCAGCCACCAGGTTGACATCCGGCTCGATCTCCTTGAGGAGCTCCGGATAGGCCAGCAGGCGGCGCAGCTTGTATTTTTCCAGGGCGTCCCGCTGCAGCAGCTGGGCGACCGGGGCCGGAAAATACTGGTGAATATCCCCCAGCCAGCGGGCGATATCCGGGGCCGAATCGCTCAAATCCCCCTGTTCGCTGTCGCCGTAGAGCTGCTCCAGCATCTGGTCGATCTGATCGAGCTCTTCTCCAGGCGGCGGCCCGCCGGCGCCGGCCGGCCGCCCCTGGCCCCCGTCTTCTCCATCGGCGCCGGCTTCATCCTCGTGAATCTTGCCCAGGATCAGCCGCCAGCGCCGGGCGCGCAGGGCCGCCTGGAGCGGGTTGAATTCCCCATCACTCATGGTTCGATCTCCTTCGCCTCACCGCCGACCAGGTAGCCGGCCAGGGTTTCCAGGACGCGCGCTCCCTGCGCCGGGTCTAGCCGCACGGCCGGCACAGTGTCTCGGACCGGTGGAGCGCCGGCCGCGTAGACCCGCTCGCCCAGCTGGCGGCGGGTCGCCTCGGACAGCGAGCCGAAAGTCCGGCGCAGGAGGGGGACGAGCGCTTCGAAGGCCTCGCCCGGAAGCTGCATGACCCAGCGGTCAACCAGCTGCCAGAGGGTTCTATCGTGGATGAGGAGCAGGTCGGCCCCACGCAGGAAACCGTCGAGCCAGGCGGCCGCCTGCTGGAGCTGTTCGGCGCGGATGCTGGCCAGCCGGGCCGGTGAAAGGGCTCGCTCGAGGCGCACGGCCGTTTCGGCGTCTGTCAGACGCTCCGCCTCGAACAGCCAGCGGGTCAGGCGGCCGGCCAGCAGCCCGTGCAGCCCCGGCTGGTCGGCCAGCCCGCGCAGCGTCTCCCACCACTGCTCCTGGTGAACGATGCTCTCTAACAGACCAATGACCCCGTGGACGTTAAGCAGATGGCCGAGCATCTCGTCGGCCGCGTCATCGTTCAATCGGGCGCAGGTGCTGGGCAGGCCGATGCAGATGCGGGTCAGCAGGGTTTCAACGACGCGGGCGATCAGCGCCTGGTCCGTCTGGCGGACGCTGCCGTAGCGCATGATGCGGGCCAGCGGCGGCAGGGCGTCCATCATGTGGGGGATGTCGCTGCTGAGCGCCCCGGCGTCGGCGATCCGCTGCAGGATATCCGGCACGGCTTCGTCGAGCGCGGCCAGGATGACCCGGTCGAGCAGCCGGGTCAGGGCGGGCAGCTGGCGCGCCTCGCCGGCCAGGTGGCGGGCTACTTCGGCGGCGGCATCGAAGACGGTGTTCCCCCAGAGATTGGCGGTGATGATTCGGACGGCGAAATCGGGCAGCCACTGGAGCCGCCAGACTTCGTTGTAGGTCCCCTGCGCGCTGCGGGCTTTGACCGTCTGTCCCCAGGGGATGTCGAGCAGCTGCAGCCGGTGGAGCAGGGCGCTGCGCTCCAGGTGGAGCGGATGGCGCAGATCGAGCTTCAGGGTCGTTTTTTCCGGATCGGGGCGCAGCCGCAGCCGCTTCATCTCGGCGAACAGATCCCGGTGGAAGGGGACGAGCGGCGCTTCGGGGGGGACGAGCCCCATCCGCTCCCCGACGATCAGCCGCTGGCGGATGATCTGCATCGGTTCATCCCGCCCTTCGCAGATCACCGCCCGGGTCGCCTCATTGAGTTCGGGAAGGCCGGGCAGCGGCCGGCCGCGCAGGGCGGCCAGCGCCTCGGCCAGCCGCAGCCCCTCGATGACGTGAGCCGGCGAGGCTTCGAGCCCTTCCTCGCGCAGGAGCCGGCCGATGCGGGCCAGCCAGCGGCCGGCCGTCTCCGCCGGGGTGGCGCCGGCCTCGGCCATCGTCCAGAGGTGGTCGTACCAGCCAGGGGAGCGGATGCCCGCCCCATAGCCGCTGTGAGCCGCCAGCCGGCCGTAGGTCCAGGGGACCCAGGCCATTTCGACCGGCACCAGGGGCAGATCGCCCAGCAGCTCATCGTCGTTTGGATAGGCGTCGAGATCGGCCAGGGACGGGGCGTGCCAGGCGCCGCAGACGACGGCAATCCGCTGGAATCCTTCCCCCTGCGCCTGCCGGATTTCCCGGCGCATGTGGGCTTCGCGCTGATCGGCCAGCCGCCGGCCGGCGGCCGTTTCTTCGTCCGCGGCCGGGGCCGCCGCTTCACCGGCCGCGCGCAGCTCCCGCATCAGGGTCAGGATGCCTTCGAACATCTCCCGGCCGTCCCGCCGCTGCTCGATCGCCTGGTTCCACCACTCTTCGTAGCGGTCGACGCCGGCCGCTTTGGCCAGGAGGCGAAAGCCGGCTTCTTCCGGCGGCGGCACCCGGCCGTCGACGCCGAGCAGGTACCCCTGCGGCAGGTCGATCAGCCGCACGGGGATCTTGCGGGCCAGGGCGTGGCGCACCGCCTGGTATTCCGGGGAGAATTCGGCATAGGGAAAGTACCCGGCCCGGCGCGGGTCGTCTGGCCGGTAGAGGAGCAGCGCCACAGGCGGCTCCATCAGCTCGTGCCCGAGCCAGGGAAGCAGATGGCTGGCGTCGGCCGGCCCTTCGATCAGGACGCAGTCCGGCTCCCATGCCTCCAGCTCCCCCCGCAGCGCCCGCGCCGTGCCGGGACCGTGGTGGCGGATGCCGAAAATGCGGGGAACGGGGAACGGGGAACGGGGAACGGCGGGTTGGTTTGGGGTCATGGCACTCTGGATTGGAGGGCTTTTCGCAAGGCCAGGAGCTGGCGAAGCAAGGATTGACATTGATGTTGCAGGTCTTTAGCCTGAGATTTTTCTAAAAAATTTAGATGAGCTGCCAGTTCAACCTGGGTGTAAAGCTCGCCGAGCGAGCCTCTGGCAATTGAAAGATGTTTTAAATAGCCTTTGATCGACTGCTGACTGTTTCCTTCGGCGATGTTGGATGGCACAGAAACGGCCGCTCGGCGCATCTGGTTGACCAGACCAAATCGTTCCTCGCCGGGAAATCCAGCCGTCGCTTTGTAAAAATCTTTCACCAGTTCAATCCCTGCCTGCCAGACACGCAGCTGCCTGAAATCCTGCAGAGCTTCCATATCCTTTTCCAAAAAATAATCTCCTTTTCCAAAAAGATACCAGGAAATTACTCCTACAAACTATCAATCCGTTCCCCGTTCCCTGTTCCCCGTTCCCTACACCAATTGTCGACACGCCCGATACAGCGACTCCCAGCCATCGCGCTGGCGGGTGACAGTCTCGAGGTATTCGCGCCAGATGACGGCGTCGTGGACCGGGTCTTTGATGACGGCGCCGGTCAGGCTGGCGGCGAGGTCGTCGGGGCGGATCTGGCCGTCGCCGAAGTGGGCGGCCAGGGCCTGGCCGCTGTTAAGGACGGAGATCGCCTCGGCTGTGCTCAGGGTGCCGCTGGGGGATTTTAATTTGGTTTTGCCGTCGGCCGTCAGCCCTTCGCGCAGCTCGCGGAAGATCGTAACGACGCGCCGGATCTCCTCCAGGGCCGGCGGCTCGGCCGGCAGCTCGAGCGCCCGGCCGATTTCGTCAACCCGCTGGCGCACGATGGTGATTTCTTCTTCGGCTGTGGCCGGTAGAGGGAGCACGACCGTGTTGAAGCGGCGGCGCAGCGCGCTGGAGAGATCGTTAACGCCTCGGTCCCGGTCGTTGGCCGTGGCGATGACGTTGAAGCCCATGATCGCCTCGACCTCGCTTGTCAGCTCGGGTATCGGCAGGATCTTCTCGGAGAGAATGGTGATCAGGGCATCCTGGACGTCGGCCGGGATGCGGGTCAGCTCCTCGACCCGGGCGATTTGGCCGCGGCGCATGGCCACCATGATCGGGCTCGGCACGAGCGCCTCAGCTGAAGGCCCTTTGGCGATCAGGCTGGCGTAGTTCCAGCCGTAGCGCAGGGATTCTTCGGCCGTGCCGGCCGTTCCCTGCACCAGCAGTGTCGAATCGCCCGAAATCGCCGCCGCCAGGTGCTCAGACACCCAGGTCTTGCCGGTGCCGGGAACCCCCATCAGCAGAAGGGCGCGATCGGTCGTCAGCGTGGCGATGGCGATCTCGATCAGGCGGCTGTTGCCGATGTACTTCGGCCGGATTTCCACCCCGTTGTCCAGGGTGCCCCCCAGGAGATAGAGGGATACCGCCCAGGGGGATAATTTCCAGTTGGCCGGCCGCGGCCGGCTGTCGGCCTGCCGCAGCGCCTGCAGCTCGACCGCATATTGCTCTTCAGCGTGGGCACGGAGTTTGGATTCGTTCATCGGGAAACCTCAGTGAGTCAAAAGTGGAAAGTCGAAAGTCGAAAGTGGATGGTCCTGGGGATTGGTTCAAGTTGGTCGAAAGCGGCGCCCACTTTAGACTTTCCACTTTCAACTCGGAACTCGGAACTCGGAACTCGGAACTCATATCTTCTCAAGGGCTTGCTGTAGTTCGCGGCGGAAGCGGACGCGGTCGAGGGCTTCTTCGAC
>JBFFZG010000273.1:0-6424 GCA_041568735.1 Promineifilaceae bacterium (SeqCode)
CGACCAGCAGCGCCCCCACCCGCCCGTAGCGAACATGACCGCCTTGCCGTGGAAGATGTGAAAGGCACCGGTGGCGATTTCCACGGCCACGATGCCGCGTATGGTGTTGTCGACTCGAATCAGGTCGACGGCCTGAAATTCATCGTAAAAATTGACCTTGTTTTTAATGCACTGCTGGTAGAGGGTCTGCAAGATCATGTGGCCGGTCCGGTCGGCGGCGTGGCAGGCGCGCTGCACCGGTTTGCCGGTCTCATTGTTCGTGTGGCCGCCAAACCGGCGCTGGGAGATCTTGCCGTTCGGGTAGCGGTCAAATGGGAGCCCCATGTGCTCCAGCTCGATCACCGCGTCGATCGCTTCTTTGCAGAGCACGTCAACCGCGTCCTGGTCGGCCAGGTAATCCGACCCCTTGACCGTGTCGTAGGCGTGCCACTCCCAGTGGTCCTCTTCCATATTGCCCAGGGCTGCTCCCACCCCACCCTGGGCCGCCCCGGTGTGGGAGCGGGTCGGGTAGAGCTTGGAGATCACGGCGACGTCCGCACCGCGGCTGGCGTAGAGGGCGGCCATCAGGCCGGCCCCGCCTGCCCCGACGACAATTGCATCATGGGTATGTACGATAGGTTTCATAGCGCTTTTCGCTCTCTTTTTTTGGCATCAGGTGGTGGCGCGGCCTGCCGGGGCGCGGCTTAACCGGCCGGGAATGTGGCGATGGCGACGGCCGACCAGATGATCGTCGCCACGACAAATACCCCCAGGATGTAATAAATCACCTTCATGACCGCCTCATTGTGGATGTAATCTTCCAGGATGTTGCGCAGGCCGTTGTACCCGTGCGAAACGGCGAAGATGAGCAGCAGCATGTCGTAGACCCGCCAGCCCCAGGATTTCCATTGATCGGCGACGAACTGGAGGGTCAGCGAGTGCACGCTGTTGATCACGAGCTGGATCATGATGTGACCGACCGCCAGGAAGAGCAGCATGACCCCGGAGAGGCGCATATAGAGGTAGGCATACCGCTCGAATTTCTGCCGGGTCGAGATTGTTTTTGGCGTGGAATGAATGGTGGTCGTCATCAGATCTACCCTCCGGCGCTGGTCAGGTAATTGTTGATATCCGGAATCGCCCAGCAATTCGCTACTTCGCCACAGTAATCGAAGATCCCGATGGTCAGCATGATACCGAGCGGGACAAAAATCAAAAGGAAGATCACCCAGATCAGATAGGCGCTTTTCTGCTGGTACTTCCACCACTCCGGCTTGAAATCGAGCAGCGTGATGCGCAGCCCGTTCAGGGCGTGGTAGAGAACGGCCGCCAGGACGCCGATTTCCCCCAGACCGAAAAGCGGGTGCTTAAAGACGTCGATCGTCCAGGAATACACTTCGGGGGCGAAGGTGGCGTTTGCCGTGTCCCAGACATGGACGGTCAGGAAGCCCAGGATGGCCAGGCCGGAAATCCGGTGGGCGACCCAGCTCCAATGACCGATGTTGCCGCGGTAGCGCACCCCTTCGACCAGCGTGGTGCGCAGACCAGAAATGGAAGCCATAATCTCCTCCGTAAATCGCGTGCGATCATTGTTCGTGCCGGCCGTTTTGGCGGACGGCTTCAGGTTTCATATTGTAAGGATGATTGCCGGATTTGACACCCCAAAATCCCGAATTGGCGCCGCCGCCGATCGAAAAAGGAAGCTGCAAGGGCACCTTTGTGAAAATCGGCACAATTTTAGCATAAATCACAGACCCCGTTAAATAATCTAACCGGCAGCCAGCGTTTAGCGGCCGGAAGCCGTTGGGGTAAAATATCCGGGCGCCGGCTGGTGGGCCGCCGCAATTCCCAAACAGATAGTCCGAAAAAACCCCGTCGACCAAAGGTGTTCCCATGACCGATTTGACCGAAGGCGCCCTGCTCTGGACCCCCTCCGCCACCACCATCGAGGAAGCGAATCTGACCCGATTCCGCCGCTGGCTGGCCGCCGAGCAGGGGCGGTCGTTCGTCGATTACGATGACATGTGGCGCTGGTCGGTCACCGAAATCGGCCCCTTCTGGCAGGCGATCTGGGATTTTTGCGGCGTGCGGGCCTCCCGGACGGCCGCCGCTCCCCTCGCGGAGAAAAAAATGCCTGGCGCCAGCTGGTTCCCCGGCGCACGGCTCAACTACGCCGAAAATATTTTCGCCCGCATGACAGCCGACCGGCCGGCCCTGCTCTATCAAAACGAAGGGCAGCTGCTCGTCGCGATTTCCTGGGAGTCCCTCGCCGCACAGACCCGTTCGCTTCAGGACACCCTGCGCGCGCTCGGGGTCGGCCGGGGGGATCGGGTCGTGGCCTACCTGCCCAACATCCCCGAAGCGATCGTCGGGCTGCTGGCCGTGACCGGCCTGGGGGCGATCTGGTCGAGCAGTTCGCCGGATTTCGGCCCGCGCAGCGTGCTCGACCGCTTCAGCCAGATCGAGCCGAAGGCGCTCCTGGCCGTCGACGGCTACGCCTACAACGGCACCTGGTACGACCGGCGGCCGGTCGTGGCCGAGCTCCAGGCGGCCCTTCCCACCCTCGAACACACGATTCTCATCCCGCAGGGGGACGAGAAAGAGCCGCTGTCGGACATGAGCCGGACGATCTGGTGGGGAGAGGTTCTCGAGCGGCACGCCCACGACGGCCCCCTTATTTTCGAGCAGGTGCCGTTTGACCATCCCCTGTGGGTCCTTTACTCGTCCGGCACCACCGGCCTGCCCAAGCCGATCGTCCAGGGGCATGGCGGGATCCTGCTCGAACATCTCAAAGCCCTGACCCTGCACAACGACCTGAAGCCGGGGGATCGCTTTTTCTGGTTCACCAGCACCGGCTGGATGATGTGGAACTATCTCGCCGGCAGCCTGCTGACCGGCTGCACGGCCATTCTCTACAACGGCAGCCCCGGTTTTCCGTCCCTCGACGCCCTGTGGGCGCTGGGCGAAGCCGCCGGCATGACCTATTTCGGCCTCTCTCCGGCCTTCGTCCAGGCCTGCCAGAAGGCGGGCATCCGGCCGAACCGCAGCCACGACCTGAGCCGCATTCGCGGCGTCGGCTCGACCGGCGCTCCGCTGCCAGTCACCGGCTTCCAGTGGATCTACGAGAACATTCACGGCGACCTGGCCCTGGAATCGCTCAGCGGTGGGACCGACCTCTGCACCGCTTTCGTCGGCGGCTGCCGGGTCAAACCAATCCATGCCGGGGAGATCCAGGGAGCGTCGCTGGGGGCCAGTGTGCAGGCCTTCGATCCGGCCGGGGAGCCGATCGTGGGCGAGGTCGGCGAGCTGGTCATCACCGAGCCGATGCCCTCGATGCCCCTTTACCTGTGGAACGACCCGGACGGCAGCCGCTATCTGTCGAGCTATTTTGAGATGTTTCCCGGCATCTGGCGCCACGGAGACTGGATCAAGTTCAACGAGCGGGGGGGCTGCGTCATCTACGGCCGCTCCGACTCGACCATCAATCGCCGGGGGATCCGCATGGGGACAAGCGAAATCTACCAGGCGGTCGAGGGGCTGCCGGAGGTGCTCGACAGCCTGGTCATCGACCTGGAGATGCTCGGCCGGGACTCCTACATGCCCCTCTTCGTCGTCCTGAGGCCGGGGCACGAGCTGACCGGCGAGCTGAAGCAGGCCATCAACCAGCGGCTGCGCACCGATATTTCCCCCCGCCACGTGCCGGACGACATTTTCCAGGTGGAGCAGATCCCCTACACCCTCAGCGGCAAAAAGATGGAGATTCCCATCCGCCGCATTCTGCTCGGCCAGCCGATCGAAAAGGCGGCCAACCCCGGGGCCATGCGCAATCCGGAATCGCTGGCCTATTTTGTCGAGCTGGCCGGCCGTCTGAACGCGTGAAGCCAGCTGGCAGAGCATTGAACCGGCCCGCCGAATTCTCTATACTTTATTCATTCGATTCAAGCATTTAGAAAACCATCTTTTGCCGTCGCCAACGCATGGAATCCGGATCGCGTTCCGGGTGAGGGTCCATGAAGCGCCTGCTGTTTACCCCTTGCCTGATCCTGCTCTGGGCCTGTTCACCACCACCGGTTTCGGACCTGGAAACACCGCCTGCCACGGCAAATATCCGGGTTTCGCCGATCCCAACCCGGACAGCTGAGCCGGTCGCCACCGGCCCCACACCGACCACGCCGCCTTTCACGGCCACCTTTGCGGCAGCGGCACCACCTTCCCCGGAACCGACGACAGATCTGCTAACTCCAACTCCTCGTCCACCGGCCGCCGACAGCGCCCTGGCGTTGGCTGCCTGGGCCGGTATCGGCACCCCGCTGCCGCCGGCGGCCGTGATATCCCCGGAAAACCTCGGCCGGCTGCAGGAAGTTGGCCGCTGGGGGCGCGGCCGGGTGCTGGATGCCGCCTTCGCCCCGGATGGCGCCATCCTTTACGTGCTGACCGGCCAGGGGGTCTACCACGTCGACACGGCCGCAGGGGATCATCTCGCCTTCTATCCCCATGGACGCCCCCTGGAAGCGATGGCCCTTTCTTCCGACGGCGGGATTCTGGCAGTGGCCCCGGCCGGTCCGGAGAGAACGATTGAACTGCGGGACGCCTCGAGCCATGGCCTGCTCATGGTCTTCTATCCTTTTGAGGAACCGACCAGAGTGAGCCGGCTGGTGTTCAGCCAGGACGGCAGGACGCTCTTCGTCCTCTCGGCCCCTTTCGTTCGAGCCGGATCTCGTGTGCCATCCTTTGTGACCGCCTGGGATATCGCCGGCGGCCAGGTGATTTTCCGGCTGGACCGGGCTAGCGGATTTTCTTTCGACCCGCTATCCGGGCTGGCCGGCACGCTGGACGAGCGGACCGTTCAGCTCTGGCATTGGCGGAACAACCGGTTTGAAAAAGGGGAGGCGCTGGAGATTCCCCGTGGGATCGAAGCCGATCCCGGGATCCTGACCCTATCTCCCGAAGGCCGCTTCGCTGCCCTGGCCGACGGCCCCTGGAACCGGCAGATCGCCGTCTGGCGGATCGCCGATCGGGAGCTTCTCTACATTCTCAACCGCCGACTGTCCGGCGGGCGACCAAAACTCGGTGCTCTGTCCCTGATCAGCGGTCCGGGACGAAACCAGACCCGCCACGTCCACTTCAGCCCCGACTCGACCCTGCTGGCGACGACCACCGGTTTCCAGGAGCTCACTCTCTGGCAGACTGACAGCGGAAGCCAGGTCAGGGTTCTGCCGCAGGCCGGGGAAGTCAGTCTCTTTTCACCCGATGGACAGGCGGTGGCAGCCTGGCATCATACGCTGAGCCTGTGGGCGGTCGAAGACGGCCGGCTGATTCATACCCTGTCCGACCACATGGGTTCCATCAGCGACCTGGCCATCATTCCACCACGAGAGCTCATCGCCGCTGCCTCCTGGGATGGGTTTGTCTATTTGCGCGATTGGCGCAGCGGCCGCCTCACCGGCCGTCTCCACGCGGGGGTCAATAATGACGGGGCGTATGCCGGGCCGTCAGCTGCCGCCATCGACGTGTCAGCCGATGGGCAGATCCTGGTATCGGCGGCCAATGACGCGTTCCGCCGCTGGCAGCTGGCGGATGGCACCATGGCCGAACTGCCGGCCGACCAGCGAGAATATGTCGCCCCGTTCATTCTCATTTCACCCGACGGCCGGTTGATCCTGGGGAAAGAACACGATACAGCAGGCTATCTCTGGAAAGCTCCGCTGTACGATCTGGTCGAACGTCCCCTGTACAGTCCCCATGCCATGGCTTTCTCGCCAGATGGACAGGTGGTTGCCACGGCCCTGTTCTTCCAGGAAGATGTCAGCCTGTGGGAGCCGGCCTCGGGCGCGATTCACCCCCTCCCCTTGCCGGCCGACCCGGCCGACCCGGGCACGGTCGAATCATTCGCCTTTTCCCTGGATGGAAAGTCCCTCTTTGGAGCGACCGATCGCGGGTATATTCTGGCCTGGGAGGTGGAGGGGTCGACGGCCGGCCGGCTCTACGCCGCCCCGCCCGTGAAAGAGGGATCCGCTTTCGGGGCTGTGACCGCCGTGTCACCAGATCAGTCGATCCTGGCCACGACAGCCGGCAGCCGGATCGATTTTCGCGAGCCGGCCAGCGGCGCTCACCTGCACTCGATCACGACCGGGGCCCGGGTCCTGAGCATGACCTTCACACCGGACGGCCGCTTTCTGGTCACCGGCCATGAGGATGGGGTCGTCCGTTTCTGGGGAGAACGCGAAGATAGTTGAATATTCGACAACGGGCGAGACCCTGTCGGCACCTCCTGGAGCCAGGCGGTCGGATCATCCCTCCAGCATCCTGGCTGGACCGTTCGCGTGCGGCCGGGCAATTCCTGTTTCTTCCGGTGAGCCGGCTGCCCCGCGCACCCTGATTTTCCGAGAAATGGCCTATAATGAGGGGAACAACTTCGAGTACTTTTGACCTGAGCCGGACTTCA
>JBFFZG010000274.1:0-6401 GCA_041568735.1 Promineifilaceae bacterium (SeqCode)
GTCGAGCGGCCGGATCGGGCGATCGACGACACCTCATCCCACTACTACCTGGCCGTGGCGGCCGCCGGCCGCAGCCGCTACCTGCTGGAGGCGAGCTACAGCTACGGCCTGCGCTACCTGCCCGGGCGGGAGCCGCCGGAAGAGTTCGGCTGGGCGGTGGCGGCGGCCTCGTTCGTCGACCTGGCCGTCGAACGGGCCGACGAGGTCAGCACCGCCTATGTGCTCGACCGGTCGGCCGGCATCACCCGCTACGTCCAGGGAGAGGTTGACCGCCGCTTCAAGGCGCGGCTGGCAGTCGAGCGGCCGCGCGCCCTGGAGCTGGCCGGCGAGCAGCTGGTCCTGCTCGACCAGGGGGGGCAGCGGCTGACCGCCCTGCGGGCGACCAGCGGCCTGGTCGAAGCCGGCTGGACGCTCCCCTTCGCGGCGGCCGCCCTGGCCGTCGACGCCGGCGGGGGCATCGTCCTGGCCGGGCGCAGCGCCCTCTATTTTCTCGACCGGCCGGCTGACCCCCGGGCCGCCGACGTGCCGGCCGCCGCCGCAGCCCTGCCCTTCCCCCAGCCGCACGATCCGGATATTCTGCCGGCGCTGCCGCCCCTGATCCGGCCGATCGAAAACCTGCCCGTAGCCGACCAGGACCTTCGCCTCCCCGGCGCCCCACGCCACTACCGCTTCGGCATCCACGAGGGGGCCGATTTTTACTGGGGTCCCGGCCGCGAGGTGCGCGCGGCGGCGGCCGGCACGGTCATCCGCGCCACGCACGACTACGCCGTGCCCGGGGCGGCCCAGTTCGCCGCCTGGCGGGCCCAGGCGCGCGAGCTGGGGTATTCCTCCCCGGAGGCGCTCGACTTCTTCCGCGGCCGGCAGATCTGGATCGAGCACCCGGGCGGCGTGATCACCCGCTACGCCCACCTCAGCGCCATCGATCCGGCCGTGCGGGTGGGCGCCGCCGTCACCCAGGGGCAGATCATCGGGCAGGTCGGCAACTCCGGCTCCCCCGCCTCCCTCGAAAGCGACAGCGCCGACGCCCACCTCCACTTCGAACTCTGGATCGGCCCCCACTACCTCGGCCAATACCTGCGCCCCATCGAAACCCGCGAGCTCTTTGAGACGCTTTTCGAAGATTAAAGAGTACCGAGTTCCGAGTACCGAGTGGAAAGTCGAAAGTCGAAAGTGAAAAGTCGAAAGTCGAAAGTGAAAAGTGAGCCGCGCCCCAGACTATCCCCAACCCCCAACTCCCAACCCCCGTTCCCCGTTCCCGGTTCCCCGTTCCCCATTCCCCATATTTAACGCCACCTTCACGAGCATTCGCCGGCGGTTTGTTAGAATAAATTTGGAACATTTGTTCTTATACCGCGATTCACTGCGCCACCTGACCGATGCTGCCTCTATGACCTGGTTCAAACGCCTGCTGCAAACACTCGGCCTTCCCGCCGCCCCCACCCGACTGCCCGCCGAGGCGATCGAAGCGGACCTTCTCCCCCTGATCGAGACGCTGGCCGATGAAGAGAATACGACTGTCGAGCACATGGCCTATGAGCTGCTCTACAGCGCCGCCCTGCAGCGGCGGACCGACCTGCACAATCTCAGGCAGTGGCAGGAGCTGACGCCGCGGGAGCAGCAGACGGCCGCCTTCGTCTGCCTGGGCTGCACCAACCAGCAGATCGCCGACCTCATGGTCATTTCCCCCAATACGGTCAAAACCCACATTCGCAGCATTTACGCCAAGTTCAGCGTCAACAGCAAAGCGGAGCTCCAGCAGGCGCTGGCCGGCTGGGATTTCCGCGCCTGGCTGAGCGAGCAGGACGTCTGGTCCCCGGATGACCCCACCGGGGGACTCACCCCACGAGGTTAGCACCCGATTCAACCCGGAAATCCCCCGCGCGGGCGATTGGCCGGCCGCCCCGGCCGCGCTATCGTGAGGGTATGAATCGCTTACCCGACCTGGCCGCCGGCCAGATCACCGTTTTGATCGATCCCGACGCCGCCCGGGATGACATGCACCGGCTCATCGCCCTGCTGGCCCTGCGCGGACCGGTCGCGGTGCTGGACGGCGGCAACCGCTTCGACGCCTTCCGGCTGGCCCGCGCGCTGCGCCGGGAAACGGCCCACCTGGACGATGCCCTGGAGCGGGTCGCCTATGCGCGCGCCTTCACCTGCTACCAGATGGTGGCCCTGGCGGCCGGGGCGCCGCCGGCCGCCGCTCCCCAGGTCGTGCTCGACCTGCTGGCCACCTTTACCGACGAAAGCGTGACCACCTCGGAAAGCGCCCGGCTGCTCACCCAGGCGCTCTTCCACCTGCGCCGGCTCGCCCACTACGCCCCCGTCATCATCAGCCTGCGGCCCCCGGCCCAGCCGGCCCGGCTGGGGCTGATCAAGCAGGTCACCCGGGTCGCCCAGCGGGTGCTCTTCCGGCCGGAGCCGGCGCCGCAGCCGCGCCAGCCCTCGCTGTTTTGAAGCGGCCGCCCCCACCAAATTTTGACCCTTCAGGAGACGCCATGGGACGAACACTGCGCACCGCCAATCAAATCATCCTGCACGAGGAAAAAGCATTCAGCCAGTTCCGGCGCGCCCTGCGCCGGGTCGACCAGGAGCGGCTCGACACCCTCTTCGCGCTGGCCAAACGGCACACGGCCGCCATCAGCCAGGCCAACCACGCCCTCCCCTTCGAGGCGATCCTGCTGGCCATGCTGCTGGAACAGGCCAAACAGCTCGACGAACTGCAGCGGCGGCTCGATGGCTGAACGGCGCGGCTGGCTGCTCGACGTCTACGCCGACGGCCGCTGCGGACTGGTCGTCTGGCTGCTCGACGAAGACGGCGCCCGCCGCCGGCTGCACCAGCCGTTTCCGGTGACCTTCTACGCCGCCGGCCCCTTTCCCCGCCTGCGCGCCCTGTGGCGCTTTCTGCAGACGCGGCCGTCCGCCCCGCGGCTCGGCCGGACGCGGCGGCGGGACCTGTTCAGCGGCGATGTCGACGTCATGACCATCACCGTGCCCAACCCGGCCCACCTGCCGCGGCTCGCGCGGCAGGTCACCGGCCGCTTCCCCGATCTCGTCTACTACGACGTCGACATCCCCCTCTCGCTGCGCTACGCGGCCGCCACCGGCGCCTACCCGCTGGCCCGCTGCGCCCTGGAAGTCGACGACGACGGGCGGATCTGCCAGATCGAGCCGCTGAGCAGCCGCTGGGACATCGACCAGCCGGAGCCCCCCCTGCGCCTGATGCGGCTGACTCCCAACGTCAACCCGGAGCACGCGCCGCCCGACCGCCTGCTGCTGACCATGGACGGGCAGACCCGCGAGCTGCCCCTGACCCCCGGCCGCCACCTGCTCACCCGCCTCCAGGCCAACCTGCGCCGCGCCGACCCCGATCTCATTCTGACCCGCTGGGGAGATACCTGGCTGCTCCCCCACCTGCTGGACGTGCAGGCGGCCGAAGGGCTCGCCTTTTTCAACCTCAACCGGGATCCGGAGCGGCAGGTCGAGCGGCGGCAGGCCAGCAGCTACTTCACCTACGGGCAGGTCATCCACCGCGGGCAGCAGGTCCACCTCTTCGGCCGCTGGCACATCGACCGGGCCAACGCCATGATGTTCGGCGACTACGGGCTCGAAGGGATCTTCGAGCAGGCGCGGGTCAGCGGGCTGCCGGTGCAGGAGGTGGCCCGCCGCTCCCCCGGCGCCGGCATCACGGCCATGCAGATGCACCTGGCGCTGCACAACGAGATCATGATTCCCTACACCAAGCAGCAGTCGGAGTGGTTTAAATCGGCGCGCGACCTGATCCGGGCCGACCGCGGGGGGCTGGTCTACCAGCCGGAGCCGGGGCTGCACCGGCACGTGGCGGAAATCGATTTCGTCTCGATGTACCCCAGCATCATGGTCTGCTTTAATATCTCGCCGGAGACGATGGGGCTGGCCTCGGCCGGGGCGGCCGTCGTGCCGGAGCTCGGGCTGCCGATCGACCAGAGCCGCGAGGGGCTGGTCCCGGAGACCCTGCGGCCGCTGCTGGGCAAGCGAATCGGCATCAAGCGGCGGCTGGCCCATCTCAGCCGGCGGGACTGCCGCTACCCGGCGCTCAAGGCCCGCTCCGCGGCGCTCAAGTGGCTGCTCGTCGTCTGCTTCGGCTATCTCGGCTATAAAAACGCCCGCTTCGGCCGCATCGAGGCGCACGAATCGGTCACCGCCTACGGCCGGGAAGCGCTGCTGCGGGCCAAAGAGGCGGCCGAGGCGATGGGCTACGCGATTCTGCACATGTATGTCGACGGGCTCTGGGTGCGCCGGGTCGACGGGGCGCCGATCGACGACATCAACCCGCTGCTCGAGGCGATCATGCGCTGCACCGGTCTGCCGATCGAGCTTGAGGGGATCTACCGCTGGGTCGCCTTTCTGCCGTCGACCCGGGACGACCGGGTGCCGGTCGCCAACCGGTACTTCGGGATCTTCAGCGACGGGTCGATCAAGACGCGCGGCATCGCCGCCCGTCGGCGGGACACCGCCCCCTGGATCACCGCCGTACAGCACCGCATGCTGCAGCTGCTGGCGGCCGCCCCGCCGGAAATCCCGCCCGAGGTCCACCTGCCGCGGCTGTTTGACCTGCTGCGGGGGGAGCTGGCCCGGCTGCGGGCCGGCCAGATCCCCCCCGACCAGCTCCTCTTCGCCCAGAAGCTGAGCCGGCCGGTAGCCGAGTACACCACCCCCTCCCCGGCCGCGCGGGCGGCCGCCCAGCTGCTGGCGGCCGGCAAGACGCGCGCGCCGGGGCAGCGGATTCAGTTTTTATACACCCTCGGAGGGGCCAATGTGCAGGCCTGGGATCTCCCCACCCGCGCTCCCCGCACGGCGGTCGACGTCGAGCGGTATACGGCGCTCCTCTTCCGGGCCGCCGAGCAGATCCTGCAGCCGCTGGGCATCTGCGAGGAGACGCTGGCGCGGGAGGTGCTGGGGCGGGCCCGGCAGCTCCCCCTGCCGCAGATCCCCCAGCCGGCCGCGGCCGGCGGCCGGCCGCCTAGAAGAGCCCGCGCGGCTGCCAGCGGCTGATCAGTTCGAGTGCGATGAGGCCGTTTGGCTTATACTAATCATGAAACAACTTGAGCCTTTCATGGGGAAGGGTTAATTTCTTTATCGAGGACTCTGAATGACTTCTGTCGTTGCCTTAGGGGCCGTTACTGTTGGGATAGACCTTCCCTCCAGCCGCACGGAGCTCCACGAACTGGGACTTACGCCGGGGAGTGAGGCGGTTATCCCTGTGGAACGCATGGAGCAGATCCGCATCGCGCTTGAAAATAAGCGCGGGACGCTCCCCAGGCCCACCAGCGGTGGTTCGGTTGGAAACACCGCAAACTTGTTAGCGCGGGCGGATATTCGCTGCGGATTTATGGGAGCTGGGGGAAACGACCCCTTCGGCAGAATTTTTGTCGCCAATTGTGAGCAAGCTTCGCTGGCGTTCCTCTCCGAACTCGAAGATGGCGCCATGACAGGGTATGACTTTTATCTTTACGATGAGGATGCCGGGCGCACGATCATCCTGACGCATGGTGCCAACGCCCTTTTAAGTCCCGACCACATTGACCTCGAAGTCATTCGGAGCTCAGACCTCGTGCTGCTGGATGGGATTGCGCTTTCTTTTGGCCCAGAATCCGAAACAGCCGTGGTGGGTTGTGTCCAGGCCGCAGTCGCCGCAGAGGTGCCGTTTGTTCTCGCCCTGGCCGGCACCGATATCGTCGAAGATTTCCGAGATTTCTTTACGACCTTTGCCCCAAAAGCGCAGATGGTGGCCGGCAACCTGGCGCAGGCCGCCGTCCTGGTAGGCCTCGCGCCGGCGGCATCGCTCGAAGAAGTGAGAAACGCGCTAACTGAGACGTCCATCGATGCCGTTGTGACCCTGGACGCCGCAGGGGCCTTTGCCCGCTTCGGGGATGAAGAAATCATCATGCCAACCCGGAAAATTGAAGCGGTAGATCCCACTGGGGCAGGCGATAATTTCCTGGCGGCGTTCCTCGCGGCCAGAAGACAGGGGCTTCCTGTAAGGCACGCGCTCGCCGTTGGTAATGTCGTGGCCGGTGAGGTTATTCAAACTAAAGGGGCTCAGCTGCCTGCAAGCACCGATGTCCGCGGGCTTATGCAAAAAGCGATCCGCATCGCTGAAAGTCATAGCGATTGAGATGGCCTCATCGAGTACCTGATACCGGATACAATTCCCGAATGAAATGATTGGCAAACTCACTTCTCAACCGCTTAAAATCCATCCGAGGACTAATTCGTCGATATTCTGAATGGATCGATAAAGAGACAATATGACCGTCAAACGCATGGACAACGTCGGCATCGTGGTCGAAGACATGGACACCGCCATTTCTTTCTTCACCGAGCTCGGCCTCAAGGTGGAGGGGCGAACGATGGTTGAAGGA
>JBFFZG010000275.1:0-6370 GCA_041568735.1 Promineifilaceae bacterium (SeqCode)
CAGGGTTTCCTGGCCCGGGCGGAACCCCGCCTGATCGGCGCGCTGCACACGACCAACGCCCTGATTCTCCTCTATTTGAGCCACGAGCTGGCCAGGGGGCGCTTCCGGGCGCCGGATGCGATGTAAGTCGGGATGGATCATCCCCTGAGGCCGGTGAGATGGCCTGCTGGTTTAAGGGTGGAACTCTCTCTGCCACGCGGAATCCGGAGGTGAAGCATGCGAAAATTTTTTAAATGGCTCGGGTTTATCCTTGGCGGCCTCATCCTGATCGCGCTCGCCGGCCTGCTGGCCATGTACATCATCGTTCAGAACCAGCGCAACCGGGTTTATGAGATCGCCGTCACGCCGGTGGCCATCCCCACCGGCGAGGCGGCCATCGAGCGGGGCAAGCGCGTGGCCTGGCTCGGCTTCTGCCAGGGATGCCACGGTGAAGATTGGAGTGGGGATTATTTTGACGAGGGACCGCTCGTCGGTGCGCTCAAAATCTCAAACCTGACCTCCGGCGAGGGCGGGGTCGGCCGGGAATACTCCGACACCGACTGGGTGCGGGCAATTCGCCACGGAGTCGATCGGGAAGGGCATTCGGTCTTCGGGATGGATTCATCCATTTACTACAACCTGAGTGATGCCGATCTCGGAGCTCTCATCGCCTACTTGAAAACCGTACCCCCGGTCGATCGGGTCCATCCGGAAACCCGGCTGGGACCCATGGCGATGTCCTGGGTGCTGATGGCTCCGCAGCATTTTCTGCCCGCCCAGTTCATCCCGCACAACGCGGCCCGGCCGGCCGATATCGCGCCGTCCGTCAGCGCAGACTACGGCCGCTACCTGGCCTCCCTCTCCTGCCAGTCCTGCCACGGTTCCGACATGGCCGGCGGCGGCAATGCTTGGGCCGGTGTCAACCTGACCCCTGGCGGCGAGATTGGCTCGTGGACGGAAGAAGATTTCTTTCGGGCGCTGCGCACAGGCGACCTGCCGGACGGCCGCGAACTCGATCCGGAGATGATGCCCTGGCGTGAGACGGCCAAGCTGTCCGATGAAGAGCTCCGGGCGCTCTGGCTTTACCTGCAATCCCTGCCGCCGATAATCTCGACCCCGACTCCGGCTCCATGATGGTTGAATCAAGCACATCGCGCGATGCGTCTAGAAGGCTGACAGCCCACGATTTCGGCCGGTGGGGCTGGATCCTGCTGGCGCTCGTGACCGCGGCCCTCTTTGCCGTGGGTATCCCCGGCCGCCTCGAGGCGCTGACGGCTGAGGTCGACGTGCGCGCCCTGACCCAGCTCTCGATTCCGGTGCGGCGCTACACGCTTTACGTCCTGGCGCTCGACATTATCGTCGTCATCTCCCACATCAACATGGCCGCGCTGATCGTCTGGCGCTCGGCTCGCCGGCCGGGGGCGATCTTCGTGGCGGCCACTCTGGTGGCCAACGGGGCGCTCCTGCCGCTGGCCCTGATGTACACACGAGCCGACCCGGATCCGCTGCTGGGACTGGCGGCCGATGCCGTCATCGCCATCGGCCTCTTTTCCAGCATCGCCCTGCTGTACGTCTTCCCGGACGGCCGCTTCATCCCCCGCTGGACCCGGCCGCTGGCCGTCGTCTGGGGGGTGCTCGTCATCCTGGCGATTTTCTTCCCGGCATCGCCCGTTTCCCTGACCACCTGGTCGCCGCTCCTGCAGGCGCTCGTCCTGCTCGCCTTCTCCGGCAGCGGGGCGGCTGCCCAGGTCTACCGCTTCGACCAGGTGGCCGGCCCGACCGAGCGGCAGCAGGTTAAGTGGGCGCTGCTGGGACTCATGGCGGCCACGATCGGCCCGCTGACCTATTTCATTCCCTTTGTCATTTTCCGGGCGGGCAGTGGGGCGGCCCCCAACCTCCTTTTCCAGCGGACCGGCGGCAGCTTCTTTTCTTTTTCGATCCTGGTGGAGCTGGCCGGACAGACCCTGTTTTCGCTGGCCCTGCTCATCTTTCCGATCACCTTCGCCATCGCCGTTCTGCGCTACCGGCTGTGGGATATCGACCTGATCATCCGGCGCACGCTGATCTACACCTTCCTGACCGGGCTGCTGGCGATCATCTATTTTTTGACCGTGCTGCTGCTGCAGAGCCTGGTCGAGCGGCTGTTCGAGGCCAGTTCGCCGCTGATCATCGTTCTCTCGACCCTCCTGATCGCCTCGCTGTTCGCACCGCTGCGCACGCGGGTGCAGTTTTTTATCGATCGCCAGTTCTACCGGAACAAGATCGACGCGGCCGAAACGCTGGCTGCCTTTGCCATGACGATGCGGGACGAGACCAACCTCGACCAGCTGCAGGCCGATCTGCTGCGGGTAATCGAGCAGACGCTCCACCCGGAGCAGGCCTGCCTGTGGTTTCGCCCCCTGGATCGGGGCGGGCTGCCGGTCGACAGGCGGCGGCCGTAACGATTGGCAGACGGTAGGAGCCTAAAATACAATCCAAAATCCGGCCCAGCAAGGCCGGAATCAGCTGTCACAAGGAGTGGGTGGAATGTCAGGTTGGTATGTGGTCTGCGCGGCCGCGCGGGCTGATGAGTTTGTCGAGGTTGGCGGTCGATGAGCCAGACTGGATTCCGTCGCCTGGTCTGGATTTTCTGGGGGCTGATCGCTGTGGGTCACCTGGCCCGGCTGCCGGTCGAGCTGCACGCCGCCGGCGGCACACTCGAGCTTCTGCCGCTGCTCGGCCGGTTTCTCTGGACGATCTTTCCACTCATTTTCTCCGCTATCGGGGCGCTGATTGTCACCCGGCAGGCGCAGAACCCTATCGGCTGGCTGCTCCTGGTGCCGGCCGGCATCATGGTCATCCTGGGTCCGATTGAAGCCCATATCAACAGCCTTACGGCAGCCCCCCCGCCGACCTTCCTGAATTTTTTCCTACTCTGGCTGTCCAATACCGGGTGGCTTCTGCTGATCTTTCCCCTGATCCTGGTCACGCTCCTTTTTCCCACGGGCCGGCCCCCCTCGCCGCGCTGGCGCTGGCTAATGTGGGCAATCATCGCGCTGCCCGTCCTTTTTATCTGCCTGACCTTTTTTATGGAAGAAATTGGCCCACTGGAGGACGGCTGGAGAATCGCCAATCCGCTGGGCTTTGTCTCAGCCGAGTGGCTGGAAACCTATTTCGTGCCTGTCTGGCTCATCTCCCTGGCGGCTGTCACCATTCTCGCGGCAGCTTCCCTCCTCGTTCGCTACCGCCGCTCCGGCCACGCCGTGCGGCAGCAGATCAAGTGGCTCCTGTATGCCGGGGGAATCTTTACGGTTTATTACGTCCCGCTGCTCTTCATGAACGACGAATTGATGTCCAGCCTCTTCGGGGAATTATTCGATCTGATCCTGATTCTGGTGATATTAAACTTCCCTCTGGCCATCGGCATCGCCATTCTGCGCTACCGGCTGTACGACATCGACCTGATTATTCGCCGGACGGTTGTCTATACGGTGGTGACGGCCGTGCTGGCGGTCGTCTATTTCGGCAGCGTCGTCCTGCTGCAGCAGCTGACCGAACAGCTGGCCGGCGGCCAGTCGCCGCTGGCCATCGTCCTGTCGACCCTGGGCATCGCCGCCCTCTTCAGCCCGCTGCGCCGCCGGGTGCAGGCGGCCGTCGACCGCCGCTTTTTCCGGCAGAAGTACGATGCGCAGCAAGTGCTGGCTCGCTTCGCCCGAACCGCCCGCGATGAAACCGATCTGGCGCTGCTGCGTCAGGCCCTGGAGCAGGTCGTCAATGAAACCATTCGGCCGCAGCAGGCCTTTCTCTGGCTGCGCGAGCGGCAGGATTGAATCGATGAACGCACCGACCCCCTTTCGGCAAATCACCCGCCTGGCTGCACTGGGGATCCCCCTCCTGTTCTTGCTCTGTCTCGGTTTCGGAATCTGGGTTGAATACCGGTTAACTGGCCGCATCTCGCTTTCAGATCAGATCATTTCAATCGTTTTTTTCACCTTTTCCCTGCTGGGAGCCCTGTTGATCAGCCGCCGGCCCGACCATCCGGTTGGCTGGATCCTGGCGGCGATCGGGCTTGTCGTTATTTTTCCGGCCGCCGAATCCTACACCGCCTTCGTCCTGATGTCCGGCAATCCGCTCAACCTTCTGGCCATTTTGGGGGTCTGGGCCAATGAAGTCTACTGGATCCCATTAATTGTTCTGATTTTTATCTATCTGCCCCTCCTGTTTCCGGATGGGCGCCTGCCCTCCCGCCGCTGGACGATTCCGGCCTGGATTCCGGGAATTTCCGCCGCGGGATTGGCGGTACTCGGCGCATTCCGGGAGACACTCACCGGGATGGTTACCCCCTTTCAGATCGCCAATCCGATCGGGATACCCGGGTTGACCTCGCCCTTCGAACACCCGCTGGCTTCCGTCTTTTTTGCGGGTATTTTCGCCGGTCAGGCCGCTGCGCTGGCGGCCGTCGTCGTGCGTTTCCGCCGTTCGCGTGATGTCGAGCGCCAGCAGATGAAGTGGTTTCTCTTCGCGGTCAGCATCATTCCGCTGAGCTACCTGGGCTCGCTGTTCCCTCTGCTTGGTGACATCCCATTTGCCCTGAGTCTGGCCAGTATTCCGGCGGCGACCGCGATCGCCATCCTGCGCTACCGCCTCTACGATATTGACATCATCATCCGCAAAACGGTCGTCTATTCGGTCGTGACGGCCGTGCTGGCGGCGGTCTACTTCGGCAGCGTCGTCCTGCTGCAGCGGCTGACCGAACAGCTGACCGGCAGCCAGTCGCCGCTGGCCATCGTCCTCTCGACCCTGGCCATCGCCGCCCTGTTCAGCCCGCTGCAACGGCGGGTGCAGGCGGCCGTCGACCGCCGCTTTTTCCGGCAGAAGTACGACGCGCAGCAGGTACTCGCCCAATTTGGCCGGACGGCCCAGGTGGAAATGACCCTCGAGGCGGTAACGGAGGGACTCGAGCGGGTCATGCGAGAGACGATGCGGCCGGAAAAGGTGGTCATCTGGCTGAAAAGCGTTAGCAAGAGAAGCGTTTAGCGAGGTGTGTGATGGTCAACGGGCGTTTTCGAATCGTCATGCTCGGCCTGTGGACCCTGACGGCCGGCATCCTGGTCCTGTCTTTTCTGCTGGGCATTCCGCTGGCCTTCCAGGCTATTACGACGCTCTCCGGTGCGTCCGCTCTGGTGGGAATGGCCCGGACGGCGACCACTGCTCTTCACATTTCCCCCTTGGTCTATGCCCTTTACGCTCTTTTCGTACGCGCCATTTTTGTGGCGGTACACCTGGCAATCGCCGTGTTGCTGTTGCGTCAACGGCAGCGAGGCTGGTTTGTCTGGTTCGTGGCTTTTTATATGGTCGTTTTTGGGGCGACGATGACGCAGGAGGTTGTCGCGCTTGGTCTGACGGCAATTACACCCTTTTCTCTGACCACTATCCAAACTGTCGTCAACGATGCGGGCTGGCTGCTATTCGTCTCCTTCTTTTTTCTCTTCCCCAACGGCCGTTTCGTGCCTCGCTGGACTGCGCTGGCCCTGATTGTCTGGTTTATCAATGCCTTTGTCCCGATGCCTCAACCCATTCAGATCGGCGTCCCGCTGGTCGCTGTTGGCGCACAGATTTACCGCTATCGCCGCGTTTCAACGGTTGCGGAACGTCGCCAGACGAAATGGGTGGTCTTTGGGTTCTTTCTATTTATGGCGGCCAGTCTCGCCTTTCTGCCGGCGATCAACCGCGCGGACAACACCCTGGCACTCGAAGCTGTGATCTTGGGGGGGATGCTGTTACCCCTGTCGATCGGCGTCGCCATGTGGCGCGGGCAGCTGTGGGATGTCGACGTCATTATTCGCAAGACCCTGCAGTACGGATTGGTAACGGCTGTGCTCATCGTCGTCTATTTCGGTTCCGTTACCCTTCTGCAGTCCCTGATCGCGCGCACGTCAGGGAACGATTCACCCATTGTGCTGGTTATTTCCACGCTGCTCGTCGCCGCTCTGGTCAATCCTTTGCGCCGGCGGGTGCAGGCGGCCGTCGACCGCCGCTTTTTCCGCCAGAAATACGACGCCCAGCAGGTGCTGGCCCACTTCGCGCGGACCGCCCGTGATGAAGTCCGGCTCGAGGATCTGGTGGTGGCCATCGAAAACGTGATTCGGGAATCGATGCAGCCTGAGCGAGTTACCCTCGTGCTGCGTTCGAGGGGAAAATGATCCCGTTACCGCCCAAAAAAGTGGCCTGGCCCGCGGCTCTGCTGGGAATTATTCTGGCTCTCATTCCCACAGGTCTGACCTTGGCCGGCGGTTTGGACGGCACCGGGGAAAATCCTTATGCCTTTTTCCAGCAGGTAATCAACCTGGGCAACGTCGTCGTGACGCTGCTGGTCGGGGCGGTAATCGCCGGCCGGCTGTCCGGCAGCCCC
>JBFFZG010000276.1:0-6369 GCA_041568735.1 Promineifilaceae bacterium (SeqCode)
GCCGCCTTGCTGAAGAAGAAGCCGATTTCGGTGAAAATGTTGCCAGGCCCCAGCCAGGCCAGCAGGACCACGAGGGGAGTGAACCAGAAAAAGAGGCCAAGCCCCAGAACTGTGGCCGAGCGGCGCAGAGAGGGGCGGACGCGAACGGCCGCCCGGTCGGTCAGACGGGCCTCGCCGTCTTCATCGACCTGGTGACCGTGCATGACGGCGAACTGTTCCACGGCGAGGCGGCTGCCGACGAAGCCGGTCAGCCCGGCCGCCAGGATGATGAGGGGAAAGGGAACGTCGAAGAAAAAGATGGCGATAAAGGCCAGGGCGGCGATGGCGATCATGACCCGGTTTTTGAGCGCCCGCCGGCCGATGCGGATGACCGCCTCGAGGACGACGGCCATGACGGCCGGTTTGAGGCCGAAGAACAGCCCCTGCACGAAGGTCACCTCCTGGTAGCCGGCGTAGAGGATGCTGAGGGCCAGGATCGAAGCGAAGCCGGGAAGGACAAAGAGGGTGCCGGCCACCAGCCCGCCGCGCGTGCCGTGGAGGAGCCAGCCGATGTAGGTGGCCAGCTGCTGCGCCTCCGGACCGGGTAGGAGCATGGCGTAATTGAGGGCGTGCAGGAAGCGGTTTTCGCCGACCCAGCGTTTTTCTTCGACCAGGAGGCGGTGCATGACGGCGATCTGCCCGGCCGGCCCGCCGAAGCTGTAGATCGCCACCCGAATCCAGACCCGCAGCGCCTCGGCGAAGGTGATGCCGTGGCCGGCTTCCGGCCGATCCGCCGGCTCTTCCTGGACAAGCAGATCAGACATCCGCCCTTCCCGAGGCCCCGGCCCCCGTCACATCCACACCGGGCTGGTGGGAAAAATGGGCGAACAGACCCTCGAACAGGGCGATGCCCCTGTTCTCCAGCTCGTCGTCGGGCGTCCCGTCCCGCAGCCAGCCGCGCAGCAGGGCGTCGACGCCGGCCGCTTCCGGCCGCCGCACCTGCCCGTCGCGCAGGTCGAGCTCATGGACGAGTTCCGCGATCAGGAGGAGAGGGGGCTCTTTGAGGTCGAGGGCGCGCAGCAGCACCTCAAACGAGCAGAGGGATCCCTGGTGGCCAAACGGGACCCCGGCCATGTCAAAAGGGATCTCACCGCTGGCCGGCAGCTCCCGGTAGCGGATGACTGCGTGGGGATCGATATAGCGGCGGATCAACCAGGCGCAGGCCAGCCGGTCGACGTGGGGGCGGGGGCGGGTCACCCAGGGGCGGCCGCGCAGCTGATCGATGGCGGCCGAGGGAATGTCGGGTAGATCGACGGCCGGGGGCTGCAGCCGGCGTTCGAGCCGGTCGAGGGCGGCGGTCACGGCCGCGCCGTCGGGAGCGTGAAAATAATCGATCTGGCGAATTTCGCCGGCCTGGCGCTGGAGCCGGTCCAGGTTCCCCGGCGCCTCGCCCGGGGGGCAGCGGTCGAGCTCCTGCTTCAGCGCTTCAATCTGCTCGAGCAGCTCGCCATATTCTTTGCTCCGGGCTTCGTTAAAGAGGTCGATCAGCGCTTCTTCTTCGAGCCCATCGAAGGCCTCCACCGTCATGGTCAGCGCCTCCCCTTCCGCCTGGCGAATCTCCTGGGCCAGCCACTGGAATGCTTCGACGCATTCATCAAGTGCCGGCAGGATGTAAAGGCTGCCCGTTGGCGAGACCGCTCCCAGCCGGCGCAGCCGCCGCCACAGCGTGACCCGCGGGCTGCTGGCCCGGGTGGGCAAAGAATAGGTCAGGACAATCCAGCTCATGCCAGAATTGTAATGAATATTAACATCAATTGCAATGAGTATTACAAGGGAGGCTTTATTTTCCCGGAAACTGCCAGTTTCCGGGAAAATTAGGGGGGGGACCTCCCCAAAATTCTACCCCCCACCCGCTCCATAAAACTCCCGACTTTTTGCGCGCCCGATCCAATTTTACCAGTTCCCCACCCGGTTGTTCCCACGTCCAACCGCCCGCCCTAAAGGGACGCCGGTCCCATGACCTCGGGATTGTCGGGGGGGTAACCTGGGGTCATCTGGATGGGCAGCCTGCGGGACGGCAGGTGGGCTGGATTCCAGGAATCGTTGAGAGGTGCTGCATGTTGATTAAAAGGAGACAGATCATGTTGACAACTTTGCCGCGGAAGCCTGTGCTGGCTGGATTGCTGACGGTGCTGCTGCTTCTTCTGACCCTGCCGGCGCTGGCCGGGGGGGCCCAGGTGACCGAGGGAGCGTTCCAGACTTACGCAGCAGGGCCTGGGTTGGGGTACGCCGTCGACGGCCGGGCGCAGATGGTGCGCACGGCCGACGGCAAAACGATCGTCACCGTGCACGTGACCGGCCTGAAGCCCGGCGTCACCTACGGGGCGCACGTGCACAATCTCCCCTGCGGTGTCAACAACGGCGGCGGCCACTACCAGCAGGTTGTCGGCGGACCGGTCGACGCCATCAACGAGATCTGGCCGGGCTTTACGGCGAACCCGGCCGGGATCGGCAGCGGGCGGGCCGCCAATGCCTTCACGGCGCGGCCAGAAGCGCAGTCGGTCGTCATTCACGATCCGACGGCCGCTAATGCCCGCATCGCCTGCGCTGACCTGGAGTGAGGCGCTGAGCCGCCTTCAGCGGGAGCTGCCGCAGGCCAGAATGCCGGGAACGGGTGTGAATCCGCTCCCGGCGTTTTGTTGGACCGGTTGGAAACGGGATCTTAGCGCAGGGGGAGGGGCGGCTCCCAGAGGGCGGGAGCTGCGCCGACCTCGATGTGGGTGACCCATTTCACCCATTCGAAGCCGCGCCGGCCGGGAGCGACGAGCCGCAGGGGAGCCCCATGGCCGTGGGGCAGCGGGCGGCCGGCCACGGTGTGCGCCAGCATAAGGGTTTCGGCTTCGGCCAGGGAAAAGCGGCGCCAGTAGCCGGTCACGCCGCGAATGGTGAGGCTGCGCGCCGCCGGATCGACCCCCGCTTCCCGCAGCAGATCCCCCAGCCGGAGGCCGCTCCAGACCTGGCTGGTGTACCAGCCGCCGGTGCAGTCGAGCAGGACGGTCTGTTCGACGGCCGGCCGGCCGGTCACGTCTGCCAGATCGAGGCGCAGCGGCCGCGCCACGGCGCCGTCGACCACCAGCCGCCAGCCGTCCGGATCGACCGGCGCCGGCCGGTCGGCGATCCAGCTGACGGCCGGAAAGCGGCCGGTGAAGCTCCCCTGCTCGTAAGAGCCGGTAAAGCGGCGATCGGCGCCGGGCAGGGCGTAGACCCTCCTGCCCCCGCCGGCCGCCCCCCAGAAGAGACCCCCAAGGGCGGCTGAAAAGCCGGTGCCGAGAAACCAGCGCCGGCCGAGGGCGCCCCGCACGCGGAAGATAAATTTCATGCGCCAGCTGTGCCAGGCGATGAGGATCAGGACCGGGACGGCGGCGTAAATGTGCAAACTGACCAGGCTGAAGCCGCCCAGGTAGAGCGGGCCGAAAAAGGTCCAGGCCAGCCCGAGGAGAAGGGTCAGGATCAGAAGGGCCAGGGTGGCCAGGAAGGCGATGCGGGGGAGGGTCCACTTGTTCCTGCGGGTGAGGGCATCGAGGATGATCGACCCCTTCCAGGCGAAGAGGACGAGCAGGGCATAGGCGGAAACGCCGTGGATCCACAGCACCCAGCTTCGACGGTCCTCGCCGGCCAGCAGGCCGAAGAAGCCGCTCAAGAGGAGCAGCCCGCTGATCAGGAGCAGGGCGGAGTTAGCCCAGGGTGAACGCATGGTGGGTGAGGTGAATTGATGCGGCCGGCGGCCGGCCGGAAACGACACCCCTCCATGATAGCCCTGCAGCCGGAGACGTCCAATTTCTTAATGTTTGCTGCCGCAAACCACCGGCGCTGTCCCGGTTTACCCGTCGATCAACCGGCCGGTCTATGCCGGCCTGGCCGGGGCCGCTTGAACCGTTCCTCAAAAAGAGGAGGCCGGGTTTTCGCCAAACCCGGCCTCCGCAGAGCGTGGGCTCCACTCTGCGATGGTCCTCGACCGCCGTCCGAATCGTGGGACGGCGGTTCATTTCAGGTACGCCCCCCGGCCCGGACCCCAGCCGGGGGCAGTCTGTCTCTAATCCACGCAGTAGCTGAACAGGTTGATCCACACCTCCACGGTGGCCTGAGCGCCGGCGCTGTCGGTGACGGTCAGGCGGATCAGCACGTCCTGCACGCTGCAGGGCTTGGCGTAGAGGCGGCCGGTGATCGACTTCCCCTGCCCCAGGTAACCGCCGGGGACGCCGGCCAGGTCGGTCGTCCAGACAAAGGCGTCGGCCGGCAGCGCGCCGTCTTCCTCGTCATTCCCCACGCCGATCAGGGGTACATCCGCGTAGGACAGGCCGAGGTTGTCGTCGTAGAACGAGAGCTGAATCCCCTGGCCAGAATACGGGCTTTCGATGAAAGCCACGGGCGGCTGGTTCGGCGGCGGCGGGCAGGGGGGTTCTTCGTACCGGTCGATCACGACTGACTGGCCGTCGCCCGAGACGACCTTGAACGAGACCGGGTTGGCGGCGCAGGCCGACCAGGGGTAGGAGAAGGTCGGGCCGGGCTGTTCGATGCCGTCCCGGAAGTAGCGGTAGCCATCCCGGCCGCCGCTCGGGTAGATGTTGACCGTGGCGATCGCCTCCAGCGGGTTTTCCGGGCTGAGCGCCCAGCTGACGGTCAGATCGGCCTGCAAAACCTCGATCGGCTCGGCCGTCGGGGTCCAGGTTGCGGTCGGCGGTACGGGCGTCGGCGGCACCGGTGTGGGCGGCAGGGTCGGGACTTTTGTCGGGGCCGGGGCGGCGGTCGCCGTGGCTGTTGGCGTCGGAGGATCGGGAATCACCGTCGGCCGCGGCGTAAACGGCGGCGGATAGGAGGTCCAGGGTATATCGGCCGGCGCGAGCAGCGGGCAGTACTCAGCCACGAGCCACCCTTCCATCCCATCAGCCGTGCGGACCTTGTAGCGGCTGTGGGCGCCGCCCCGGTCATTTCCACCCAGCACGGTCACCGTATGGCCGGGGGTCAGGCTGCCGACGAGGGCGTAGGCAGCCGTTCCCCCCGGGCCGGTGAGGAGAAAGACATTGCCGGTCGTGGTGCAGGCCGGTTCGGCGACCAGAATCCGATCCGTTTCTGCCGCCAGCAGATCCTGCAGCGCCAGGTGCAGCGATCCGTTGGCCCGCCCGCGCGCTTCCAGCTCTTCCCGGGTGAAGGGGATCGGCCGCGGTTCGCCGCCGGGAACCGGGATCAGCATCTGATCCTCGAGCGAGATGCTGACCGCGCCGTTGTCGACGATCACGGTGCCGCCGAAGTTCCCCACCCAGGTGATGCCCGTTTCGGGGTCGTGGATGACGAAGTAGGCGGTCCCCAGGATGAGGATGGTGGCCTCATTGGGGGTGCTGTAGGTGACCCGGTCGCCGGGGCCGGTCAGCTCGCCGGTGAAGCCCCCCTGCTCGAGAAAGAAGAAGATCTCGAGGGGGATTTCCGAGGCGGCGCTGGCCTTTGTCACGTCCAGATCGGTGTCATTGAAGAGGCGCATGCGCAGCCGGCTGCCGAAATCGAGCAGCGCTTCCCCGCCGTGGCGGACGGCGACGGAGTCATTGGCTTGCAGGTCGACCGGATCTTCTACCGGGATCGGTGCGGCACCGGCCGGCCCGTGTTCGACGTCGCGGGCGATCGGGCTGAGCAGGCCGATGGGGCGGCTTTCCACGGGTGCGGGTGGGGCCGGCGGCGGGTGGACGACCGCCGGCTTCGGTGCCAGGGTGGGTACCGCGGGGATGGGGATGGCCGGCACCGCGGCCGGCGCGCAGCCGGCCGCTCCCAGGAGGAGAATCAGGAGCAGCAGGGGGAGAAGTCCCTGCGGCAGCTTCCAGAAAGTTTTGTAGATTTCCCTTTTCATGCGTTTACTCACTGCCCCGACGCCAGGTGGCGCTGCCGGGGCGCTGGGATCGGGTGACCCGGCGCAGGCCGGTCGCTCGATCAAATTAACAAGCGGGGGGCGGGAGGCAGCTCTTCCTGTGGGAAGCCTACCTGCCGCCCGTGCCACCCCTGCCGCAGGCCGGGGAGGCGATCGGCCAGGGCGGCCGCACCCAGAATGAGGGCGGGCAGCCCGCCGCCAAAGAGCGCTTCGGCCCAGAGCGGGGCGGTTTCGACGGCGTCACCGAAGCGTTCGCCAATGAGAAACAGGGCGGCGCAGCCGAGGGCGATCAGCGGAATGGTCTGCCAGAACGGCCGCTCGCTGGCCGACAGCCAGGTGCGTCCCAGGCCGGCCCCGAGCCCCCAGAGGGCACCCTGGACGGCGGCCAGGATCATGGCGCCGGCGCTGCTGAAGCCGAGCACGGCGTGGTAGCCGAGCAGGAAGCTGAAGGCGGCGGCGCCGGCCGCGGCGCCGGC
>JBFFZG010000277.1:0-6363 GCA_041568735.1 Promineifilaceae bacterium (SeqCode)
CCACCGCCCTGCTGGACAATGAAACGCCGGTCAGCTACCACACCCAGAGCACGCGCGTGCCCGGGCTGCGGCTGATGACCAGCGGTCCGCTCCCACCCAATCCGGCCGAACTGCTCAACTCCCAGCGCATGGCCAACATCCTCAACGAACTGCACAAAGAAGCCGACATTATCGTGCTCGACACGCCGCCAGTGCTGACGGTAGCCGATGCGACCATCCTCTCGCAAAAGGCCGACGGCGTCGTTCTCGTGGCAAAAATCGGGGCGACGACCCGCCAGGGGCTGGTTCAGGCCTTTCAGACGCTGAAAAAGAGCAGCGTGGCGACGTTTGGCGTAGTGCTCAATAAAGCCACCCAGACCCGCGGTTATTCCTACGAGGAATATTACTATCGGAATTACAATTACGAATACGGACCCGAAGGAGCGGCCCGCCGCTTCTTCGGCCGCCTGCCGAAATGGCTGGTGGGAACCAAATAGACATGGCCACGACGATGGAAAAAAGCCCCCGCGCCTGGCATATCAATTCGCCTAACTGGCTGATCGTCCTGGGTCTTCTCTGGTTCGCCCTTGGTGCAGGGATCCTGTTTGCCGGCCTGACCGGGGATGCCACCATCGAAATCGAATGGAAAACAGAGAGCGAATTCGACACGGCCGGCTTCAATATCTTTCGCAGTGAATCGCCTGACGGGGAATTTACTCAGATCAATCCACAGCTCATTCCGAGCCAGGCCGATCCGGCCTCCGGCGCTGCCTATCTCTTTACCGATGAAAATGTCGAAGCCGGGCAAACCTACTACTACATCCTGGAAGATGTCGAGTACAACAATACCCGCGAACGACACGATGTCATCGTCGGCCAGGCCCGGCAGTTTGACTGGATGCAGATGGTGATAACGGCCGTCAGCTTCGTCTTTGGCTTTGGTCTTCTGGCGGCCGGTGTGAAGGAAATTCGCCGGCAATGAAATTTGACCGGAACGGCATTCCAACTCGGTCAGGAGAGCTGATCTGGCAGCTAACGGGGGACGGTATGGTCATCGTCTCGCCGACAGCCGGGCAGGTCCGCGTGCTCAATCAGCTGGGCACGTCGATCTGGCAGCTGTTGAACGGGGACCTTTCCCTGGGCGAGATTGAAAGGGAGCTCTACCACCAGTTTGGGCACCAGGTCGAAACGGGGAAAATTCACAGCGATCTCTACCAATTCATGGCGGAGCTTGACCGGCGGGGGATGATTTGCTGGGCCTCTAAAAAGCGGGCATGAGACCAATTTCCTGCCTGTGTTTATGGTTTTCTCATCTGCAGACCCCACTTATCGGTTAAAATTGAGTGATTCCCGGTCCCGGATCTGAGGCGATATTTTTCATTTCATGGAGATCCCGATTAGACGACTCATCCCTGCCGCTCTCTTTGCATTGATCCTCCTACTCTTCGGCGCTCTCCCCTTCTGGGCAGCCGAGGCCCTTGGCGGAACTCCTCTTTTTCCTGCCAGTCGGGTCGCTGCCAGCCCCGGCACCACAGCCGATGAAGCCGCGCCCGAAGCGCTCATTCCCCTCCCGGTCGGCCGGGATGTTTTTCAGCTCAGGCTCAACCAGACAGGGCTATACGAAATAACCCGGGCCGATCTCGTCGCCGCCGGCTTGAACCCGGGAATCAATCCCAATACCATCCAGCTGATCCACCGGGGGAAAAATGTGGCCTACCAGTGGATCGGCAACGGGGATTCGATCTTCGACAGCGGGGAAAAGATCCGCTTTTACGGCTGGCCCTTCACAGCCAGCTGGGAAGAAAAGCAATACGTCAACGACAATGTCTACTGGCTGTGGGCCGGCGGGACCGCCACCCGTCTCAGCACCCCCGGCAGCGCCATCGCCGGCTCGACAGTCATCACAACCCACACGGCCGTCGTGCGCACCGAAGTCGACGACCTCTTCTCCTCGACCAAGGTTAATATGACCCAGTGGCAGAACAAAAATACCGATCCAGACTCCATGTACTGGATGGAACTTTTGCGCACGGCCAATATCATCTCGGTGACGAAATCCCTGACGGTTTCCCTCCCCAACCAGTCCTCGCTCGGGTCGAGCGCGATTTTTACAACAGCCCTGGTCGCTGAAGGACGCGGGTTATTCCCGGCCACGAACGGGTTCATTTCCGGTCAGGTCAGCAATGATCCGGTCAGCAAGACGGTCAATTTTCTGACCGGCACCGGCTCCTGGGGAACGCCATTTTTATTCACCCAGACCATCCCTGTTTCGGCCCTGACGGGGAATGTCGAAACCGTGGTCTATACCCACACCGCCGGGACCGATCCGGCCCAGGTCGTCACCGTTCTGGTCAACCATGTCACCGCCCAATACCTGGCCTCGCTGACGGCGATCCAGGACCAGATCCACTTTAGCCATACCGGGACCGGCAGTCTCGACTACCGCATCAACGGCTTCTCCACGACCAATCCGGCCGCGATCGCCTTCTGGGACATCACCGATCCCTACCTGCCCAAAGCGACCAGTGCGCGCTATCTCTCCGGCGGCGGCGGAAATGCCACCTTCGGCATCGGTCTCAACCAGACAGGAACGAAAAGCTATCTCGTCGCGGCCGACCCGGCCGCCAAAAAACCCCAGATCGCCAAATACTCCGTCCCCAATATCGAACCGGCCGGCGGCCGGGCGGACTGGGTGGCCATCGCCCCGGCCTCCCTGATTACGCCGGCCAATACCCTGGCCAGCCACCGGGCGGCAGCCAGCGGGCTGACGACCCATGTCATCACCGCCAGCGATGTCTTCAACCAGTACGGCTACGGCTTCCCCACGCCGCAGGCGATTAAAGCTTATCTGCAGCACGCCTTCGACGATTGGACCAGCCCGCCCGGCTATGTCGTGCTGCTCGGCGACGGCCAGTACAACCCGCGGGGGCTGCCCTGCACGCAATGCGATGAAGGGAACGCCCCCGGTGTGCAGGTCGGCCGCAGCAACTGGACTCTCAAAAACGAAGCCCTGATGCCCTTCAACTATGCCTTTGAGGACCGATTCCAGGGCTTGATTCCCAGCGATCACGCTTACACGCTCCTGTCCGGCGGCGATCTCCGGCCCGATATCGCGATCGGCCGTATTTCCGCCCGCACCGCGGCCGAAGCTGCCTATGCGGTCAATAAGATCATCCGCTACGAACTCAATCTCCAGAATCCCCAGGACTGGCACAACGACCTGCTTTTTATCCATGATGAAAACAAAAACCCCGGGGATGACTTTCTGGGCGACGTCAACCAGATGCTGGTCAATATTCCCGATAGCTACGATAAAATTGTCGTTGGCTACACGGGACCCAAACAAAATCCCGATCCCGTCCAGGCGGCCATGATCGCCAAAATGAACAGTGGGGTGGCCATGGTCAACTACCGCGGCCATGGGTCGATCGATTCCTGGTCCGGCAATCAGCTGCTCACCAGCAGCCTGGTCAAACAGACACCCGATCCGCTCAACAACCTGGACAGACCCTTCATCAGTCTGAGCATGGATTGCCTCGATGGCAACTTCGCCTACCCGGGCTGGGATTCACTGAGCGAAACCCTGATGCGTCAGGACAACCGCGGCTCGGCTGCCCACTGGTCTTCAACCGGCCTCGGCTTCCCCTTCGAACACGATATCCTGGCCAAACATTTCTATCTCGGCCTGTTTTCGGTCGGGTATTCCGCCATCGGGGACGTGGTCAAGTACGCTAAAACTCAATATGACCTGGAGGGGTTCGACAAATCCGAACTCTATGCGTTCACTCTGCAGGGGGATCCGGCCATGCAGGTCTATAAGAAAAAACAGACGCTTTACCTGCCGATCATCAATCGCTGATAAAATGGAACCAGTTAACTTCATGACTTCGATGAAAATTTTCCGGCGAAACACGATCCGCTTGATCTTCCTGTTCGGGCTGCTCGCCATCGGCCTGCCGGCCGCGCAGGCTGCCGTCGAGCTGATCTATTTCCGCGGACGGGTTCTGATCGGTCCCGCCGTCCGCCTGGAATGGGCCACCGGCTCCGAAAGCGACACCGCTGGCTTTCTGATCAAACGAGACAGCGGCAGCGGCCCGGTGCAGATTCCCGTCTTTCTCGATAACGAGGAAGTGACCTTCATTCCGGCGGCCGGCGATGCCATCGGCGCCGCCTACGCGGTTGAGGACGAAAATGTCCTCGACAAGACGACCTATACCTACTTTCTTTACGAAGTCGACACGAGCAACCTCCAGATTCTGAAAGAAAGCTTCACCATCGTCGTCGACGAAGACGGCAATGGGACAGGCAATTCCTCTGGAATCGGCGGCAGGCAGGGTGGAAGCGGCAGCAGCCGGGCGACGGCGACCCCCACCCGCCAGGCCTCCTCGACCCCCACACCAATACCCGGCAGCGGTGGATCCGGCGGCGGATCGACCGGAGGCGCCACGCCCACCCCCAGGCCGACGCTTTCGAGCCCTGGCTCCAGCTCCGCCCAACCACAGCCCACGGCCGCGCCCATCGGCATTCCATCCGGTGTCACGACCAGCAGCCAGCCAAACGGCAGCGATGGGACGACCGGCTCAACGGATCCGGCCGCGGCAACAACGGGGGGTTTACCCGGGGTCGCGGTAGCCCAGGCGCAGGAGGGCTATCCCTCCCCGGAAGGCGGGTCCACTCCAGTCGTCGACCCGGCCGCCCAGGGGCAGCTGGAAAGCTACGTTCCCCCGGAACCCCTGATTTTTGAAAACCAGCCGGCCGGCACCATGATCGATCCGGCCAGTGTCCAGCCGCTGGGCGGCAGCAGCGAACCGGCGGCCGCCCCGGCAATACCGGCCGCCGAGGCCAGCCGCAGCGAGGCCGCCGGCACTGGCCGCCTGATTCTCTGGGGAAGCTTCCTGGCGTCACTCCTGATATTTGTCGCCGGCATTGCCGGTGCGCTGATTCTCTTCCAGCGCCGTTCGGCCTGATCCGCCCATGACGCGCAGGGTAATCATTGCCGGGGCCATGCTCCTCTTTGCCGCCGGTGCCCTGGTCGCCGGCTACTATTTCTGGCGGCTCGGACAGCCGGCCACGGCAGCTGTCGAAAGATCCACCACCGATCTCTTCATCGATATCGAGATGGATGGAATCGTCTCCCTGAGTCTCGATCTGGTGCAGGCGGCCGGCCTGCGGCTGGACAGCTGGGAGCCGGCCAGTTTTACGCTCACCAGCTTCGGCCAGCCAGTCCCGGTTCTCATTCGCGGGAACCGGCTCTATTTCTACGGCCAGGGTTCAGAAAGCATCTACTCCCGTGCCCGTCCCTACCGCCTCTCCCTCGAGCCGCCGGCCGGCAGCCAGCCGCTCATCCAGCCCGAACCGGTAACCCCCGCGACCCCCACAGGCCCAACGCCCGTCCGGCGGTCGATTCACCTGGAAGAAAACCAGGTCTACGCCAGCGCCGCCTACCATGCCGATTTCCCCGACACCTGGTTCTGGCACACCCTGCACGTCCAGCAGACCTTCGAGACCACGTTCGATCTGCCGGCCGTGGCCGACGGCTCCGGCGAGATCCGGCTCCACCTCTACGGCCAATCGCACGACCCCAATATCGATCCCGACCACGATTTCGAGCTCCGGCTCAACGGCCGCTCCCTCGGCACGATCAGCTGGGAGGGACAGACCCATTTTCTGGCCGAAGCGGCCATCCCGGCCGGTACACTCCAGAATGGATCCAATGTGCTCGAATTCGATAATCGGGGAGAAGGGGGCGCTTTCGTCGACATTATCCAGATCGATTGGGTCGAAATCGATTTCCAGGCGCCAGCCGAAGCCGGTGAATCCCCAGTCGGTTTTATTCCTGCCGCTGGCCCCTTCTTCATGGGCGGCTTTTCCACGGAACCCATGATCTTCGACGTCACCCAACCGGACCGCCCGCTCCTGCTGACCGACTTTGCCTATCAGGACGGCCGCGTGGCCTTTACCGCCGGGTCCGGGCAGACCCTGATCGCTGCCGCGCCGGAAAACTTCCCGGCGCCGGCCGCCCTTCGCCCCGCCCGGACGACCATGCTAACTGACCGGGCCAACCGGGCCGACCTGATCATCATCACGACCGATGGGCTGGCCCCCGCCCTCACTCCCCTGGTAAAAGCCCGGGAAGAACAGGGATTGGCCGTGACCGTCGCCCTGGCCGGCGAAATCTACGACCATTTTGGCGAAGGGGAGTCATCCCCGGAAAGTCTCCGCCGCTTTGTCGATTACGCCGTCACCCACTGGACCCCACCGGCTCCCAGATATCTGCTGCTCGTCGGAGCCGGCCGCTACGATTACCGGGACTATCTCGGCCTTCTGCCGGAAAATCACGTCCCATCCATGATGGTTCCCGTCACCCACAGCGGGGAGACGGTC